>JAEYTW010000719.1 GCA_023433835.1 Pseudomonadota bacterium | reverse complement strand
CCTTCCTCGGTATAGAACTTGACCGCGAAGCCGCGCACGTCGCGCGCTGTGTCGACCGAGCCGGCCCCGCCGGCGACGGTCGAGAAGCGCACGAAGACCGGCGTCTTGGCGCGGGGATCCTGCAGGAAGCCCGCGCGGGTCAGCTCGGTCAGCGGCTCGTAGACCTGGAAATAGCCGTGAGCGCCCGAGCCGCGCGCATGCACGATGCGCTCGGGGATCCGCTCATGGTCGAAATGGGTGATCTTCTCGCGAAGAACGAAGTCTTCCAGCAGCGTCGGGCCGCGGGCGCCCGACTTCAGGGAATTCTGGTTATCGGCGATGACGACCCCTTGATTGGTGGTCAGCGCCTCGCCGTTGTGCTGATGGGTTTCCCCGGCCAAGCCGGGGCGGTTCGTCAGGGCCGCTTTCGCGGTTTCCTTGCGTGCCATGCGCTTCCCTCGATGTCGCGGTCCGCGGCAGAAACGCAAGGCGGGCGGGCGAGTTCCTCTATCTTCGGAACACTGCCGCCAGCTCGACATGGCCGGTATGGGGAAACTGGTCGACCGGATGCACGCTCTCCAGCCGGTAACCGCCATCGACCAGGATGCGGGCATCGCGCGCGAAGCTGGAGGGATCGCAGGACACCGCGGCGACCACCGGCACGTCGGACCTGGCCAGCAGTACCATCTGCTCGCGCGCGCCGGCCCGCGGCGGATCGAACAGCAGGGCTTCCACCTTCTTCAGTTCCGGCAGATCCAGCGGCCGGCGGCTCAAGTCACGCATCTCGGCCTTCACCCGCCCGCCGAGGCCGCCCTGCCCCGCGGCCAGCGTCAGCGCGCCGATTGCGGCCGCGGCATCGTCATAGGCGCGCACCACCGCGCCACCGGCGGCGAGCGGCAGGGTGAAGGTGCCGCAGCCGGCATAGAGATCGACGACCTGGCGCGCCGGCCCGACGAAACCCTGCACCAGGCGCGTCAGTTCGCCCTCGGCCGCCGGGCTTGCCTGCAGGAAGCCACCGGGCGGCGGTGTCACGGCGATGCCGCCGAAGCGCACCACCGGCGTGCGCCGCACCGCCACCGGCTCGACCCAGCCGCGGCCGCGCAGGGAGAGGCGCGCGAGATCGAGATCGTCGGCAAAGGCGCTCAACCCGACCAGCGTCTCGCGCGGCCAGACGCCGGACAGCACCAGGTCGACGCCGGTCTCGGTCACCGTCGCATGCACGTCGATGGCCTCGCCGGTCTTCATCAGCGGCTTCAGGCCCTTGCGCAGCTTGGGCAGCAGCGCGACCAGCACGGGGTTGAGCACCAGGCAATCGACGACGTCGACGATCCGCAGGCTTTCCCGCTCATGGAAACCGAGCAGCACGCCCTTGGGCACGCGGCGGGCGACGAACTCGGCGCGGCGGCGGTCGTTGGCCGGCGCCTGGAACAACGGCGCCACCTCCGGCGCCAGGTCGCGGCGGGCCAGCGCCTGCACCACCAGGTCGCGCTTCCAGTCGTCATAGGCCGCCGGCGCCAGTTGCTGCATCGTGCAGCCGCCGCAGGCATAAAAATGCTGGCAGCCCGGCTCGATACGGTCCGGCCCGGGTGCCATCACCTCGCGCAGGTCGGCGGTGAAGCCGTCGCCGCGCGGCTTGCCCACGGCAACCCGCACGCGGTCGCCCGGCACGGTATAGGGCACATAGAGGCGGCCACGGTCGCTGTCGACCACGCCGTCACCGCGCCCGCCCAGCCGGCCCACGATCCCCTCGACTTCACGCATGGCGCGCCCCGATCAGAAATTCGACATTGCCGTCGGCACCGGTGATCGGGCTTTCGGTCACACCCTCGACCGTCCAGCCCGGCTGGGCCGACAGCCAGGCGACGATGCGCTCGCAGGCCTCGGCCCGCGCCGCCTCGTCGCGAACGATGCCCCCCTTGGCGACCCGGTCGGGCCCGACCTCGAACTGCGGCTTGATCAGCCCGACCAGGAAGGCGCCGGGGCCGGCAAAGGTCAAGGGGGTGGCCAGCACGGTGGCCAACCCGATGAACGAGGCATCGCAGACGATCGCCCCGACCTTCTCCGGAATCTGTACGTCCGTCAGATGACGGGCGTTCTGCTTTTCCAGCACGACGACGCGGGGATCCTGACGCAGGCTCCAGGCCAGCTGGCCATGGCCGACATCGACGGCATAGACCCGCTCGGCGCCACGGCGCAGCAGCACGTCGGTGAAGCCGCCGGTCGAGGCACCGACATCGAGGCCGACCACACCAGTGGGATCGAAGCCGAAATGGTCGAGGCCGCGCACGAGCTTGAGGCCGCCGCGCGAGACATAGGGGTGGTCGCGGCCGCGCACGGCTATCTCGGTATCCTCGGCCAGGCTGAGGCCGGGCTTGTCCAGCCGCTTCTCGCCGGCAAAGACGAGACCGGCCAGGATCAGCGCCTGGGCCCGCGCCCGGCTTTCGGCAAGGCCGCGGGCGACCAGCAGCGCGTCGAGGCGGGTTTTCGGCGCCTTGCTCACGCCGGCCGGGCCCCGATCCGGAAACGGTCGCGCAGCGCGAAGCGGCCGATCATCAGAATAGCGGTGGCGGTCAGCCCGGCGGCCAGGCCGAGCCAGATGCCGACGCCCTGGAAATCGAGGCGGAAACCGAGGATCCAGGCCACCGGAAAGCCGATCGCCCAATAGCCGAAAGCCGCCATGATCATGGGCCAGCGCGTATCCTTCAGGCCGCGCAGGGCGCCGGCGCCCAACGCCTGCAGCGCATCGACGATCTGGAAGGCGGCGGCGACCACCAGGAAGGCCGAGGCCAGTTGGAGCACTTCGAGATTCGCTTCGTCCTGCACGTCGACGAAGAAACCGACCAGCGAGCGCGGCACGGTGACGAACAGCACCGCGGCAACGACGACGAACGACGTGCCGAGCCCGATGCCGGTCCAGCCGGCCCGCGCGATCCAGTTGCGATCGCCGGCGCCCGCGCCGATGCCGACGCGCACGGCAACCGCCTGCGACATCCCCAGCGGCACCATGAAGGCAAGCGAGGCGAGTTGCAGCGCGATCTGATGCGCGGCAAGCGAGTCAGCCCCGAGAATGCCCATCATGAACACCGCCGCCGAGAACAGCCCGACCTCCATCAGCACGGTCAGGCCGATCGGCACGCCGAGCCGCAGCACCTCGCGGAAGCGCCGCCAGTCGGCGCGCCAGAACCGGCCGAGCACATGATAGCGGCGCAACGTGCGCTGGGTATAGCAATAGGCCAGCAGCAGCAGAAACATGAACCAGGACGTCGCGGCATAGGAGATCGCGATGCCCTGCACGCCCAGCCCCGGCAGACCAGGCCGCTCCTGCGACAGCGACCAGCCGACACAGGCATTGAAGATGACGGCGCAGACCGCGATGAACATGACGACGCGCGGCCGCGACAGCGCGGTGACGAAGTTGCGCAAGGCGATGAAGCCCAGCGCCGGAATCAGCCCGCAGGACATGATGCGGGCATAGGGCGCGGCCTTCTTGGCCAGTAGCGGCGCCTGGCCGAACATCAGCAGGATCGGTTCGGCAAACCACAGCAGCGCCATGCCGCAGAGGCCGATGGCAAGGGCGACCCACAGGCCCTGGCGCAGGGTGCGGCGCACGTCGCGCACCATCTGGCGCTTGGCGCCGACCGCCTGGGCCACCATCGGCGCGATGGCGGTGACGACCCCGAGCGAGAACATGAAGACCGGGTAGTAGAGATTGTTGGCCAGCGAAACGACGGCGATGTCGAGCCGGCCGAGCTTGCCCGACAGCGCGATCGCCGTCGTCGTCAGCAGCGTCATCGCCACCTGGGTCAAAACGATCGGCCAGCCCAGGGCAAAGGTCGCCCGTGCCTCGGCGCCCCAGCGCCCTGCATCATCTTTCCCCGAGTTCATCGGCTGTATATAGCCGGGAAGTTGACCGTCTGGTCGAAAATTTGTGCAAGCGGGGGATGCACATTACCCGATGCGATCATCGAACTTGCTCAATAAGCGCCAATCGAAAGTTTCCCGATGACCTCAGGCAAATCAAGCACGGCCCCTGGTAGTAGAGTTTTGCCACGCGTTGCAAAAGGCATTGTGCTTGAGTTTCAGGATGACCAGGTGGGGACGACCATGGCACCTACAGCCCAAACTAAGATGAAGGCCCTCGTTGTTTCCCGTCTGCTGCTTGGGGATATCAACGATTGGGAAGCGTTCAGGCGCGAACGCGAGGTGGCGGGAAACATTCCCAACCGTCGAATGGCTAGGAGTGTCTCTGCGCAGATTGGGCGAACCTACAGTGAACTAACCTCCACTATGCAAGGTTTCATCAGAGAGAATTTTGCGCGCTGCGATTATGTCGAGCTTGAGCAATTATGCGACGCAGTAATTCCCGGCTTTGGGATCAATCTGAGACTTGATGAATTCGAACAAGCATTCTTTCCGCTCGCCGATTCGGTCAAGATAAGAGTCCCATTCTACGCCCATGTCTGCATTTCTACTTACGGTTTGCAGTTTGATTATCCCGAACGTCATTTCATTCAAGACCTCAAGGCCGGTTTTTCAGATTTGCGCGAGACGATGAGTAAGATTGACGAACTTGGAGTGACAGACAAAAATATGAAAAACAAAAGAGATCAGATTGCTCCTTTGATTAATCGGGAAAAATTTGTAAGCCGCAGCATGGTGAGCAGCGCCTTCAGTTTAGTAGAATCATTTACTAGCGGTTTATTGTACACAGCACTCAATACGAGAAAATTGGGCAGGTACGATTGCCGTGACGATTTTCTTAAATATGCAGAAACCAAAGAGTTTAAGGATGCCTTGAAAGACCGGTTGGCACGGATCGTTAAATTCGCCTCGGAAGGCGCCGAGGACGGTTCGGCACCACCATTCTCAGATTTCATCCGGATAGGGAAATATTATCGAGATTCGATCCACCACACTACGCCATTTGGACGAAAAAATTTGGAAATAGGCGAACGCCTGGAGGCCCTATACAATATCAAGTGTGATGTAGCGATTGCCTGTTCATTATTGGCATTGAACGTGATTCTACACTTATCATTGCAGCTATATGGAGAAAATGACGAAAGATCCATTACAAAAGACTGCAAAGAGTTAGGGGAGCAATGCCTTGCATTCTCTATAGAGCGCGGGATATCTAGGTTCACCTAGAGTGTTCCGACCTTGCCTCAGCCCGCAGCGCTCTGATGGCGCAGGTCTCGTCATTCACATTTAGCAAAACAATTGATGTAGGCGGCCACTACAGCCCGTAGGTCTCGCGCACCGACCTGCCGCTCGCCAGGCTCGCCTCCCACTGCGCCTCCAGTGCGAGCTTGGCTTCCGCCGCGGCGATCCGGTCCTGCATCAGGGCCGGGGTCAGCGCGACCAGGCCGTCATCGTCGCCGATGATCAGGTCGCCGGGCGAGACCAGGGCGCCGCCGATGGCGACCGGTATGTTCACCGTACCCTTGCCCCCGGCGAGCGGGCCGCGCGGCGTGATCGCGCGGGCGAACACGGAAAAATCGTCCCATCGCGCCAGCGTGCCGACATCGCGTACTGCACCGTCGCAGACGATGCCGGCCGCCCCGCGGCGGCGCAGATGACCCGACAGGATGTCGCCGATCATCGCGGTTTCGGCATGGCCGTTGGCGGCGATCACCAGCACCTCGCCGGGCCCAACGAGGTCGACCGCCTGACGCACCGCCGAGAAATCCGGCGGCGCGCACAGGGCGGTCACCGCCCGGGCAAACAGGCGCGGCTGCTGCCCTGCCGGGCGCAGCGGGCGGATGGCCGGATCGATCTGGCCCTCGCGGCAATAGTCGACGGCAACCGCGACCGGGATATCGCGCCAGCGTCCGATCACCATCACGCCACCTCCTTCATCTTGTGCAGCACGCTAGCGAGCCGCCGCACGCCTTCCGCCAGCTTGTCGGGCGGGTTCAGCGTGAAGTTCAGGCGCAAGGCGCCGCGGTTCCGCCCCGACGGATCGAACACGCTCGACGGCGCCACGCAGACGCCGGCCTCCAGGCCCTCGGCGAACAGCCGGTCGGTATCGATGGCCGGATCGCGGGCCACTGCCCAGACGAACATGCCGCCGACCGGTACCTCCCACGTGAACCACTCGGTCAGATGGTCGGCCAGCGCCGCGCACAACGCGTCGCGCCGCTCCCGGTAGAGCGCGACGATCTCGGGCTGCAGCCGTTCGACCAGCCCACCCTCGATCGCCGCCAGCGCGATGCGCTGCGTAACCCCCGACGTGCACATGTCGGTGCATTGCTTGGCCATGGTCAGCGCATCGATCAGGCCGGGCTCGCCGATGATCCAGCCGATGCGCAGGCCGGGCGCGATCTGCTTCGACAAGGTGCCGAGATAGGCGACCGGACCGTCGGGCCGGCCGGCCAGTTCGATCATCCGCGGCAACGGTTCGCCCTCGTATTGCAGCGTGCCGTAGGGATCGTCCTCGATCAGCCAGGTATCGGTGGCGACTGCCGCCTCGACCAGCGCACGTCGGGTGGCGACATCGACCAGCCTGCCGGTCGGGTTGGAGAAGTTCGGCACGACATAGCCGAATCGGGCACCGCCGAGACCGGCCATGGCATCGAAGGCCGGGTCCTCCAGGATCAGATGGCGATAGGTCGGGTGATGGACGCGCCAGGCATCGATCGCGCCGAGATAGGTCGGATGGTGGCCGGCGATCAGCCCGCCCGGCTCCAGCAGCACCTTGCCGATCAGGTCGAGGCCGTGCATGCCGCTCGTGGTGATCAGCACGTTCTCGGGCCCGACCGTCAGGCCGTCGCGGCTGAAGCGCCCGGCCACCGCCGCGCGCAATTCGGGCAGGCCGTCGATCGGGCCGTAGCCCAGCGTCTCCTGCGGATGATCTGATATCACCCGGCGGGCGATCTCGGCCAGTTCGGCCGACGGATAGGTGTGCGGCGCCGGCAGGCCGCCGGCGATGTTGATCAGGCCGGGAATGCGGCCGGCCGCCAGGAAACGGCGGGTGACTTCGTTGGTCGAGTTCAGCCAGCGGGCGAAACCGGGGCGCATCGGGCGTTCCTCCGTTCTGATGACCGGAACGATATCACCCAGGGTCCGAGCAAGTCCGTGCAATCTCAGGGCGATTTCCGGCCGAATTGAGCTAAAGTCGCTCCGTCATGATGAAAACAGAGAGAAAATCGCCCGATCTCGATGCGACCGACCATCGGATCCTTGCCGCCCTGGTCGAGGATGGCCGGATGTCGACGCTGGACCTTGCCGATCGGGTCGGGCTATCGCCGACGCCGTGCAGCCGGCGGCTGCGCCGGCTGGAGGACAGCGGGGTCATCGAGGGTTACACGGCCCGGATCAACCAGGCGGCGCTGGGCCTGAACATCTGCGTGATGGTGACGGTGCGCCTGGCCAAGCACGGACCGGAAACCGCCGATCAGTTCCTGCGGGCGATCCATGGCCGGCCGGAGATCACCGAATGCCTGCTGGTCACCGGCAACATCGATTATCTGCTGCGGGTCTGGGTGCGCGATGTCGATGCCTTGCGCGACTTCATCAAGGACGGACTGCAATCGATCCCGGCCGTGGCCGAAACCTCGACGATGGTCATCCTCGACGTGACCAAATCGGCGGGGCCGATGACCGCGCTGCCCAGCCCGCCTTAAGCGCGGGCCGGCTGGGTCGCGGTGGAACGGCCCAGCGCGGCCAGGGCGGTGGCGACGATCTGCGGCGCGTTCAGCGCGGCCTCGTCGTACTGCTTCTGCGGCGCCTCGTGGTCGATGAAGGTATCGGGCAGGGTCAGCGGCCGGATCTTCAGGCCGTGGTCGAGCAGCCCCGCGGTCGCCAGGAATTGTAGCACGTGGCTGCCGAAGCCGCCGACCGAACCTTCTTCGACAGTGATCAGCACGTCGTGGTCGCGCGCCAGCCGCCGCACCAGGTCCTCGTCGAGCGGCTTGCAGAAGCGTGCATCGGCCACGGTGGTCGACAGGCCGTGGGTGGCCAGGATATCGGCCGCCTTCAACGATTCACCGAGCCGCGTGCCGAACGACAGAATGGCGACCGCCGTACCCTCGCGGATGATGCGGCCCTTGCCGATCTCGAGCGGGGTGCCGCGGCTGGGCAATTCCACCCCCACGCCCTCGCCGCGCGGATAGCGGAACGAACACGGCCGGTCGTTCAGCGCCACGGCGGTCGCCACCATGTGCATCAGCTCGGCCTCGTCGGCCGCGGCCATCACCACGAAACCCGGCAGGCAGGCGAGATAGGTGGTGTCGAACGAGCCGGCATGGGTGGCGCCGTCGGCGCCGACCAGCCCGGCGCGGTCGATGGCGAAGCGCACCGGCAATTGCTGGATCGCCACGTCGTGGACGACCTGGTCGTAGCCGCGCTGCAGGAAGGTCGAATAGATCGCGCAGAACGGCTTGTAACCCTCGGTGGCCAGCCCGGCGGCGAAGGTCACCGCGTGCTGCTCGGCGATGCCGACGTCGAAGGTGCGCGCGGGGAAACGCTGGCCGAACAGGTCGAGGCCGGTGCCCGACGGCATCGCCGCGGTGATGGCGACGATCTTGTCGTCGGCCGCCGCTTCGGCCATCAGCGCCTCGGCGAAGACCTTGGTGTAGCTGGGCGGACCCTGGCGCGGCTTGACCTGGGCGCCGGTGACGACGTCGAACTTGGAGACGCCGTGATACTTGTCGGGCGCGGCCTCGGCCGGCGGATAGCCCTTGCCCTTCTGGGTGCGGACATGGATCAGCACCGGCCCCGTCTTCTCGGAATCGCGCACGTTGCGCAGCACGGGCAACAGGTGCTCGAGGTTGTGACCGTCGAGCGGGCCGACGTAGTAGAAGCCCAGTTCCTCGAACATCGTGCCGCCGGTCAGCATGCCGCGGGCATATTCCTCGGCCAGCTCGGTCTTCTCGGTCAGGCGGCGCGAGATCATCTCGGTCAGCTGGCGGGCCGCCTTGCGCATCGACATGTAGGAGCGCGAGGAGAGCAGTCGCGACAGATAGGCGCTCATCGCGCCGACCGGCGGCGCGATCGACATGTCGTTGTCGTTGAGGATGACGATCAGGCGGGCATCCATCGAGCCGGCGTTGTTCATCGCCTCGTAGGCCATGCCGGCCGAGATCGACCCGTCGCCGATGACGCAGATGACGTGGTTGTGCCGGCCGTCGAGATCGCGGGCCACGGCCATGCCCAGCCCGGCCGAGATCGAGGTCGAGGAATGGGCCGCGCCGAACGGGTCGTAGGGGCTTTCCGAGCGGCGCGTGAAGCCGGAAAGGCCGCCGCCCTGGCGCAGCGTGCGGATGCGGTCGCGCCGTCCGGTCAGCACCTTGTGCGGATAGGCCTGGTGGCCGACATCCCAGATCAGGCGGTCGTTGGGCGTGTCGAAGACGTGGTGGAGGGCGACGGTCAGCTCGACCACGCCGAGGCCGGCGCCGAGATGGCCGCCGGTCAGCGAAACCGCCTCGATCACTTCCTGTCGCAATTCCGCGGCAAGCTGGGGCAGCTGGCTATCGTCGAGACGGCGAAGGTCGGCCGGCTCGATCACCCGATCGAGCAACGGCGTCTTACTGGCCACGGGTTTGCTGGCCATGATTGGCGGTCTCGTCCTGGCGCTGGGTCATCGGATCAGTATGGCAGGGCTATTTGCGGCGCGACACCACGAATTCGGCCAGATCGCGCAGCAGCGACGCCTTGGGGCCGAAGGGTTCGAGGTGGACGGCCGCCTGGGACGCGAGCATCCGGGCCTGAGTGCGGGCCTGGTCGAGGCCGAGCAGCTTGACCAGGGTCGCCTTGTTGGCGGCGTCGTCCTTGCCAACGGCCTTGCCGGTCTCTTCCCGGCTGCCCTCGATGTCGAGGAGGTCGTCGGTGATCTGGAACGCCAGGCCGATATCGTGGGCATAGGCGCGCAAGGCATGCCGCCGCGTCGGGTCCGAATGGCCGAGGATGGCGCCGGCCTCGCAGGAAAAGGCGATCAGCGCCCCGGTCTTGAGGTTCTGCAGCCGGGTGATGGCGCCGATGTCGAACTGCGCCTTGTCGGCGGCGAGGTCGATCGCCTGGCCGCCGACCATGCCCGCCGGGCCGGCAGCACGCGACAGGCCGCGGATCAGTTCCAGCCGGACTTCGGCCGACGGATGGGTAGCGGGCTCCGCCAGCACCTCGAAGGCCAGGGTCAGCAGCGCGTCGCCGGTCAGGACCGCGGTCGCCTCGTCGAATTTGATGTGCACGGTCGGCTGGCCGCGGCGCAGGTCGTCGTCGTCCATGCAGGGCAGATCGTCGTGGACCAGCGAATAGGCGTGAACCAGTTCAACTGCCGCGGCGACCCGCAGCGCATGGTCCTGCGCGACCTCGAACAGGTCGGCCGAGGCCATCACCAGGAACGGGCGCAGGCGCTTGGCCGGCACCAGCGCCGTATAGCGCATCGCCTCGATCAGCCGGCTTTCCGGCAGGTCGGTCAGGGCCGGCAACAGGCGACCCATCTCCTCGTCGACCTTGCGGGCGACGATCGACATCGCCTTGTCGAGCAGCGTCATGGACGAGGCCTCCCTCAGCCGAAGCTTGCCGGTTCGGCCGACACCGCGCCGTCCGGCCCGATCACGATCTTCTCGATACGCTCCTGCGCCGATTGCAGCTTGGCTTCGCAATGCCGCTTCAGGTGGACGCCGCGGGTATAGATGTCGATCGATTCTTCCAGTGCGACCCGCCCGCCTTCCAGCCGCTGGACGATCTGGTCGAGTTCGGCCAGCGCCTGCTCGAAGCTCAGCGCGGCGATGTCTGCGGGCAGGCCGGCTTCGGCGGTCTTGGGCATCAGGGCTCTCCGGATCGGTCAGGCACGCTGGAGGGCGCGGACATGCGCCTGGACGGAGCGGCCGAGGGCGGCGAGGTTGTAGCCGCCCTCGAGCGCCGAGACAATGCGTTTCCCGCACAGCCGGTCGGCCGCCTCGACCAGCCGGTCGGTAACCCAGCCGAAGTCTTCGTCCTCGAGCGACAGGTTGGCGAGCGGATCGTCGACATGGGCGTCGAAACCCGCGGAAATCATCAGCAGATCGGGCCGGAAGGCCTCGAGCGCGGGGATGACGTCACGCTCCACCGCCAGGCGGAATTCCGCCCCGCCCGCCGCCGGCGGCAGCAATACGTTCAGGATATTGCCGTGCGCCCCGCGCTCCTTCCGTGAACCGGTGCCGGGATAGAGCGGCCATTGATGGGTGGAGAGGTAGAGAAGTTCCGGATCGTCCTCGAACATCGCCTGGGTGCCGTTGCCGTGATGGACGTCGAAGTCGACCACCGCCACGCGATGCCAGCCATGGACGTCGCGGGCATGCAGCGCGCCGACCGCGATGTTGTTGATCAGGCAGAAGCCCATCGGCCGGTGCGGCTCGGCGTGATGACCGGGCGGGCGCACGGCGCAGAAGGCATTCGTCACCTCGCCGGCGGCGACCGCGTCGACGGCGGCGACCACCGCGCCGGCCGCGCGCAACGCCGCCTCGCCGGAACCCGGCGAGACCACGGTATCGGAATCCAGCATGGCCAGGCCGGCGACGGGAATATCGGACAGCAGTCGTTCGGCATAGCCCGCGCTGTGCACCCGGCCGATCTTGGCGAAATCGACCATCGGCGCCTCGCGCCGGTCGAGGTCGGCGAACTCGGGCGCGTCGAGGGCCGCCAATACCGCGCGCAGGCGGTCGGAACGCTCGGGGTGGCCGCCCCCGGTTTCGTGCCGCAGGCAGGCCTGATGGGTGAACAATGCCGTCGACATCACCATACTCCCGAGCATCAAGCAGAAATAACGCTACTGAACGATGAGCGAAAAGCCCGCCCACGACAAGATATTGCGCCTAAAGACGCCGATGTGCCACTCCGGCCTAACAACTGTGTAACAAGCCGTAACAATCGCGATCTACATATCCGCGAACGCTTGTCCACGTGGTATGTTGCCGTGAACCAGGGTTGGCCCCGACGGCATCTGCCGTTCCAAAATCTGTGGAGTAGGTATGCGACTCGTGACTCAGGTCGCCGTGGTGGCGATCCTCGCCGGCGTTGGCGCCGGTGCCTGGGCCTACAAGGATCAGCTCCCCTTCCTCGCCAGCAAGACGGCGACCAGTGCAGCTACGCCCCAGGTGCAGCGCACGCCGGTGGAGACGGCCAAGGCCCGCACCGAGGAGGTGCGCAAGCAGATCGAGGCGGTGGCCACGACCTCGGCGAACGAGGCCGTGACGGTCACGGCCAAGACTGCGGGTATCATCCGCCGCATCAACTTCCATGACGGGCAGAAAGTTCCCGCGGGTTTCGTGCTGATCGAGCTCGACGCCGGCGAGAGCCAGGCCAAGATTGACGAGATGCGATCGGCCACCGAGAACGCGCGCGCCAATCTCGACCGCGCCAACCAGCTGCTGACCACCAACAACGTCGCCAAGGCCAAGGTCGACGAACTGAAGAGCACCTATGCGGCGAGCGAGGCGCGGCTGCGTGCCGAACAGGCCAAGTTCGCCGACTACATGATCAAGGCGCCGTTCGCCGGCAAGGTCGGCCTGCGCAACATTTCGCTGGGCGCGCTGATCCGCCCGGGCGACGTGGTCACCACGCTCGACGACATCTCCGTCATCAAGCTCGAGTTCGACGTCACCGAGGCCGATTTCGGCACCGGCCAGGTCCGGGTCGGCCGCTCGGTCCACGCCACCGGCGCCGGCATCCCCGGCCAGCAGATCGAGGGCAAGGTCACCGCGATCGACACCCGCCTCGACCCCGTCACCCGCACGGTGCGCGTGCGCGCGGAAATCCAGAACGGCGACGAGGTGCTCAAGCCCGGCATGTTCCTGAACGCCCGCCTGGTGCTGGAGCGCCGGCCGGAGGCCGTGGTGGTGCCCGAGCAGGCGATCCTGTCGCGCGGCGCCGACCAGTTCGTGTTCGTCGTCCGCGACGGCGTCGCGCACATGACGCCGGTCAAGCTGGGCCAGCGCATGGTCGGCAAGGTCGAGATCGCGCAAGGGGTCCAGGCCGGCGAGGACGTCGTCACCGCGGGGCTGCAGCAGGTGCGCGACAAGGCCCAGGTCCGCCAGGCCACCGCGGCGAACGACCCGGCGCCCAAGGCCCCGGCGGCCCAGCCCCAGGCCGGGCAGCAACAGCCCCAGGCCGCGAAGCCGAAGGCAGGCTGAGTACAGGGCACGGGCGGGAGCGCGACGCGACATGGTTCTTTCCGACGTTTCGATCAAGCGGCCGGTGTTTGCCACCGTGCTGTCGCTGGTCCTGATCATCTTCGGCGTGTTCGGCTACCAGAAGCTGCCGATCCGCGAATATCCCAACATCGATCCGCCGATCATCTCGATCAACACGATCTACAAGGGTGCCTCGGCCGAGATCATCGAAAGCCAGATCACCCAGATCATCGAGGATGCCGTCGCCGGCGCCGAAGGCATCCGCCGCGTCACCGCGACCAGCCGCGAGGAAAGCTCGACCGTCACCATCGAGTTCGTGCTGACCCGCGATATCGAAAGCGCGGCCAACGACGCCCGCGACCGCATCGCCCGCATCCTGTCCAAGCTGCCGACCGACGCCGATCCGCCGGCGATCGCCAAGGTCGATTCCGACGCGCGCCCCATCGTCTGGCTGGCGCTGTCGTCCGAGCAGATGACGCCGCTCGAACTGACCGACTACGCCTCGCGCTACCTGGTCGACCGCTTCTCGACCGTGCCCGGCGTCGCCTCGGTCAACATCAACGGCGAGCGCAAGTTCGCCATGCGGGTCTATCTCGACAAGGCGGCGCTGGCCGCCCGCGGCCTGACCGTGCAGGACGTCGAGAACGCGATCCGCCGCCAGAACGTCGAGCTGCCCTCGGGCCGCATCGAAAGCTCGCAGCGCGAATTCACCGTGCGCACCGAAACCGGCCTGAAGACCCCCGAGGAATTCCGCGCGATCACGGTGCGCGAACAGAATGGCTACAAGACCCGGCTGGGCGAGGTCGCGAAGGTCGAGCTTGCCGCCGAATCCGAGCGCACTGCGATGCTGATCAACGGCCGTTCCACCGTCGGCCTCGGCATCCTGCGGCAATCGACCGCCAACGCGCTGGAAATCTCCGACGGCGTCAAGGCGATGATGGAGCGGGTGAAGGAAAACCTGCCCAACGGCGTCGAGCTGTCGATCCGCTTCGACCAGTCCGACTTCATCAAGCAGTCGATCTATGAAGTCTTCCATGCGCTGATGGTCGCCATGGCGCTGGTCGTCGGCGTCATCTTCGTCTTCCTGCGCTCGTGGCGCGCGACCCTGATCCCGACGCTGGCCATCCCCGTCTCGATCCTGTCGTCGTTCATCGTGCTGGCCGCCTTCGGCTTCTCGATCAACGTGCTGACGCTGCTGGCGCTGGTCCTGGCCATCGGCCTCGTGGTCGACGACGCGATCGTCGTGCTGGAAAACATCCACCGCCGCATCGAGCTGGGCGAGCCGCCGCTGCTGGCCTCGATGCGCGGCGCCCGCCAGATCGGCTTCGCGGTCATCGCCACCACCGTCGTGCTGATGGCGGTGTTCGTGCCGATCTCGCTGCTGGAAGGCAATACCGGCAGGCTGTTCCGCGAATTCGGCATCGCGGTCGCGGCCTCGGTGTTCTTCTCGGGCTTCGTCGCGCTGACCCTGACGCCGATGCTGTGCTCGACCCTGCTGAAGGGCCATGCCGACGACGGCTTCCTGTACCGGGCGACCGAGCCGGTCTTCGTCGGCATCACCAACGGCTATCGCTGGCTCCTGACCAAGTCGATGCAGATGCCGGTCGTGATCATCGCGCTGGGCATCGGCGCCTCCGCGCTGGCCTATGGCTTCTACCTGATGATCCCGCGGGAATTCGCGCCGCTCGAAGACCGCGGCTCGTTCTTCGTCAATCTGACCGGCCCCGAAGGCTCCTCGATCGACTACACCACCCGCTACGCCCAGCAGATCGAGACCGTGCTGAAGCCGCTGGTCGACCGCGGCGACGCCCAAGGGGTGCTGACCATCATCGCGCCCTCGTTCAACCGCCCGGGCCCGGTCAATTCGGCCTTCTCGATCGTCAACCTCTCCCCCTGGGCGGACCGTCACATCAAGCAGCAGGACATGGTGAAGGAGGTCTTCCCCAAGATCCTGGGCATTCCCGGCGTGCGCGCCTTCGCCATCAATCCGCCCAGCTTCGGCCAGTCCGCCTTCCAGGCCCCGGTCCAGCTGATCATCGGCGGCGCGTCCTATCCCCAGATCGAGGAATGGACCGACCGCATCATGGCGCGGGTCAACCGCGAGAACCCCAGGCTCGTCAACGTCAACCGCGACTACCAGCCGACCCGGCCGGAAATCCGCGTCCGCGTCGATCGCGAGCGCGCCGCCGACCTGGGCGTGCCGCTCGACGTGCTGGGGCGGACGCTGGAAACCCTGTTCGGCTCGCGCAACGTCACCACCTTCGACCGCACCGGCAAGCAGTACAATGTGGTGGTCCAGGCCAGGCCCGACGACCGCTCGTCGCCGCAGGACCTCCAGAACATCTTCGTCAAGGCCAATACCGGCAGGCTGATCCCCCTGTCGAACCTGATCAAGGTGACGGAAGGGGCCAATTCGCGTGAGCTCTATCGGACCGATCGCCTGCGCACGATGACGATCAGCGCCTCGCTCGCCTCCGACTACGCGCTGGGCGATGCGCTGACCTATCTCGAGAAGGTCGCGGCCGAGGAATTGCCGCCCGACGCCCGCCTCAGCTACGGCGGGCAGAGCCGCGAATTCAAGGACTCGTCGAGCGCCCTCTACTTCACCTTCGCCATGGCGATGATCATCGTGTTCCTGGCGCTGGCGGCGCAGTTCGAAAGCTGGATCCACCCGACCGTGATCATGATGTCGGTGCCGCTGGCCGTCACCGGCGCGCTGGGCGCGCTGGTCTGGACCGGATCGTCGCTGAACGTCTACAGCCAGATCGGCATCATCATGCTGGTCGGCCTGATCGCGAAGAACGCCATCCTTATCGTCGAATTCGCCAACCAGCTGCGCGACGAAGGCATGGACGTCTATCAGGCGGCGCTGGAATCGTCGGTCGTGCGGCTGCGCCCCATCCTGATGACCACCATCGCCACCGTGTTCGGCGCGGTGCCGCTGGCCATGGCCCACGGTGCCGGCGCCGAATCGCGCCAGGCGCTCGGCGTGGTTGTGATCGGCGGCATGGTGTTCGCAACCATCCTCAGCCTGTTCCTGGTGCCGGTGATCTATTCGCTGCTGGCCCGCTACACCAGGCCGGCCGGCGACATCGCCCGCCGCCTGTCCGACATGGATGCCCGGGTCAAGCCGGTCGACGCCCATGACGGCGGGCACGGCGGCGGCCATGGCGGCCAGGCCCACGGGCAGCCGGCGGAATAAGCCATGGCGGGCGACGCGGAATTCATCAAGGCCCCGGTCGGGCTGCGCCAGAAGACCGGGGCCATCACCCTCGATCTCGAGGCGATCGCCCGGGCCGAGAAACATCTCGCCAACATGTCCAGCGAGTATGTCTTCTGGGTCGAGAACGATCTGCAGAAACTGCGCCAGGCCTATGACGACGCCCGCGCCGCCGCGGACGAGGCGGCACGCAACGAGCATATCGAGGCGCTGTTCCAGGTCGCCCACGACATGCGCGGCCAGGGCACGACTTTCGGCTATACCTTCGTCACCCAGATCTGCGACATCCTGTGCCGCTATCTCGACCGGGTGAAAGCCGAAGGCCAGGTCGACCTGCTGCTGGTCAGCCCGTTCATCGACGCCCTTCGCGCCATCATCAATAATCGCGTGGCGGGTGAATCCGATGCGATCGGCCAGGCCATGGTCAAGGGCCTGCAGATGGCGGTGGCCAAGCGCGGTTGACACGTTGGTGACTCCGGGGGGCCGGAGGTGCTATAGCGCCAGTCATGAACATCATAACGACCACTGACGATCTGTCGGCGCTGTGCACCCGGCTGGCCGGTGCCCCGTTCATCACCGTCGACACCGAGTTCATGCGCGAGTCGACCTACTGGCCGAAACTGTGCCTGGTGCAGATCGCCGGCCCCGACGAGGCTGCCGCTATCGATCCGCTGGCGCCCGGGCTGTCGCTCGAGCCGTTGCTCGCGATGATGCGCAATCCGGACCAGCTCAAGGTCTTCCACGCCGCCCGCCAGGACCTGGAGATCTTCTATCACCTGATGGGCGAGGTTCCCGCGCCGATCTTCGATACCCAGGTGGCGGCGATGGTCTGCGGCTTCGGCGAGCAGGTCGGCTACGAAACCCTGGTCAACACGCTGGCCGGGGCGACGATCGACAAGACGTCGCGCTTCACCGACTGGTCGAAGCGCCCGCTGACCGAGCGGCAGGTGACCTACGCGCTGTCCGACGTCACCCATCTGCGCACGATCTACAAGAAGCTGGTCACCCGCATTGCCAAGAGCCAGCGCGACAGCTGGCTAGGCGAGGAAATGGCGATCCTGGCCCAGCCCAAGACCTATCTGGTCGAGCCGCAGGAAGCCTGGATGCGGCTGAAGACGCGCTCGACCAACCCGAAATTCCTGGCAGCCCTGCGCGCCGTCACCGCCTGGCGCGAGATCGAGGCGCGGGCCCGCGACATTCCGCGCAGCCGCATCCTGCGCGACGAAGCGCTGCTCGAAATCGCCGGCGACCCGCCCTCGACCGTCGAAGGGCTGTTGCGCGTGCGCGGGATGAGCCGCGGGCTGGCCGAGGGCAATGCCGGCGCCAATCTCCTGCAGGCGCTCGCCGCGGCCTTTGCCGCCGGCCCGTCGGCCTGGCCGCAGGTCGAGAAGACCGAGCCGCTGCCGAAGGGCATCGGCCCGCTGATCGAACTGCTCAAGGTGCTGCTGAAGCTCAAATGCGACGAGCATGACGTGGCCCAGAAGCTCGTGGCCTCGACCGCCGATCTCGAAGCCATCGCCGTCTCCGACGCGGCCGACGTGCCCGCCCTGCACGGCTGGCGGCGCGACCTGTTCGGCGAGGATGCGCTGGCGCTGAAGCACGGCAAGCTGGCGCTGGCCGCCCAGGGCAAGCGCATCCGCCTGATCCGCCTCGATTCGGCTGCTTGATCGACGCGGCGGCCAGCTTCGTCCCGCTGGCCCTGCTGTTTGCCACGGCGCTGGCGCTGTCCCGCGCCGCGGTGGCGATCGACGGCGCGCCGCTGCTGCTCGGATATGTCTCGCGTGCCGCGGGCGACAGCCCGCGCCGCCTGCTGCTCGGCCTGCTGGCCCTGACCGCCGGCATCTCCGCCCTGCTGCCCAATGCCGTGACCATCCTGGTCATGCTGCCGCTGCTGCCGCAATTCGTGGCGCGGTTCGAGGTTCGTGCTGCGCATGAACGGCTGTTTGCGACGGCGGCGGCCGCCGCCGTGATGTGGGCCGCCAATATCGGCGGCATGGCGACGATCATCGGGTCGGCGGCCAACGCGATCCTGGTGGTCTACCTGCGCGCCACCGCCGTGCCGGGTGTCGAGCATCTGAACTTCGTGACCTGGGCGATCTGGGGCGTGCCGCTCTCGGCCACCCTGTCGCTCGCCGCCTGGGGCATACTCTGCCTGGGCTTCCGCCGCACCCTGGCCGCGGCCCGGCCCCTGCCCCATCCCGACTTGCCCGTCGCGACCGCACCGCAGCGCCGGCTGGCGTGGCTGACCGTCATCTACCTCGCCTTCTGGACCGCGCTGTCGATCGCCGATACCGCGCTGGGCGATGGCGGCCGTAACCCGCTGGCCGTCGCGGCGCTGGTCTTCTCGGCCTGGTTCCTGTGGCGGCTGAGCCGGCTGGGCCTGACGCTTGCCGGCGGCATCGCCGGGCTGCCCTGGCGCGGCGGCGTGCTGATCGTCGCCGCCATCGTCATTTCCTACGGGTTGATCACCGGCCTCGGCCTCGATGCCTGGATCGCCGCCTTCGCCGGGCGCGTCGACGATCTCGCCTGGCCTCCGCTGCTGATCCTCGGCGCGGTCATCCTCGCCGTGGTGCTGGCCACCGAGGTGATGGCCAACAGCGTGGTGGCGCTGACCGTGTTCCCGCTGGTCGCGGCCGCCGCCCCGGCGCTGGGCACCAGCCCGTTGATCGCGCTGACCCTGGTCAGCCTGGCCTCGACCGCCCCCTATATGACCGCGATCGGCGCACCGTCGAACGCGCTTCTGGTGGGCGAGGCCGGGCGGCTCGACCTCGTACGCCTCGCCGCGCTCGGTTTCCTCATGAACGTCCTGTCGGCGCTGGTGCTGGCCGGATGGGGGCTCTGGGTGATGCCGCACATCCTCGACTGAAATCATCAGGCGAAATGGCTTTTGCCTGTTGACCATTGCCTACCGGCCGGTAGAGTGGCTGCCTCACGCGATGCAGCCGAGGCCCTTATGACGTCAGAGAATTCGACCGCCCTCGTCACCGTGGCCCTGCGGCCTTCCCAGCTCGACCTCGGCGGCGCGCTGAGCGCGGAGGCCGTCACGGCGCTGATGGCCGAGGCGCTGCATGCGGCGCTGGCCCGCATCGGCATCGATCGCGCGGCGCTGGCCAAGGCCGCGGCGCGGATCCGGGTCACCGGCGTCGACCTCGAGGCCGGCCCCGCCCAGATCGGCGAAGGCGCGCGGATCAGCGTCCGGGCCGACCAGGCGCCGTCTGGCACTTCCGGCCGCCTGCCCCTCACCCTCGCCGATGCCCGGGGCGACATCGTCGCGCGCGGCACCATCGGCTGGCAGCTGAGCGCGGCCGTCGCGGCCGCCGGCCCCCGCGCCCCCCCGGCGGAG
>JAEYTW010000707.1 GCA_023433835.1 Pseudomonadota bacterium | reverse complement strand
ATCCGGAGGCCGACGCGATGATCGTCGAGGCCGGCCTCATCCTCGCCGACGCCCAGGCGGCTGCCGCCAAGGCCGACCGGCTCTTCCCGCTGTCGCTCGCCGCGGAAGGCTCCTGCGAGATCGGCGGCAATCTCTCGACCAATGCCGGCGGCACCAACGTGCTGCGCTACGGCAATGCCCGCGACCAGGTGCTGGGCCTCGAGGTGGTGCTGCCGGACGGGCGGATCTGGGACGGCCTGCGCGCCCTGCGCAAGGACAACACCGGCTATGACCTCAAGCAGCTGTTCATCGGCGCCGAAGGCACGCTCGGCATCATCACCGCCGCGGTGCTGAAGCTGCATCCCCGCCCGGCGACGGTGGAGACCGCCTTCGTCGCCGTGCCCGATCCGCATGCCGCGCTGCAATTGCTCGACCTCGCCAAGCGCCGCTCCGGCGGCCAGGTCACCGCCTGCGAGCTGATGCCGCGGCTGGGCCTCGACTATGTCCTGCGCCACACGCCGGGCACGCGCGATCCGTTCGCGGCGCGCCATCCCTGGATGGTGCTGCTCGAATTCGCCTCGGGCGACGGCGGCGGGGCCTTGCGCGCCGCGCTCGAAGCCACGCTCGAGGACGGGCTGACCGACGGCATCGTCATCGATGCCGTGGTCGCCGACACGATGGACCAGGCCAAGGCGCTGTGGTTCCTGCGGGAATCGATGTCGGAGGCGCAGAAGCCCGAAGGCGGCTCGATCAAATGCGACATCGCCGTGCCGATCTCGCGCACGCCGGAATTCATCGAGCGCGCTTCCAAAGCGGTCGAGGCGATCTGCGACGGCGTGCGCATCATCGCCTTCGGCCATCTCGGCGACGGCAACATCCATTTCAACCCGTCCCAGCCGGTCGGCATGGACAAGCAGGCTTTCCTCGACCGCTGGGAAGAGATCACCGGGGTGATCCACGCCATCACCCACGACCTCGGCGGCTCGATCTCGGCCGAGCACGGCCTCGGCCGCCTCAAGCGCGACGAGATCACCCACTACAAGCCGGCGGTCGAGATAGACCTGATGCGCACGCTGAAGCGGACGCTCGATCCGGGCAACGTGCTCAATCCGGGAAAGACGATCGCAGCTTAAACCGCCAGATAACGCTGCCGCACATCCTCATCGGCCAGGAGCGCCGTCATGCCGGCCTCGTGCCGGATGCGGCCCTTTTCGATGATATAGGCGCGGTCGGCGACGCGGGCGGCGAAATGCAGCGACTGCTCAGACAACAGGACCGTCATGCCGTCGCGCTTCAGCGCGGCGATCGCATCGGCCATCTGCTCGACGATCAGCGGCGACAGGCCTTCGGAAGGTTCGTCGAGCAGGATCAGCCGCGGGTTGCCCATCAGCGTGCGGGCGATGGTCAGCATCTGCTGCTCGCCGCCCGACATCCGGCCGCCCGGGCGGTCCTTCATCTCGGCGAGGTTCGGGAACAGCGCATAGAGCTTCTCGGGCGTCCAGTGCGGCACGCCCCGACGCGGCTTCTGGCGGCCGACCTCGAGGTTCTCGCGCACCGTCAGTTCGGTGAAGATCCGCCGCTCCTCCGGCACATAACCCAAGCCCAGCCGAGCGATGGTCGAGGGTGAGCGGCCGGCGATCTCCTGCTCCTCGAAGGTGATGCGGCCGGCGGTCGGGCGCAGCAGGCCGATGATCGATTTGAGCGTGGTCGACTTGCCCGCGCCGTTGCGGCCGAGCAGCACCACGACCTCGCCGCGCTGCACGGTCAGCTCGATGCCGGCCAGGATATGGGCGAGGCCGTAATGGGCATCGAGGCCCTGCACGGTCAGCATCAGTGCCCCTCCCCGTACATCGCGCCGGAGCCGAGATAGATCGCCTGCACGCGTTCGTCTGATCGCACCGCCGCGGGCGTGCCCTCGGCGATCTTGCGGCCGCGTTCCAGCACCATGACGCGGTCGGCATGGCCGAAGACCACGTCCATGTCGTGTTCGGTGAACAGCACGGCGATGCCCTGTTCGCGCGCCAGCCGCGCGGTCAGGGCCATCAGCCCGATGCGCTCCTGCGGCGCCATGCCGGCGGTGGGTTCGTCCATCAGCAGGAGGCGCGGCTTGTTGGCCAGCGCGATGGCAAGCTCGACGCGCTTGAGGTCGCCATAGGCCAGGATGCCGGTCTGGCGGTCGGCCTGGTCGGCCATGCCGACCTGGGTGAGCAGCCCCAGCGCCTCGTCGCGATCGAGGCTGGCGGCGCGGCGCCACAACGTGGTCAGCCGGCGGTGATGCGAGGCAAGCGCCAGCTGGACGTTCTCGGCCACGGTGAACGAGGCGAAGGTGGCAGTGATCTGGAAGGTGCGGCCGACGCCGAGCCGCCAGACCTCGCGCGGCTTCATGCCGGTGATGTCGCGCCCGTCCAGCTTGACCGAGCCGCCGTCGGGGCGAAGTTGCCCGTTCAGCATGTTGAAGCAAGTCGACTTGCCCGCGCCGTTCGGCCCGATCAGCGCCAGCATCTCGCCGGCATCGAGCGAGAATTCGACACCCTGCACGGCATGGACGCCGCCGAAGCTTTTGCGCAGGCCGTCGACCGCGAGGACCGTACTCATGCCTCGACCCCCTTGCGCGCCAGCCACCAGTCGCGCGCCTGGCCGGCCAGGCCTTGCGGGAAAGCCACCACCAGCAGCACGATGATCAGGCCAAGGATCGCCCGCCAGTAATCGGTCAGGCTCATCAGCTGTTCATGCAGCCCGGTATAGACGACGGCGCCGACGATCGGCCCGGCCAGCGTATCGACACCGCCGAGCAGCACCATCAGCAGCGCATCGACCGATCGGGGGATCGAGATGAAGGTCGGGAACACCGATCCCTTGAAATAGGCGAACAGCCCGCCGGCGAACCCGGCGAAGGCAGCGGCAACCGCGAAGCCCGCCCATTGCAGCCGGCCGACCGCCATGCCGACCGCCTCGGCCCGCAAGGGGTTGTCGCGCGCGGCGCGCAAGCCGTGGCCGAACGGCGTGCGGATCAGCCAGCGCAACAGCAGGATGCCGCCGGCCGAGAGGATCAAGGCCAGCCAGTAGAAGCCCTGGCGGGTCTGCGCGAAGCCTGAGGGCAGGATGTTGAGGAGGCCGTTGTCGCCGCCGGTCAGCTCGACCCACTGGAAGGCGACCGACCAGCAGATCTGGGCGAAGGCGAGCGTCAGCATGGCGAGATAGACGCCGGAGAGCCGCACGCAGAACCAGCCGAACACGAGGCCGAAGGCCGCACCGGCGAGCGGCGCGGCGATCAGCCCTAGCGGCATGCCGAGCCCGAGCTGGCGCATGGCCAGCGCGGCGGCATAGGCGCCCAGCCCGAAATAGGCGGCGTGACCGAAGCTGGCCATGCCGCCCGGGCCCATCATGAAATGCAGCGAGGCGGCGAACAGCGCCAGGATCGCCATCTCGGTCAGGATGGTCAGGCCGTAATCGCCGATGAACAGCGGCGCGGCCAGCAGCAGCGCGCCCGCGACGAGGCCGAGCCAGACCAGAGCCCTGGGTGTCGGCCCGATCAGCGGGGTGACGAGGCCGACGGTGGCCGCGACCGGGCCGGGCTTGCGCCCCATCAGCCCGTAGGGGCGCGCCACCAGCACCACGGCCATGACGAGGAAGATCAGCACCAGCGTGATCTTGGGGAAGATGACGATGCCGAAGGCATGCAGCACGCCGATCAGCAGCGCGGCGAGGAAGGCGCCGCCCAGGCTGCCCATGCCGCCGACCACCACGACGACGAAGGCGTCGGTAATGATCGAGAGATCCATCTGCAGGTTGACCGATTCACGGGGCAATTGCAGCGCGCCGCCGAGGCCGGCGAGGAACGAGCCCAGCATGAAGACGGTGGTGAACAGGAGCTTCTGGTCGACGCCCAGCGCGCCCACCATCTCGCGGTCCTGCGTCGCGGCGCGCACCAGCGTGCCCCAGCGCGTGCGGGTGAAGAGCAGCCAGAGCAGCAGGAGGACGACCGGGCCGATGAAGATCAGCAGCAGGTCGTATTGCGGGAAGCGCTGGCCCAGGATCGTCACCGCCCCGCGCAGGCCGGGCGCTCGGGGCCCCAGCAGGTCCTGCGGCCCCCAGATCCACAAGGTCGCATCCTGCACGATCAGCACGACGCCGAAGGTGGCGAGCAGCTGGAACAGTTCCGGCGCGCGGTAGATGCGGCGCAGCAGCACGAATTCCATGACGAGGCCAAGTACGGCGACGATCGCCGCGGCGCCGATGATGCCGCCCCAGAAGCCGAGCGGGCCGTAGGGCAGCCGTTCGACCAGGGTCCAGGCGAGATAGGCGCCCAGCATGTAGAAGCTGCCGTGGGCGAAGTTGACGATGCGGCTGACGCCGAAAATGATCGAAAGGCCCGAGGCGACCAGGAACAGCGACGAGGCGCTGGCCAGGCCGGTCAGGAATTGGACGACGACGATGTCCACGCGGGTGCGGCCTCCTCCGCTTCGAGATTCTGGTTGGCCGGGGCGGCAAGCCCGGCAAGCCAGCGTTCCGCCGCCTCCCGCCCCATGGCGGACAGCCGGGTCAGGAACCGCCAGTCGGGATCGAGGCGGCTCGAGGCCGGCAGGTCGGCCAGGGCCGGATCGGTCAGGCGATGCAGGCGTAGCGCGGCATAGCGGCGCTTCAGCGGATCAAGGGTGAGGCCCGAGCCGGCCATGCGCTTGGCGCGCTCGAGCGCCGCCAGCTCGGCCACCAGCGGCGCGGTGAAAGCGAGTTCGCCGAACCGGTCGCCGATCGCGGCGGCCGTCACCGGCAGGTCGACCCGCTCCTCCGGCACCAGCGAGACCAGCAGGAGGTCGCGGCAGGCCATGCGCTCGACCAGCGACAACACCGGCGGATTGGCGGAAAGCCCGCCATCCCAATAGGCATCGCCGCCGATCACCACCGCCTGGTGCAGCCAGGGCAGGCAGGTCGAGGCCAGCACCGCGTCGAGGCTGATCTCGGCCTCGTCGAACAGCCGCGCCCGCCCGCTGGCGACATGGGTCGCCGCGATGATCAGGCGCAGCGGCCGTTCGGTCCGCAGACGCTCGAAATCGATCAGGTCGCCCAGAACCTCGCGCAGCGGGTTGGCCGCGCCGGCGCCGAAATTATAGGGCGAGAACATCTTCAGCGCCGGGGCCCAGAAATCCATCACCCCGCGCCAGCCGAACGGCGTGGCATCGGCCACGC
>JAEYTW010000599.1 GCA_023433835.1 Pseudomonadota bacterium | reverse complement strand
GGCTGACGCGGTGCTGGCCCGCGGCTGCCCGCTCGACCTGCGCCGGCTCGGCGTCGGGCACTGCGCCCGCAGCCTGCTGGCCCAGGTCGGCGTGCTGCTGCACCGCCATGCGCCCGACCATGTCGAGCTGCATGTCGACGTCAGCGTCGCCCGCCATGTCGCGGGCTGGCTGCACACCGTCGTGGCCGACCTGCCCGGGATGATCCGCCCATGACCCGTTACGTCGTCGCCCTGACCTGCCCCGATGCCCGCGGCATCGCCGCCGCGGTCTCGGGCTTCCTGGCCGAGAACCACGCCAACATCGTCGAGGCGCATCACTTCCACGAAGGCGCGCCCGACCGCTTCTTCCTGCGCGCCGAATTCACCGAGAAGGACGGCGCGCTGCCGCCGCTCGACACGCTGAAGGCCGGGTTCGCGCCGATCGCCGAGCGCTTCCGGATGGATTGGCAGATGGCCGACGCGACGGCGCCGCAGCGCGTGCTGATCGCGGTGTCGCGCTTCGGCCACTGCCTCTACGACCTCCTGCATCGCCGTCGCGCCGGCAGCCTCAACATCGACGTGCCGGCAGTCGTCTCCAACCATGATGACATGCGCTCGTTCGTCGAATGGAACGGCATTCCCTATCATCACCTGCCGGTCGATCGCGCGAGCAAAGCGGCGCAGGAAGACCGCCTGCTCGATATCGTCGCCGAGCAGCGGATCGATCTCGTGGTGCTGGCCCGCTACATGCAAGTGCTGTCGCCGCGGCTGTGCGCGGCGCTGGCCGGGCGCTGCATCAACATCCACCATTCCTTCCTGCCGGGCTTCAAGGGCGCCAAGCCCTATCACCAGGCCTATGAGCGCGGGGTCAAGATCATCGGCGCCACCAGCCACTACGTCACCGGCGACCTCGACGAAGGCCCGATCATCGAGCAGGCGGTCGAACGCGTCGACCACGGCCACACGCCCGAGCGGCTGGTCGAAGTGGGGCGCGACCTCGAATCGATGGTGCTGGCCCGCGCCGTGCGCTGGCATGTCGAACGGCGCATCATGCTGAACGGCAGCCGCACCATCGTCTTCCGATAGACGAGAGCTTCCATTGACACATACAGTACAGAACAGTATTGTTTCGCAGGAGGCATAATGATGGCGGAATGGCTGCTGCACAGACTGGTACAGGCATTCTTCGTCATCCTGGCGATGACTGCGATCGTCTTCGTCGGCGTCTATGCCATCGGCAATCCCGTCGACATCCTGATCCCGCCCAGCGCGACCGAGGCCGAGCGGCTGCGCATCATCGCCGAGCTCGGCCTCGACCAGCCGCTGTGGCGGCAATATCTGCACTTCCTGGCCCACGCGGCGCAGGGCGACCTCGGGCGCAGCTTCGTCTTCAACGAACCGGCCCTGACCCTGATCCTGCAGCGCATGCCGGCGACGCTCGAACTGGCCGTCTTCGCCATCCTGCTGGCGCTGCTGATCGGCGTGCCGCTCGGCCTCTATGCCGGGCTGAAGCCCAATGCGCTGATCGCGCGGGCGATCATGGCGATCTCCATCCTCGGCTTCAGCCTGCCGGCCTTCTGGGTCGGCATCATGCTGGTCATGGTGTTCGCCGTGCAGATGGGCTGGATGCCCAGCGCGGGCCGCGGCGAGACCGGATCGTTCCTCGGCATCCAGACTTCGTTCATGACCGTCGACGGCTGGCGGCACATGCTGCTGCCCGGGCTGAACCTCGCCCTCTTCAACATCTCGATGACCCTGCGCCTGACCCGCGCCGGGGTGCGCGAGATCCTGCCGCTCGACTTCGTCAAGTTCGCGCGCGCCAAGGGCCTGTCGCCGACGCGCGTGATCGGCGTCCATGTGCTCAAGAACATCATGGTGCCGGTGGTGACCGTGGTCGGGCTGGAATTCGGCACCACCATCGCCTTCGCCGTCGTTACCGAGACCGTCTTCGCCTGGCCCGGCATGGGCAAGCTGATCATCGACAGCATCAACGTGCTCGACCGGCCGGTCATCGTCGCCTACCTGATGATCGTCGTCGTGCTGTTCATCGTCATCAACCTGATCGTCGACCTGCTCTACATGGTGCTGGACCCGCGCGTGCGGCTGGAGGCGAAGGCATGACCGCCGTGGCCGATACCGCGCCGCCCGTCGACACGCCGCTGCGCCGCTTCGTCAGTGATTTCGCCCGCTCGCCGCTGGCGCTGCTGGGCCTCACCGGCGTGCTGGTGATCGTGCTGCTCGCGGTCTTCGCCGCCTGGATCGCGCCGCAGAACCCGTATGATCTGACCCAGCTCAACATCATGGATGGCCGGCTGGAGCCGGGGTCGGAGGCCGAGGACGGCGGCATCTACTGGCTCGGCACCGACGCGCAGGGGCGCGACATGCTGTCGGCGATCCTCTACGGCCTGCGCATCAGCCTCGGCGTCGGGCTGGGCTCGTCGCTGATCGCCTGCCTGATCGGCACGTCGCTCGGCCTCTTTGCCGCCTATGCCGGCGGCCGCACCGACGCCGCCGTGATGCGCGCCGTCGACCTGCAGCTTTCCTTCCCCTCGATCCTCGTCGCCCT
Organism: Pseudomonadota bacterium; assembly: GCA_023433835.1. Taxonomy (GTDB): domain Bacteria; phylum Pseudomonadota; class Alphaproteobacteria; order Ferrovibrionales; family Ferrovibrionaceae; genus JAFKFH01. Next base: position 3,721 of record JAEYTW010000599.1, on the reverse strand, counting down.
GATGATCCTGGCGCTGCTGGGCAAGGGGATCATGAACGTCGTGCTGGCGCTGGTGATCGTCGAATGGGCCTATTACGCCCGCACCGTGCGCGCTGCCGCGATGGTCGAGCGCCGGCGCGAATATGTCGAGGCGGCGGAATGCCTGATGCTGCCGCGGCGGCGCATCCTGTTCGGGCATCTGCTGCCCAACTGCCTGCCGCCGCTGATCGTGGTCGGCACCATGCAGGTCGCGCGCGCCATCGCGCTGGAGGCGACCTTGAGCTTCCTCGGCCTCGGCGTACCGGTGACCCAGCCGTCGCTGGGGCTGCTGATCTCGAACGGCTATCAGTACATGCTGTCCGGCAAGTACTGGATCAGCTTCTATCCGGGCCTCGCCCTCCTGTTCACGCTGGTGGCGATCAACCTGGTCGGCGACCAGGTGCGCGACATCCTCAATCCCCGACTGCGCGCATGACCGCCCCGACCCTCGACGTCCGCGGCCTGAAGACGCACTTCCTGACGCAGGGCGGTGCGGTGCGCGCGGTCGACGGCGTCTCGTTCACCGTGCCGGCCGGACGGGTGCTGGGGCTGGTCGGCGAATCAGGCTCGGGCAAGTCGGTCACCGGCTTCTCGATCATCGGGCTGGTCGATCCGCCGGGGCGGGTGGTCGAGGGCGAGATCCTCTATCAAGGCCGCAACCTCGCCACGCTGTCGGAACGCGAGATGCGCCAGTTGCGCGGCAACCGCATCGCCATGGTCTTCCAGGACCCGATGATGACCCTTAACCCGGTGCTCCGCATCGATACCCAGATGATCGAGACGGTGCTGGCCCATGATGCCGTCGGACGAACCGAAGCGCGGCGCCGGGCGCGCGATGCGCTGGGCATGGTCGGCATCCCGAGCCCGGAGGAGCGGCTGTCGGCCTATCCCCACCAGTTCTCGGGCGGCATGCGCCAGCGCGTGGCGATCGCCATCGCGCTGCTGCACCGGCCCGACCTGATCATCGCCGACGAACCGACCACCGCGCTCGACGTCACCATCCAGGCCCAGATCCTGGCGGAGATGCAGACGCTGGCGCGCGACAACCGGACCGCCATGATCTGGATCACCCACGACCTGTCGGTGGTCGCCGGCCTGGCCGACGAGATCGCCGTCATGTATGCCGGCCGCATCGTCGAGCAGGGCGGCGTCGACGCCGTGCTCGACCATCCCTGCCATCCCTACACCGCCGGGCTGATCGGCAGCCTGCCCAGCCGCAACCGACGGGGCGAGCGGCTGCGCCAGATCCCGGGAACGACACCCGACATGCTGCGCCTGCCGCCCGGCTGCGCGTTCCGCGGGCGCTGCGCGCGGGCCGATGACCGCTGCCTGGCCGAACCCGCGCTGACGACGATGGCGGCCGCCGATCATGCCGCGCGCTGCTTCCACCCGCTGTCCCGGTCCGCCGCATGACCGCGCCGATCGTTGCGCTGCAGGGCGTCTCCAAACAGTATCCGCGCCACGAGGGGCCGATTGCCCGGCTGCGCCGCCGCCTGAAGGGTACGGCCGCACCCGTCGTTCGCGCGCTCGATACCGTCGACCTGACGATCGCGGCGGGCGAGGTCGTCGGGCTGGTCGGGGAATCCGGCTGCGGCAAGTCGACCCTGGGCCGGATCGTTGCCGGCATCATGCCGCCCTCGACCGGCACGATCTGCTATCGGGGCGAGGATATGCGGGGCCTGCCCCGCGATCGGTTCGCCCGCGCCAAGCTCGGCATCCAGATGATCTTCCAGGATCCCTATGCCAGCCTCAATCCGCGGCTGAAGGTCGCCGACATCATCGGCGAGGCGCCGCTGGTCCACGGCCTCACCGACCAGGCCGGACGGGATGGCTATGTCGACGCGCAGATGCGCCGGGCCGGCCTCGACCCCAGCTACAAGCAGCGTTATCCGCATCAGTTCTCGGGCGGCCAGCGCCAGCGTGTCGGCATCGCCCGGGCGCTGGCGGTGCAGCCGGAGATGCTGGTCTGCGACGAGGCGGTGGCCGCCCTCGACGTCTCGATCCAGGCCCAGATCCTCAACCTGTTCATGGACCTGCGGGCAGAACTCGGCCTGACCTACCTGTTCATCAGCCACGATCTCGGCGTGGTCGAGCATCTGTCGGACCGCGTCGTCATCATGTATCTCGGCCGCATCGTCGAGGAAGCGCCGGTCGACGAGGTCTTCCGCCGGCCCAACCACCCCTACACCCGGGCGCTGCTGGCCGAGGTGCCGCGCATCGATGCCCGCGGCCAGCGCTTCACCGCGCTGAAGGGCGAGATGCCGAGCCCGCTGTCGCCGCCCTCGGGCTGCCATTTCCATCCGCGCTGCCCGCATGCCATGCCGCGCTGCGCCGCCGAGGCACCGGCGTTGCGCACCATCGCGCCCGGCCATCGCAGCGCCTGCCACCTGAACGACGCCACCTGAAACAGCCACGCTTTGACCAGGGAGCCAACGATGACGGCATGGGGCATATCGGAACGCGCGGCCGCGCTGCACGCGGACGCGCTGGTCTGGGACAATACCTTTCCCTTCGGGCCGTCCTGCGGGGCTTTCCATTCGCATGTCGCGACCCTCGGCCGCATGCGGGCCTCGGGCTATGACTGCGTCAGCCTGACCACCGCCAGCGACAACGAAGACATGCCGCTGACGATGAAGAAGATCGCCCACGACTTCCGCTTCTTCCAGGCCAATACCGATCGCTTCGTCGTCGTCCGCACCGTCGACGACATCGTTGCGGCCAAGCGCGACGGCAAGCTGGCCGTCGTCTTCACCTTCCAGGGCACCCTGCCCTTCGAGCGCGATACAGGTTTCGTCGAGGTCTATTATCGGCTGGGCGTGCGCCAGGCCCTGATGGCCTACAACCAGAAGAACAACGTCGGCGACGGCTGCCACGAGCGGACCGACGCCGGGCTCAGCCGTTTCGGCGTCAGCCTGGTGCAGGAGATGAACCGCGTCGGCATGATCGTCGACTGCACCCATACCGGCTATCGCACCTCGATGGACGTGTTCGAGGTCGCCAAGGGCCCGGTCGTGTTCTCCCATTCCAATCCCCGCACGCTGTGGGATCACGAACGCAACATCCGCGACGACCAGGCCCAGGCCTGCGCCCGCACCGGCGGGGTGATCGGCGTCAACGGCGTCGGCATCTTCATGGGCGAGAACGATATCCGCTCCGAGACGATCTTCCGCCAGATCGCCTATTACGTCGACCTGATAGGCCCGCGCCATGTCGGCATCGGCCTCGACGTGGTCTCGGATGCCCGGGTGCTGATGGCGCTGGTCCACGCGACCGCCGACAAGTACCCCGCCGGCCAGGCCTACGACACCGACGCGCATTTCGCCGCGCCCGAGCAGGTGCCCGAACTGACCGAATTGATGCTGCGGCACGGCTACGGCGACGACGACGTCCGCGGCATCCTCGGCGGCAACTGGCTGCGCGTCGCGCGCGAGGTGTGGAAGTAAGCCTCGTTCCGGTGCGGCGACCGGGCTATTCGGCCGCCCGCCGCACCTCCTCGGCCAGGATGTCGAGGAACAGGGTGACGATCGCGTTGTCGCTGCGCGTGTTGTCGTAGGCGGCCTGGAACGATGCCTGATAGCCGAACAGCGACGGGCGGATCGGGCGCATCTGGCCCGCCTCTTCGAAGCGGCGGGCGTAGTGTTCCGGCAGATAGCCGAGATAGGCCCCCGACAGGATCAGCCGGGCCTCGGCCTCCATGTCGGAG
>JAEYTW010000542.1 GCA_023433835.1 Pseudomonadota bacterium | reverse complement strand
GCCTGGCAGGGCCAGGCCGGCGACGGCGCCGCAGAACGACAGCAGCGCGGCGAGGCCGAGGGCGGGGCCGAAGCCGCCGACGAAACCGGCGGCCGAGCCGAGATCGCCATGGCCGGCGAAGACCGCGGCGAGCAGGGTGACGCCCAGCGCGGCGCCAAGCTGGCGCAGCGTGTTGAAGATGCCCGAGGCCTTGCCGATCGCGGCGGCCGGCACGGCCGACATCACGGCATTCTGCACCGCCGGCATCGCCATCGAGACGCCGCAGCCGGCGACGATCAGCGGCGCGACCATCGCGGCATAGGGCATCCCGATGCGGGCCGTGGCGGCAATCCAGCCCAGGCCCAACGCCTGCAGGCCGAGGCCCGCGGCGATCAGCGGCCGCTCGCCGACGCGGTCGACCAGGCGGCCGGCGACGGGCGCGGTGACGAACAGCGTCGCCGTCCACGGCAGCAGGCGCAGCCCTGCGGCGAAGGGCCCATGGCCGAGGCCCGTCTGCAGATATTGCGCCATGAAGAACACAGCGCCGTGCAGCGCGGCGTAAAGGAACAGGGTGACGGCGAGGCCGGCGGCAAAGCCGCCGTGGGCGAACAGGCGCAGCGGCATCATCGGCTGGGCGGCCATGGCCTGGCGAACGAGGAAACCCGCGAACAGGACGGCACCGCCCCCGAGGGACTCGAGGTCCTGACGCATCAGCCCCCAGACTACGCCCAGCATCGCGCCGCTGATCAGCACCAGACCCGGCAGGTCGAGCGCGGTGTCGGCACCACGGCTTTCCGCCAGATGCCGGCGGCCGAGCAGCAGGACGGCAGCGCCGATCGGCAGGTTCAGCCAGAAGATCCAGCGCCAGTCGATGCCGGCGGCGATCGCCCCCCCGATCACCGGGCCCGACAGCACCGCCAGGCCGGTGACGCCCGAGAAGATTCCCAGCGCCCGGCCGCGGATCTCGCGGGGAAAGCCCTGGGTCAGCAGGGCCATCGCCGTCGGCATCACCAGCGCCGCGCCGACGCCCTGGACGGCGCGGGCCGCGATCAGCGCCGTGATGGTGCCGGCCAGCGCGCAGGCGATCGAGGCCGCGACGAACAGGGCGATGCCCAGCCCGAACAGCCGCCGGCGGCCGAAACGGTCGCCCAGCGCGGCGCCGGTCATCAGCAGCATCGCGAAGGCGAGCAGATAGGCATTGACCACCCATTCCAGATGGTCGAGCGCGGCGTTGAGTTCGCGCTCGATCGTCGCCAGCGCGGTGGTGACGACAAGCGCATCGAGGGCCACCATCAGCGAGGCGCAGGCGGTAAGGCCCAGCACCCAGCGGCGGGTTCGTTCCTGGTCGGTCATGTCGGCAATCTCCGGGTTCATCTGCCGGCGATGACGACGGGAAGGGGGCGGGGGATTCGCCGGGATTTTATTTTTCCGCGGCCGCATCCTCGGGCCTGGTTCGGACGTCACGGCAGGGAGGTGATCGAGATGACCGAGGCTTTCGACCAGCTGTTCCGTGACCTGCGGCCTCGGCTGCACCGCTATTGCGCGCGCATGACCGGCTCGGTCGTCGATGGCGAGGACGTGGTGCAGCAGGCACTGGTCCAGGCGCTGGAAGCGTTGCCGCGCATGGCCGTGCCCGACCGGCCTGACGCCTGGCTGTTCCGCGTCGCCCATAACGCGGCCATCGATTTCCTGCGCCGCCGCCAGCGCCGGGAGGGCTGGATCACCGATACCGACCCGGAAGGCCTGATCGATCCGGTCAGCGAGGCCGAGCAGCGCCAGGTCGCCGCAGCCTCGCTGCATCTGTTCATGCATCTGCCGCCGGCCCAGCGCGCCGCCGTCATCCTGATGGATGTGCTGGGCCACTCCCTGCAGGAGATCGTCGAGGTGCTCGACATGACCCTGCCCGCGGTCAAGGCGGCGCTGCATCGCGGCCGCATCCGCCTGCGCGCGCTGGCCACCCTGCCCGACGACCGGCCGCCGCCGATGCTGACCGCGGCGCTGAGGCAGCGGCTGGCGACCTATGTCGCCCGGTTCAACGCCCGCGATTTCGACGCGATCCGCGCCGCGATGGCCGACGAGGTGCGCCTCGATCTGGTCGGCCGGGCCGAGGCGCGCGGGCGCCAGGCCGTCGGGCGCTATTTCACCAACTACGCGGGCCTGAACGACTGGCGCCTGGTGTCCGGACTGGTCGACGGCCGGCCGGCCGCGCTGGTCTGCGATCCCGCCACGCGCCGGCCGATCTATTTCGTGCTGTTCGACTGGTCGCCGGACGGCGGCCTGGCCGTCATCCGCGATTTCCGCTATGCCCGCTACGCGCTGGAGGGCGCCGAGATCGTCACCGATCCTTCAGCCAGGTGACGTGGCCCATCTTGCGGCCGGGGCGGGCCTCGGCCTTGCCGTAGAGATGCAGCTTGGCGCGCGGGTCGGCCAGGTATTTCGGCCAGTCATGGGCGGCATCGCCGATCAGGTTGCGCATCTCGGCCGGGGCGATGACGGCGGGACTGCCCAGCGGCATGCCGCAGACGGCGCGCAATTGCTGCTCGAACTGGCTGGTGACGGCGCCTTCGATGGTCCAGTGGCCGGAATTATGGGTGCGCGGCGCCAGCTCGTTGACGACGACGCGGCCTTCGGCCGTCAGGAACAGCTCGACCGCCACCAGGCCGGTGACGTCGAGGCGGGTGGCAATGGCTTCGGCGATGCCGGTCGCGGCGGCGGCGACGTCGGCCGGGATGCCCGCCGGGGCGAGGGTGACGGCGAGGATATGATGCTCATGCCGGTTCTCGACCGGCACATAGGTGGCGAC
>JAEYTW010000527.1 GCA_023433835.1 Pseudomonadota bacterium | reverse complement strand
CCTTCCTGTCGTTCGACGGCAGCGAGGCGTCGCTGCAGACCCTGCTGCTGTCGGGCTTCGAGCGGCCCGACGCCGCCATCTATGCCGTGACCGAAACCTGGGCCACGGCCGCCCGCGACGCGGGCCTCCAACATCTGCAATGACGTGGTGGAAGGAACAGACGATGACTGATCTCGATCGCAGGCAGGTATTGAAGGGCAGTGGCGCGCTGCTGGCGCTGGCCTACGGCATCGGCGTGCCGGGGGCCGTGATGGCACAGAACAGGACTACGATCACGGTGGCGATGCCGCGCGACCTGACGGGCCGCATCGACCCGGCCTACCGCGTCAGCTTTCCCGAAGGCAACATCCTGCGCACGGTGTGCCCGGGCCTGATTTCCTTCAAGCCCGGCACCTTCGAATGGGAACTGGCCTGCGCCGAGAAGATCACCCAGGTTTCCGACACCGTCATCGAGTTCGAGCTGAAGAAGGGCCTGCAGTTCCATGACGGCTTCGGCGAGCTGACCGCCGAGGACGTCAAGTATTCGTTCGAGCGCTTCATCAAGCCGGGCGCCGACGGCGCGGTGCCGACCCACACCAAGGAATGGGCGGCGCTGGACAAGGTCGAGGTCACCGGTACGCATGCGGGTCGCATCGTGCTGAAGGAGCCGGCGCCGGCGCTGTGGAAGACCGTGCTGCCCGACGTCTCGGGCTGCCTGGTCTCGCAGAAGGCCTATGATGCCGGCGCCTATCGCCTGGATGCGAACCCGGTCAAGGTGATCGGCGTGGGCGCCTATCGCTTCACCCAGTGGGTCGCCAACGAACGCACCGTGCTGACCGCCAACCCGGACTACAAGGGGCCGCAGCCCGCCTTCAAGGAATTGATCCTGAAGCCGATCCGCGATCCGAAGACGGCCGAGCTGGCGCTGCGTTCGGGCGAGCTGCAGTTCACCGTGGTGCCGCCCGCCTCGGCCGGCGCGATCGCCAAGCTGAAGGACATTAAGGTCCTGAAGCAGGATTCGATCAACTTCGTCTGGGTCGGCATCAACGTCGAGAAGAAGCCGTTCGACGACATCCGAGTCCGCCAGGCGATCAGTGCGGCGCTCGACGTCGACAAGGTGGTCGAAGGTGCCTATAACGGCGCGGTCGGCCGCGCCTATGCCGCCGTCGCCCCCGGCCTGCTCGGCTACTGGCCGGATGCGCCCAAGCCCAAGCGCGACGTCGCCCTGGCCAAGAAGCTGCTGGCCGAGGCCGGCCAGCCCAACCTCAAGGCCAAGCTGACGCTTCTGAACACCCCGGCCTACCAGGCCGCCGGCATCATCATGAAGGCGATGCTGGCCGAAGCGGGCATCACGCTCGATCTCGAAGTGCTCGATGCCGGGGCCTACTGGTCGATGGGCAAGGGCGAGCCGGGCAAGAACCTCGAACTGTCGCTGCAGCGTTTCGGCGGCAAGGCCGATCCGGCCTTCCAGCTGCAATGGTTCCTGTCGGGCCAGGTCGGCAACTGGAACTGGCAGCGCTGGGCCGACAAGAAGTACGACGAGACGTTCCAGAAGGCCGGCTCGACGATGGACGAGGCCGAACGCGCCCGCCTCTATATCGCCGCGCAGAAGATGATGGCCGATTCGGGCGCCTTCATCTGGCTGACCCACGAAGTGAACTACCTGGCCTATGCCAGCTTCGTGCAGCCGGCCGTGCTGCCCAACGGCGACGACCTGCTCTATCACCGCTTCGCCAACGTGTGATTGGTCCGGGCGGCAACCTTCGGGTTGCCGCCCTTATTCGTTCAACCCTTCGCCGCGTCGACGTAGCGGTTGGTCCAGAACACGTTCTCGCCCTTGGCCGGATCGAGATTGGCGCCCGGGTTGGTCCCGACCTCGCCGATGAAGGCGATCAGGTCGGCAATCGCCTGGGCCGAGAAGCGGCCGCCATCGGCCACCCCGCCCTTGAGACCTTCGATCGCCGCCTTCATCACCTCCGGCTTGATCTTGGGAAAGAAAGCCTGCTGGATCGCCGCCGAGGCGGCGGCCGGATCGGCGATCACCTGGGCTGATGCCGCCTGCAACGCCTTCACCGTGGCGACGATCGCGGGAACCTTGGCCTCCGGCACCGGGGTCTTGGCCACCAGCACCAGATAGGGCACGGCGGTGCGCTTGCCGAAATCGTCGCCGATGCGCGAGAGGATGCGGCCGGTGCCGGCATCCTCGGCCAGCGCGCCTTCCGGCGGCGACAGCACGAAACCGTCGACGCGCTTGTTTTCCAGCGCAGCCTGGATCGCCGGCGGCGCACCGGCCAGCGCGGCCTGGATGTCGGTCTTCGGGTTGAGGCCGCCTTGCGCCGCCAGCCAGCGCGCCGCACTTTCCTGGGCGCCGCCGACTGCCGAGACGCCGATGGTGACGCCCTTCATCGCCTTCAGCCGCTGGTCCAGCGGATCGGTCGGCTTGATGCCGGCCCTGGCGATGGCGTCGTTCGACAGCACCAGCTCGAGCGAGATCTTCGACATCAGCGAATAGACCAGCTGGAACGGCTGCCCCTTGCCGATAGCGCGCAGCGCCGTCTCCGAGCCGACCGCGGCGAGATCGATGTCGCCGGCATCGAGGGCGGCCAGCGTCGTCGGATCGCCCCCGGGAATCGCCGCCCAGTCGAGATCGACGTTCTGCTGCTTGAAGCTGCCCAGCGCCCGGGCGGCCATCACCGGCAGGAACGAAACCGTCGGCGTCGCCTGGCCGATGCGCATTTTCATCGGCGACTGGGCCATGGCCCCCGTCGCATGGGCCGCGGCAGTGCCGCCCAGCAGAATGCCGAAATCGCGTCGCGTCAGGCGCATGGTCAGGATTCCTCTAGATGTCGTTCGATTGGGCAGCGGCCTGCGGCCGCCAGCGCAGCAGGCGGCGTTCGAGCCGCGCGGCACCGAGATTGGCCACCAGGATGAAGGCCAGCAGGATGACGATGCCGGCGAAGACGCCGGCCGGATCGTAGGTCGACGACGCCTGGTTGATGAACAGGCCGAGGCCGCGGGTCGAGGAGGCGAACTCACCGACGATGACGCCGATGACGCTGTAGGGAATGGCCATGCGCATGCCGAGCAGCACGAAGGGGGCGGCCGCCGGCAGGTAGACATGGCGGGTCAGCTGGCGTTCCTTCGCGCCCATGATCAGCGCCAGGTTGGCGTATTCCCGGTCGACGTTCCGCACGCCGGTATAGACGTTGTAGAAGGTCAGGAAGAACACCATGATCCCGGCCAGCGCGATCTTGGAGCCGATGCCGATGCCGAACCAGATGATGAACAGCGGCGCCAGCGCGATCTTCGGGATGCCGTAGAACGCCATCACATAGGGCTCGACGATCGCCGCCACCC
>JAEYTW010000525.1 GCA_023433835.1 Pseudomonadota bacterium | reverse complement strand
CCTCCGGGCCGTGGTGCGCCACCTCGCCGATCTCGTCCAGGGCGCGGGGGACCCGCCCGACGAGATGGCCCGTCTTGTTGTTGTCGTAGAAGCTGAAGGAGAGCTTCTGCAGATGGTCGAAGCTCTTGCGGCGCATCTCCGTCTCGATGTTCACGCCGAGCATGTGGCCCCAATAGGTCACGATGGCCATCAGGCCGCCGTTCGCCATGTAGACCGCCAGCAGCGCCACCGTGGCGGCGACGATCAGCGGCCAGTCCTGGGTCGGCAGGAGCTGGTCGACGAAGGCGCGCACGGCCATCGGGAACCCCAGCTCCAGCAGGCCCGACAGGACGGCGCACACGATGTCGAGCACAAGGAGGCCGGTGAAGGGACGGTAGTAGGAGAGGAAACGGCGGAGCATGGCTCTTCTCATTGCGGAACGGCGGAAAGGATCGGAGGACGTCAATGGCTGCGGGCGTTGGAGCGACCGAGCAGCCAGACCAGATAGGGGCCGGCAAGCAGCGCGGCGAACAGGCCGAGCGGCAATTGATAGGGGAAGGCGACGGTGCGCGCCAGCCAGTCCGACACCACCATCAGCCCGGCGCCGATCAGGACGGCCCCGATCCCCTGATGGAGCAGACGGCCCAGCCCGGCCAGCCGGGCGAGGTGCGGCGCGATCAGGCCGATGAAGCTCAGCGGCCCGACGAACAGCGCCGCCGCCGCGGTCAGCAGCCCGGCCAGCAGAACCAGCAGGGCGCGGCAGCGCCGCACCGGCAGCCCGACGGCCCGCGCCGTCACGTCGCCCAGCGGCAGGATCTCCAGCCACTTGGCGGTCAGCGGCAGGGCGGCCAGCAGAAGCGCCGCCGCCCCGATGCAGAACCAGGCGTCGCCCGGACCGGCCTCGTTGGTCGAGCCGCTCAGCCAGCGCAGCAGGGCGAAGGCCTGCGGCGTGCCGGTGGCGATCACCGCCGTCAGCACGGCGCTGCACAGGGCGCTCATGGCGATCCCGGCGAGCAGGAGCCGCTCCGGCCCGAAGCCGGCGCGCAGCGACAGGGCGAGCATGGCGGCCAGCGTCAGCACCGCTCCCGCCGCCGACGCGGCGAGCTGCAGGCCGAAGCCGGGGGCCGTGACGAGGAACAGCGCGGCGGTCAGCCCGACGCCGGCGCCGGTGCCGACGCCGAGGATCTCCGGGCTGGCCAGCGGGTTGGCGGTGATGCGCTGCAACAGCATCCCGGCCGCGGCCAGCATGGCGCCCGCCGCCGCGGCGACCGCCACGCGCGGGCCCCGCCATGCCAGCAGCCGGTCGAAGAGGGAACCGGTGGCGAGCGACCAGCCCTCCGGGCCGTAGCCGACGGTCAGCGCGAGGGCCACGGCGACGAGGCTCAGCAGGGCGAACAGGCCGATCAGCAGACGGGGACGGGGGCTCCGGCGCGACGGGGCGGGGCGGTTGTTCAGCGACGGCCATTCGAACATGCGCAGGCGCGGCAGCAGCCACAGCAGCAGCGGGCCGCCCAGCAGGGCGGTGGCGGCGCCGGTCGGCACCCGCTCCCCGTTGGCGCCGGCCAGCAGCTGCACCAGCCCGTCGGTGACCCAGAGGAGGACGGCACCGATCAGCGGGGCGGCGATCAGCTTCTGCGTCTGGGTCCGCGCGCCGCTGAGATGCGCCAGGGCGGGGGCGGCCAGTCCGACGAAGCCGATCACGCCGACCTCCGCCGTCACGCTGGCCGCCAGCCAGACCGCGACGCCGATGACGGCGAAGCGCGTGGCGTTCAGGGCGACGCCCAGGCTGCGGGCGCTGGCATCGTCCAGGCCGAGGATCGCCAGCGGACGCATCAGCAGCAGGGCGGCGGCGATGCCCAGGAGCAGGCGCAGCGCGATGGTCAGGGTGGAATCCCAGCTCTGCTGCGCCAACGCGCCGCCGCCCCAGATGAAGATTGAAAACAGATAGTCGCCGTTGGCGAGGATCAGCGCGGCGCTCGCCATGGTGGCGGTCAGCGCGACCATCATGCCGGCCAGGATCACGGCGACCGGCTCCAGCCCGCGCCGCCATGTCATGGCGAGGATCAGCCCGACCACCGTCAGACCGCCGGCCAGCGCCACGCCTTCGCGCGCCTGTTCCATCAACGCCGGCGCGTAGAGCAGCCCGACAGTCATTGCAAGTTGGGCGCCGGCCGACACGCCGAGGGTCGAGGGCTCGGCCAGCGGGTTGCGCAGCACGCGCTGGAGCAGAAGCCCGGACAGGCCCAGAGTCGCCCCGGCGACCAGCGAGACCGCGATGCGCGGCAGGACGCTGTGATAGAGGATGATCGCGTCGAGCCAGTCGGCGCCGTTCGCCGCCGTTCCGACCGGTGCGGGCGAAGCGAAATGCCCGGCGACCTGGATGGTGGACAGGCAGGCGGCGACCAGGGCCAGCCCGCCCCACAGCAGGATGCGGTTCATCGGTGCGCGCTCAGCCATTGCCGTTCGATCCCCGGAGAAGGGCTGCGGTGGCGAGGCGAGCGAAGCGCAGGGCGGCGGGGAGACCGCCGAAATGGTTGACCGGCTCGATCACCGTCACACGGCTTTCCCGCACCATCGGCAGGGCCTGCCACAGGGCGCTGTCGGCCAACGTCCGCACCGCATCGGCGGGAACCGGGGGAACGACGATGACGGTGGCGTCGGGGAAGCGGGCCAGCGCCTCGATGCCCACCGGCGCGGTGGCGCTGTAGCTGGATTGCGCCGCCCAGCCATTCTCGATCCCCAGCCGGCGCAGCACGTCGCCGAACATGCTGTCGGTGCCGAAGGCGCGGAAATGGCGGGCATCGCCGAAATTGATCGCCAAGACCGGCCGCCGGCCGATGCTGCTCAAGGTCTCGCGCAGGCGGGCGATCTCCGCCTCCGTATCGGCGACGACGGCTTGCGCCTGCGCTTGGCGGCCGAGAAGCCGGCCGAGGGTGAGGGCGGCTTCGGCGGCGGCCGGGTAGGGCTGGACGCCCGGCGTGTAGATCGACAGCGACACGGTTGCCGCCACCCGTTCCAGGCTGGCGCGCTGCCCTTCGTAGTAGTTGGAGGTGAGGATGAGGTCCGGCTCCGCGAGGTTCAGCGCCTCGTAGTTCGGCGTTCCGCGCAGTCCGATGTCGGCGACGGAGGTGGGCACGGTGGGCTCGACGACGGTCTTGCGGAATTGCAGCAGTTCGGTGGCGGCGACCGGGACCACGCCCAGCGCCAGCACCGTTTCCAGCAGCGCCCAATCAATGACTGCGACCCGTTGCGGCAGTGCCGCCCATGCGAAGCGGGGCGTCAGTGCAAGCCCTGCCGCCAAGCCCAGCGCGTGCCGCCGCGATATGGTCCTCGCCGCCGCCATCATAGGACGTAACCGATGGGGTCGCCGGTGACCGGATGCGGCACGATGCCCATGGCAAGGCGGTAGATCGCGCCCAGCGTCTCGCCGGTCATGATGGCGTCCGGCGTTCCCTGGGCGATCAGCGTGCCGCCGCGCATCGCCAGGATTTCGTCGCAGATGCGGGCGGCCATGTTGATGTCGTGCAGGACGATGACGGCGCCGATGCCGCGGGCGCGGCTGAGGCGGCGGACCAGCCCCAGCATCTCGACCTGACTGGCGATGTCGAGCGCCGAGGTCGGCTCATCCAGCAGCAGGCAGCGCGTGTCCTGCGCCAGCATCATGGCGAGCCAGACGCGCTGCCGCTCGCCGCCGGACAGGCTGTCCACCAGCCGGTCGGCGAAGGCGTCGAGGTTGGTCTCCGCAATCGCCTCCGCCACCTTGGCGGCGTCCTCCGCCCCGAAGCGGCCGAGCGCGCCGTGCCAGGGGAAGCGGCCGAGCGCCACCAGTTCGCGCACCGTCATGCCCTCCGCCGGCGGGGTGAATTGCGGCATGTAGGCGACGGTGCGGGCGAAGTCGCGCTCGCCGATCCGGGCGATCTCGGTGCCGAGGCAGCGGATGCGCCCGGCCCCCGGCGGCTGCTGGCGGGCGAGCATGCGGATCAGCGTGCTCTTGCCCGAACCGTTGGGTCCGACCAGCCCGTAGATGCGCCCCTGCTCCAGCCGAAGCGACAGGTCCGACAAGATCGGCCGGCCGGAGGCCGAGAATCCGACGGCGTCGAGTTCGTAGAGGGCAGGGGTCTGGTCCGGGCCGGTCATCGGGTTACCAAGTCATGTTGAGGGTCAAGAGGGCGGTCCGCCCCTCCGCATAGCCGCAGGAATACTGGGTCTGGCAGCTTGCGACATACTCCTTGTCGAACAGGTTGGTGACCGACAGGTTGGCGCCCCAGTTGTCGCGCTTGTAGCCGATCCGCGCGTCGAAGACGGTCGCGGCCGGGACCTTCAGCGTGTTCTCGTTGTCGGCCCAGGACGAGCCGACATACCGCACGCCGCCGCCGACCGACACCCCGTTCAGCATGCTTTCGCGGAAGGTGTAGTCGAGG
>JAEYTW010000502.1 GCA_023433835.1 Pseudomonadota bacterium | reverse complement strand
GGGTGGCGGCGGCGGAGGCGGCGGGGTGTCGGGCTTCGGCGGCTCGGGCTTGGGCTCCGGCTTGGGCTCGACGCGCGCGACTTTGGGCGCAGGGGGCGGCGCATTCGTCTTGTCGGTGATCGGCGCGTCGAGGTCGACCATCACCACGACCGGCGTGTCATCCTCCGGCGGCGTGCGCGTGGGCAAGCCGAAGATGATCAGCACGACCGCGCCGAGATGCAGAATCCCAGAGAATGTCAGCGCGGAGGACCGCACCTCACACCTTTCCTTTTACGCGCAAAGCTCGGGCCGCCCGCGATCGTCAGCGCTTGCGAGCCGCATTTCCGGGCTGGGTGATCAGGGCCACGCGGGAGAACCCCGCGGCATTGATCATGCCCATGACTTCCATGACCCGGCCGTAGTTGATCGCCTGGTCGCCGCGCACGAAGATGCGCCGGTCGGCGGCCCCCTTGGCGATCGCCGACAGCCGCGGCACCAGGTCGGCCGCGTCGACCGCGGTCTCCTGGATGAAGATGCGGCCCTGGGCATCGACCGAGACGCTGATCGGCTCGTCGTTGCCCTGAACGGCCTGGGCCCCGGTCTTGGGCAGGTCGACCTGGACGCCGACCGTCAGCAGCGGTGCCGCCACCATGAAGATGATCAGCAGCACCAGCATGACGTCGACCATCGGCGTCACGTTGATCTCGGCCATCGGCGCCCGGCGGCCGCGGCGCCCGCCGCGTCCACCGGAAAGCTGAATCGCCATTTAGGACGCCTCCTCGTCGAGCTGGCGCGACAGGATCGCGGCGAACTCGCCGGCGAAGCCTTCCAGGCGGTTGGAATAGCGGCCGAAGTCGGAATTGAACTTGTTGTAGGCGATGACCGCCGGAATGGCCGCGACCAGGCCGATCGCCGTGGCGAACAGCGCTTCGGCGATGCCCGGCGCCACGACGCTGAGCGAGGTGTTCTTGGTGGCCGCGATCGACTGGAACGAGTTCATGATACCCCAGACCGTACCGAACAGCCCGACGAACGGGGCGGTCGAGCCGGTGGTGGCCAGGAAACTGGTGTAACGCTCCAACCGTTCCATTTCGCGATCGATCGTCACGCGCATGACCTGGCCGATACGGGTCTGCAGGCTCTGCAGCGACTTGCGGTCGCGGGTCAGGCCGCGCTCGGTCGAGCGGCGCCATTCGCGCATGGCGGCGGCAAACAGCGCGGCCATCGGATGCGACGGGTTGTTGCCGATGCGGTCGAACAGGGCGTCGAGCGACCCGCCCGACCAGAATTCCTGCTCGAAACGGTCGGCCGCGGCAAAGACGCGGCGAACCTTGATCATCTTCTCGAAAATGATCGCCCAGCACCAGAACGAAGCAAACAGCAGGATGATCATCACCGCCTTGACGATGACGTCAGCCTGCATGAACAGCGCCCACATCGACAAGTCATGCGCGACGCCAGGCAGCGTCTGCGTCAGGGCCTCATTACCCATCGCTAGTTGTCCCCTTGAATCCTATGATGTTTCATCGGTCAGGAATTTGGTGAAAGTGTGGCGAGTAGCGCCGCAATGGTACTCGGAATCCGTCGCGGCCGGCCGGCCGGCTCGATGCAGGCCAAGCGCACGTCGGCGGTCACCAGTTCCGCGCCGTCGCGCAGAAGGCGCTGGCGCATGATCAGGCTGGCCCCGCTCAGATCTGCAACCGACGAGCGTATCTGGAGCGCGTCGTCGAGGCGGGCCGGCCGGCGGAAATCGAGCGTGAGCGAGCGGACCACGAAGGCCAGCCCCGCCTCGAGCAGCGTGCGCTGGCCCAGCCCCAGCAACCGAAGCGAATCCGACCGCCCGCGCTCGAAGAACCTGAGATAGTTGGCGTGATAGACGATGCCGGAGGCATCGGTGTCTTCCCAATAAACCCGGGCCGGCAACACATGTTCGTGACCGTCGCGGCGGCCCGCGCCGGGCTGATCCTCACTCGTCATCGCCGCCCTCGAACATTTCCGCCTGGCCGGCGGCGGGAGCCTGGTTCGGCGGGGTCAGGCCCATATGCAGGAAGGCGCGCGGGGTCAGCACCCGGCCGCGCGGGGTGCGCTGCAGGAACGCCTTCTGGATCAGATAGGGCTCGATGATGTCCTCGATGGCGTCGCGCGGCTCGGACAGGGCCGCCGCCATGGTATCGATGCCGACCGGCCCGCCGCCGAAATCGACGGCGACGCAGCGCAGGTAGCGGCGGTCGAGCGCGTCCAGCCCGATCTGGTCGACCTCGAGCCGGGTCAGCGCGGCGTCGGCCTTGACCCTGTCGATCACCTTGGCGCCGGCGACCAGCGCGAAGTCGCGCACCCGGCGCAACAGGCGGCCGGCGACGCGCGGGGTGCCGCGGGCGCGGGCCGCGATCTCGCGCGCGCCGTCGGGCGTCAGCTCGATATTGAGCACCCGGGCGCCGCGCTTGACGATCAGCTCCAGCTCGTCGATCTCGTAGAATTCGAGGGCCAGCGGAATGCCGAAGCGGTCGCGCAGCGGCGTGGTCAGGAGGCCGCGGCGGGTGGTGGCGCCGACCAGGGTGAAGGGCGGCAGGTCGATGCGCACGCTGCGCGCCGCCGGCCCCTCGCCGATGATCAGGTCGAGCTGGAAATCCTCCATCGCCGGATAGAGGATTTCCTCGACCGCCGGGTTCAGCCGGTGGATCTCGTCGATGAACAGGACATCGCGCGGCTCGAGGTTGGTCAGGAGCGCGGCGAGGTCACCGGCCTTGGCGATCACGGGGCCCGAGGTCGCGCGGAAATTGGCGCCGAGCTCGCGGGCCACGATCTGGGCCAGCGTGGTCTTGCCCAGGCCGGGCGGCCCGTGGAACAGCACATGGTCCAGCGCGTCGCCGCGCACCTTGGCGGCGTCGATGAAGACCTTGAGGTTCTCGCGCGCCCGGCGCTGGCCGACGAAATCGGCCAGGACCTGGGGCCGCAGATGGCGGTCGACGTCGTCGCCCTCGGCCTTGCCCGATCCGACCAGGCGCTCGGTCATTTCGCCAGTTCCTTCAGGCCCGCGGTGATCAGCGTCTGCACCGTCGCGCCCTCGCCCAGTTCACGGGCCACGCGCAGCACCGCCGAGAAGGCTTCGGCCCGGCGATAGCCGAGATTGACCAGGGCGGAAACGGCATCCTCCGCCGCCGCGCCGCCCGGCGCGGCAGACGCACCGGCGGCGGGCGAAGCCGCGGCGCTGGCAAAGTCCTGGCCGGCCTTGTCCTTCAATTCGGTGGCAAGCCGGGTGGCGAGCTTCGGGCCGACGCCAGGGGCGGCGGTCAGCCGCGCCTTGTCGCCCGACCCGATCGCCTGGGTCAGGTCGTCGGGGCCGAGGCCGGAGAGAATGGCCAGGGCCAGCTTGGCCCCGACGCCCTGTACGGTCTGCAGCAGGCCGAACCAGCGCTTCTCCGCCTCGGTGGCAAAGCCGTAGAGGTGGATATGGTCCTCGCGGACATGGGTCTCGACCAGCAGCTTGACCGCCTCGCCCGGCCGCGGCAGGGCGCGGAGCGTGCGGGCCGAACAGAAGACGAGATAGCCGACGCCGCCGACATCGATGATGCAGCTTTCCTCGGCGACGCCGTCGACCAGCCCGGCCAGCTTGGCGATCATGCGCCCGCCCCCGCCTGCAACGTGGCGCCCGCCACCCGCCGGGCGGTAGCGGCGTGATGGGCGTGGCAGATCGCCACGGCCAGCGCATCGGCCGCATCGGCGCCGTTAAGCTTAACGCCGGGCAGCAGGCGCTGGACCATCATGTGGACCTGGTCCTTGTCGGCGTGGCCGGTACCGACGACCGACTTCTTGATCAGGTTGGGTGCGTATTCGACGACGTCGAGATTGCGGCGGGCCGGCACCAGCATGGCGATGCCGCGGGCCTGGCCGAGCTTCAGGGTCGAGCCCGGGTTCTTGTTGACGAAGGTTTCCTCGACCGCGGCGGTATCGGGCGACCAGGCATCCAGCACGGCGTTCAAGCCGTCGAAGAGCTGCGCCAGCCTGACGCCCAGCGGGGCATCGTCCACGCTGGTCACCACGCCGTTGGCGAGGTGGGAGAGACGGTTGCCCGTCGCCTCGATCACCCCCCAGCCGGTGCGGCGCAAGCCTGGATCGAGCCCGATCAGCCGCATGTCCGGTCAGGCCGACAGCTTCGCCATCACCTCGTCGGCGATCTCGAAATTGGCGTAGACCTGCTGGACGTCGTCCGAATCCTCGAGCACGTCGAGCATCTTCAGCAGGCTGCGGGCCGTATCCTCGTCGACCGGGGTGCCGGTCTTGGGCTTCCAGATCATCCGGGCCGACTTCGGTTCGCCCAGCGTCTTTTCCAGCGCGTCGCGCACCTCGTTGAAGGCGTCGGTGGCGCAGAGCACCTCATGCTCCTCCTCGCTCGACAGCACCTCGTCGGCGCCGGCCTCGAGGCCCGCCTCGAACACCCGGTCGTCGCTGCCGGCCGATTTCGGGAAGACGATCTGGCCGACGCGGTCGAACATGAAGGAGACCGAGTTGGTCTCGCCGAGCGAACCGCCGGCCTTGGAAAAGGCCGAGCGCACTTCGCCCGCGGTGCGGTTGCGGTTGTCGGTCAGCGCCTCGACGATGACGGCGACGCCGCCCGGGCCATAGCCCTCGTAGCGCATCTCGACATAGGACTCACCCTCGCCCGGGCCCGACCCGCGCTTGATCGCGCGCTCGACGGTATCCTTGGACATGTTGGCGATGCGCGCGGCCTGGATCGCGGCGCGCAGGCGGGGATTGGCGGCCGGGTCGGGCAGCCCGGAACGGGCCGCGACCGTCAGTTCGCGGATCAGCTTGGTGAAGACCTTGGCCCGCTTGGCGTCCTGCGCGCCTTTGCGGTGCATGATGTTCTTGAATTGCGAATGTCCGGCCATGGCGTCTTAAGCCCCGAGAAACGTCGTGGGATAGTGGAGAATCGCGGGCTTATAGCATGGCCGCAACCGTTGTGCAGCCTTGGCGCCCGATTTTCCTGTACATCGCCTTGGACGGAGATTCGGCGGCGAAAGGACGGTACATGAGTACAATGAATACGCCACGCATCGGCTGCGGCGCGGCCATTCTGCGCGACGGCCGCCTTCTGCTGGTCAGGCGCCGGCGGGCGCCCGAACCCGACCATTGGGGCCTGCCCGGCGGCAAGGTCGACTTCATGGAAACCGTGCCCGACGCCGTCATCCGCGAGATCGACGAGGAACTGGGCATCCGCATCGGCAACCTCGCCCTGCTTTGCGTCGTCGACCAGCTCGACGCCGCAGCCGGCACCCATTGGGTTGCGCCGGTCTACCGGGCCGAGATCCTTGGCGGCGACCCCGAGCTGCGCGAGCCCGAGGCGCTGTCCGCGATGGGGTGGTTCGCGCTGGACGACCTGCCCCGGCCGCTGACCCTATCGACGCGGACCGCCCTGCCCTATTTGCGTGGCTGAGGCGGATTCGGCGGCGATCCACGCGCGGAATTCCTTCAGCGCCGGGCGTTCGGCCACCGCCGGCCGCCAGACCAGCCAGTAGTTGAAGCCCGAGGGCACCGGCGCCGGATAAAGGGGTACCAGCCGGCCGAGCTCGAGGTCGTCGCCGATCAGGTTGATGTCGGTCATGGCGATGCCGTGCCCGCCCTCGGCGGCGCGGACCGCGGCGTCGAAGGTATCGAAGACATGGCCGCGATCCAGATCGAGATCGTCATGGCCGGTCGCGTCGGCCCAGCGCCGCCAGTCGAGCCGGTCGGTGTTCGGGTGCAGCAGCACCGCCCGGTCGAAGCCGTCGTTCAGCCCGGGTGCCGCGACCGGCATCAGCAGTTCGGGAAACAAGAGGTAATGGGGCACGCCGGCAGGCGGCGCCTCGGCGTAGATGATGCCGGCATCGACCATGTCCCGGGTGATGTCGCCGCAATTCCATTGGGTCGCCACCTCCAGGTCGACGCCCTGGTGCATCGCCTCGAACCGCTTCAGCCGCGGCATCAGCCAGCGGATCACGAGGGTCGGCGGGGCCTTGAGCTCGAGCCGCGCAGGGTCGCCGGCCAGCGCGGTGATGGTCGCCGCGATCCGGTCGAAGCAATCGGCCAGCGTCCGCGCCAGGCTGTGCCCGGCCGGGGTCAAGGCGAGGCCGCGATGCAGCCGGTCGAACAGCTTGAGCCCGAGCACGGCCTCGAGCTGGCCGAGCTGGCGGCTGATTGCCGACTGGGTTACCGCCAGTTCGTCGGCCGCGGCCGTGGCCGACAGGTGGCGGGCGGTCGCCTCGAACGCCCGGAGCGCCACGAGCGGTGGCAGGCGGCGCCGCCTCACATGATCTGAACTCATCCGATCCATCGCCAACAGGAATTTGTCAGCGTCATTCTGCTGAAGGATGATGACAGAAACCATAGGAATCGATGGAGGATGCCATGATCTCAGAGAATGGCTTGAGGATATCCTTTTCTCCGGCGCGCGGCGGAAACCTGCTGGCCCGCTGGCGCCGGCGGCTGGCGCAGCGGGCCGAGCTCGGCCGGCTGATCGAGACCAGCCCGCATCTGATCGACGATCTCGGCCTCGACCGCCGCGACGTGCTGGACGAGGCGCGCAAGCCGTTCTGGCGGCGCTGACGCCCTTGCCTGGCCGGCCAAGCGCTGGCAGAGTTCGCTGCATGACCGACGCGCGCCTCTTACTTGCCCTGAAGACCCGGCCTCTGGCCGGCGGGCATATGCGCGTCACCACGGGCCGAGGTCTCCGCGTCTCTGGATAGAGCGGCGGACCGGCTGTCGATGGCCTGAAGTCCCGCCGATCCAGGGACGTAAAACGCCACCCAGCCCAATCCCCGACCTGCTGCCGGAGCCTCGACATGCTGTCGCTCTACACTGCCAACGGGCTCGTCCATTGGGACGAGCGCCAGATCCGCCTGCGTGAAAGCCTGATTGCCCATTTCGCCGCCGAAACGGCCGATTTCCTGCGTGGCACCAACCCCGCCTGGGATGTGCGCCGGGTCGAAGCCCCGCTGCTGATTCCGCGGGCGATGATCTCGGATGCCTATGACGACGGCGACATCTGGGCGCAGTCGCCCGCAGGCGACGCGCAGGCCCTGGTGCTCCGCCCGGAAACCACGCCCTCGACCTACCGCTACATGCGCCACCTGCTGGACAGCCATCAGGGCGTGCGGCTGCCGCTCTGCGTCTGGCAGGCCGGCAAGTCGTTCCGGCGCGAGCAGGACCAGCCCAGCCGGCATATGCGGCTGAAGGAATTCTGGCAGATGGAATTCCAGTGCGCCTACACCGCGGATACCGCGATGGACTACCATGCCGAAAGCCTTGCGGCGATCCGCCGCATGATCGGCGCCCAGATCGCCCTGCCGACGCGGGTGGTGGCCTCCGACCGCCTGCCGGCCTATGCCGAGGTGACGATGGACGTCGAGGTCGACAACGGCGACAAGTGGATGGAAGTCTGCTCGATCTCGCGCCGGACCGATTTTCCGGGCAAATTCCGGTTTGACGGCCGCAACGGCACGGGCCGGGAGCGCGAGGTCCGCGTCCTCGAAATCGCCATCGGCCTCGATCGATGCGTATACAATTGGCAGATCGCCGCCGGCCGGGCGGCCTGAAGGCGGGGTAAGGTGATGGCGGGGGTGTGGCGTTGGGTGATCGGGGCGGTTGCCTGCCTCTTGATCGGTCTGGGTCCGGCCTGGGCTGCCGACGCGCCTGCCCCCGCCTTGCCCGCCGGCATGACCCAGGCCGAATTCGACCGGCTGGCCGACGCGCTGGCCAATGCGGTCGCCGCGAAGCTGTCGGCGGCCGAGGCGGAAGCCCCGGAAACGGCCGAGGCGAAACCGGCCAAGCGCCGGGGCGCCTTCGCCGATGCCGAGCCGATCCCGCAGGGCGAGGCGGTGATGCCGAGCATCACCGGCGCGCTGCAGATGCATCGCGGCGAACTCTCGCGGCGGCTGGAGGAAATGCTGGCGGCCTTGCCGGGCTTCCGCGCCGATCTCGCGGGCGCCCTCGATCGCATCACGGCCGTCTCGACCACCGGCCGGCCGTTCGGCAGGCTGCTATGGCAACTGGCGCTGGCCCTGATCGGTCTCGTCGCCATCGGCCACTTCCTGCGCCGGGGCCTGATCACGCTGCGGCATGCGATCCTGCATGACGATGCCAGGCCGGCTTCCGGCCGGCCGGGGCTGACGGTGCTCGGCTCGCTGCTGATGGTCGATGTCGGCGTGGTCGTCGTCATGGGGGCGATTGCCTGGGCCATCATCGAGATCTGGTTTTCCGGCCGCGCCGTCCAGAACCTCTTCGCCGCGACGGTGCTGACCGCCTTCATCCTGTGGCACGCCATCCTCGTGCCCTTCCTCGTCTTCATCCGGCCGGTCGAGCCGGCGGCGCGCCTGCTGCGGCTGAACGACCGCCAGGCCGACGAAGGGTGGATCTACGTCCGCTGGGGCAGCCTCGCCGTCATCGTCCTGATGGCCAAGACCGAGCTGCTGCACCGTGCCGGGCTTTCCCATGCCAACGCCCATTGGCTGGCGCTGGCCGACGGGGTGATCGTCGCGCTGATCCTGCTGGTCGGCATCCACCGGGCGCGCGAGGAGGTGGCCGACTGGCTGGCGACGACCGCCCTGCGCAATCCCCATGCGCAACAGCTGCGGCTGTTCATGGCCCGGCGCTGGAACCGCATCGCCATGGTCGTGGTCGGCCTGGCCCTGATCACCTGGTCGATCGGGGTGGTGCTGCGCGACTTCTCGCTGTTTGCCGCGATCACCGAAAGCTATCTGGTCATCATCACCGGCGTCATGGCCGATCGTTTCTTCAGCTATCTCTCCGAGCAGGTGCTGGGCCCTGCCGAAGCCGAGGACCGGCCGTGGTGGCAGTCCGCGCTGGCACTGACGGCGCAGCGCTGCGGCCGGATCGGCCTCTACGTGGTTGCGGCCGCCCTGCTCGTCCAGATCTGGATCGTCGAGATGGCCGGCGCGGTGCACGCCGACGACTGGCGCGTCTTCGGCTCGGGCTTCTTCCAGGCCGGCGTCACCTTGTTCGTCGCCTACATCGTCTGGCAGATCATGCGCCTGTTCCTCGACCGCCACTTCGGCCATGCCGATCACGACGGCGACGGCCAGGCCGACGTGCCGCTGCCCGGCGACATCCCGAAGGTCGCCACCCGCCTGCGCACGATGATGCCGCTGGTGCGCATCGCCGTGTTCGCCGCCATCGGCATCCTGACGCTGCTGATCGTGCTGACCGAACTCGGCATCAACACCGCGCCGCTGATCGCCGGCGCCTCCGTGTTCGGCCTGGCGATCTCCTTCGGCAGCCAGGCGCTGGTGCGCGACATCGTCTCCGGCATCTTCTTCATGGCCGACGATGCCTTCCGCGTCGGCGAATACATCGACACCGGCAAGCTGAAGGGCACGGTCGAGGGCATGTCGGTCCGCTCGCTCAGGCTGCGCCACCAGAACGGCCAGGTCCACACCGTGCCGTTCGGCCAGATCCAGTCGGTGACCAATTACAGCCGCGACTGGACCACGGTGAAGTTCAACCTGCGCCTCTCCCGCGATTCCGATCTCGAACTGGTTCGCCGGACGGTGAAGAAGATCGGCCAGGAAATGCTCGAGGATGCCGAGATCGGGCCGGAAATGATCCTGCCGCTGAAGCTGCAGGGCGTGGCCGACATCGAACCGGGCTCGGTCGTGATCCGCTGCAAGTTCACGGTCAAGCCGATCAAGCCGACCTACGTCCAGCGCGACGCGCTGAAGCGGATCTTCCGCGCCTTTGCCGAGAAGGGCATCGAATTCGCGTCGCAGAACGTGGTGGTGCAGACCTCGTCCGGCGCCCCCGTCGACCCGCAGATCCTCGCCCAGGCCGGGGCGGCCGCGGCGCAGATCGTCCAGGGCGCGCCGCGGGCGGCGGAGTAGGACTGCACAAAACGCCTATACGGCACGGCTGCCATCGCGAGAATTCAGGACAACTGCGCCAAAGCGCTGCTACCGTGCCCACCCTTCGGAATTCCCCTACCGTCGATATGGAGAGCCATGATGCCATCCCGGATCACCGTCGAACGCGCGAGCACCCTGCGCCCGGTCCCGGCCGCCAAGGACTTGAGCTTCGGCACCCAGTTCAGCGACCACATGTTCATCATGGACTACCATGAGGGTCAGGGCTGGCATGATCCCCGCATCGTACCCTTCGCCGATTTCCACCTGTCGCCCGCGTCCTGCGTGCTGCATTACGGCCAGGCGATCTTCGACGGGCTGAAGGGTTTCCACGGCGACGACGGCGTCATCAGGCTGTTCCGGCCGGAAGCCCATATCGCCCGCCTGAACCGCTCGGCCGAACGGCTGTGCATGCCGGCCCTCGATCCGGCGCTGGTGCTGGAATCGCTGACCCGCCTGGTCGACATCGACCGCCGCTGGGTGCCGACCGAGCGCGGCACGTCGATCTACCTGCGCCCGACCGTGATCGCGACCGAGAATTTCCTGGGCGTGCGGCCGGCCAAGTCCTACCGCTATTTCGTCATCCTCTCGCCGGTCGGCGCCTATTACGCCGAAGGCAGCGCGCCGGTGCGCATCCTCGCCTCCGAGGACCATACCCGCGCGGTGCGCGGCGGCCTGGGCGCCGCCAAGACCGCGGCGAACTATGCCGCCAGCCTCTATGCGGCCGAGCTTGCCCACAAGGCCGGCTTCACCCAGGTCCTGTGGCTCGACGGCGTCGAGCATCGCTACCTCGAGGAAGTCGGCACCATGAACATCATGGTCAAGATCGGCGGCAAGGTGCTGACCCCGCCGTTGTCGGATTCGATCCTGGCCGGCGTCACCCGAGATTCGGTGCTGAGCCTCGTCCGCAGCTGGGGCCTCGACGTCGAGGAGCGGCCGATCGCCATCGACGAGATCCAGGCCGCCGCCAAGAACGGCACGCTGGAGGAAATCTGGGGCACCGGCACCGCCGCCGTCATCTCGCCGGTCGGCGAGATCAACTGGCGCGGCGAGGCCCTGATCGCCAATGACGGCAAGGCCGGCCCGCTGACCCGCCGCCTCTACGAGGCGATCACGGCGATCCAGTACGGTGCGACGGCCCATAACGACTGGGCGCTGCCGGTCCTGCCGGCCTGATCGCGTCAGACAGCTTTATTCGAAGGTATCCGATGGACAAGCCGGCTTCCCTGATCACGACCGACGTCGATTTCGACCGCGACGGCATCCAGACCGGCACGCTGCGCGTGCCCTATTCGCATAACCGTTCGGCCTACGGCCATATCCCGATCCCGCTGATGGTCGCCCGCAAGGGCGATGGCCCGACCGTGCTGCTGACCGGGGCCAACCACGGCGACGAATACGAAGGCCCGGTCGCGCTGATGGACCTGATGCGCGAGATCGACCTCGACCGGCTGAACGGCCGCATCATCATCGTGCCGGCCCTGAACTACCCGGCCTACCAGGCCGGCACCCGCGTCTCGCCGATCGACGCGGTCAACCTGAACCGCGCCTTCCCCGGCGACCGCAACGGCACGCCGACCGAGATGATCGCCCACTACATCGAATCGGTGCTGATGCCGAAGGCCGACTTCGCCTTCGACTTCCACGCCGGCGGCTCGTCGCTCGACTATATCCCGACGCTGTTCGCCGACCGCCCGGCCGATCCGGCCCAGGCCGCGAAGATCGAGCGGCTGATCGCGGCCTTCGGGCCGCCGCGCGTCGTCATCATGAACATGCTGGGCGAGGATCGCGTGATCTCGGCCGGCGCCCATCGCCAGGGCACGCTGTTCCTGACCGGCGAATTCGGCGGCGGCGCCACCGTCGACCTCGAGGGCCTGGCCTGCGTCAGGCGCGGCATTGCCGGCATTCTCGACGAGCTCGGCGTGATGAAGGCGCGCGCGCCGCTGGCCCCCGCCCCGGCCCCGCGCCGCCTCGTCGTGCGCGGCGCCGAGCATTACCTGTTCGCGCCCTGCGCCGGGATCTTTGAGCCTGCCTTCAAGCTGGGGGATGAAGTAGCGGCGGGCCAGATCGCCGGCTACATCCACGATCCGGTGATGCCGTGGAAGGAAAAGCTGCCGCTGCACTTCAAGGGCGCCGGCCTGGCCGTCTGCATCCGCACCTTTGCGCTGGTGCAGCCTGGCGACTGCCTAGGCCATCTGGCCGGCGACGAGACCTGAGGAACCGTCGGCAGGCTGCAGCGGCGCCGGCAGCGACGGCGCCAGCCTGCCGCCCAGCCTGACCGCGACGACCCGGGTCGCGAGGCCCGTGGCATCGTCGGTCTCGACATAGACGCCGCACAACGTCGCCTCGCCCCCGGCCGGCTCGAACCGCCGGCCGGGACGTTTGGTGACGAAGCGGCGCACCGGCTCGTCCTTGACGAAGCCGATCACCGAATCATAGTCGCCGGTCATGCCGAGATCGGTCTGATAGGCGCTGCCGCCCGGCAGGATCTGGGCATCGGCCGTCGGCACGTGCGAATGGGTGCCGCAGACCAGCGAGACGCGGCCGTCGGTGAAATGGCCCATCGCCATCTTCTCCGACGTCGCCTCGCCGTGGATGTCGAGGATGATGGCATCGACCCCGCCCTGGCCCAGCCGGTGATGGTCGAGCGCCGCGGCCACCGCGGCGAAGGGATCGTCGAGGGCATCCATGAACACCCGGCCCATCACCTGGATGACGGCGACCTGGCGGCCGCCGGCCGCGGTCGGGAACAGGCCGTGGCCGCGGCCCGGCGCCCCGGCCGGATAGTTCATCGGGCGCAGCAGCCGCGGTTCGTCGGCGATGTAGGCAGGGGTGTCCTTCTGGTCCCAGACATGATTGCCGGTGACGATGACGTCGACGCCGGCCGCGAAGAAGTCGCGGCAGATGCCGCCGGTGATGCCGAACCCGCCGGCGGCGTTCTCGCCGTTGACCACGACGAAATCGAGCCCCCAGGCGGCGCGCAGGGCGGGAATATGATCCAGCACGGCCTGCCGGCCGGCGCGGCCGACGACATCGCCGCAATAAAGCAGACGCATCAGGTGATTCTCCAGGCGGCACGCTCGGTCGCCATGCCGTCGAGCGGTTGGTCGGTCGGTTCGGATATCAGGCGGTCGACCTGCTGGCCGGAAAAGGCCAGCCCGATCGCAAGGCCGACGCCGTCGGCCCGCCAGCCGGCGAGCGTCCGGTCGTAATAGCCCCCACCATAGCCGAGGCGATGGCCCCGCGCATCGAAAGCAAGAAGCGGTACCAGGATGACATCGGGGCGGACCGCCGGCGCGCGCGCGCCCGGCGCGAGAATGCCGAAGCGGCCAGGCGGCGGCAGGGCCGAGCCGTCCCAGCGGCGGAAGATCAGCGGTGCGGCCTTCGCGGTGACGACCGGCAGCGAGAGCGGATGACCATGTGCCGCCAGGGCCAGCATCAGCGGCCGGGGGTCGATCTCACCTTGCGTCGGCCAGTAGCCGGCGACGACCGCGCCGGGTTCGAGCGGAAACTGCTCAAGGAAATGCCGCGACAACGCCAGCGCATCGCCAGACGGATCGACCTGCGCCGCCGCATGGCGCGCGGCGCGCGCGGCCCGGCGCAGCGCGGCCTTGTCCGCCGCCTCAGACACGGTCGCAAGCGGCGCCGCGCTTTCCCTGGATCCCGGATCTCCGCTGCGCTTCGTCCGGGATGACGGCAGAAAGTCTGCGACACCCGCAATGGTCATCCCCGCGAAAGCGGGGATCCAGGGCAAGGGGCATCGCAAACGGTGCAGTGCTTTCCTTGAGCCTCAGATGGAGAATGAGTGATGTGGACGGGGCCGCCATGGCCGTCGGCAGAAACCGATCCTCCATAGGCCTGGTTGTACCAGGTGGGCGCCGCGTGCCGAGACCAGGGCCTCGGTAGAGACAGCTCCCAAGAGAGTCAGCATTGGCCCCGGGGATGCGAAAGCCAAACGCACCGGGCAGCAACCCGTCCACGGCTATATTTAGGTCTCTTCGACCTGGGCGGCAAGGGTCTCGATCCGCGCGGCCTGGCCGTTCAGGCGATCGGCGGTGCCGTCGAGGCGCGAGACCTGCTCCTTCAGCCGCGACATCTCGGCGCGCAGCTGGTCGACTTCCTCATAGGCGACCGACAGGTCGTCGGCGACCATCAGGGCGGCCAGCAGCAGCGAGCGGCTTTCGGCCAGCGGCCCCAGCTTGCCGACCAGTTCGCGCAGCCGCTTGTCGACGAATTCGGCGAGATAGAGGATATGCTGTTCCTCGCCATCGTCGCAGCCGACCGCATAGTCGCGGCCGTTGACCTTGACCGTTACCTGACCCATCGCGCCCTCCCTGCCGGCCTCAGGCTCACGCCGCCCCGGCCATCAGCTGTTCGACCTGCGCCAGCGCACCGTCGAGGCGGCGCGACACCGTCTCGGCGGCATCGCGCAGACGGCCATGCTCGCCCTCCAGCTGGTTCAGCCGGTTCTTCAGCGTATCACGCTCGCCTTCGCTGGCCGCCAGGCGGAAGCGCAGCGAATCCCGCTCCTGCTCGCGCGCGGTCAGGGCCTGGCGAATGGTATCGCGCTCGGCACTGATTCGGGCCACCTCGGCTTCGGCCTCGGCGACCTTGGCCTGGGCGGCGGCACCGGCGGACGCCGCCGCCTCGGCCCCGGCATTGTTCGCGTTCTCCAGCGCCGCCCGGGCATCGGCCAGCGCCGCCGCCAGTTCGGCGGCTTCCGCGCGCGCCGCGGCAAGATCGGCCTCCAGCTTCTCGGCCAGGCCGAGCGCCGTCGCCGCCTCGGATTTGGCAGCCTCGGCGCCCTCCTCGGCCTGGGTCAGCTGATCCTTCAGCGTCTTCGCGTCAGCGACACCGCGGGCCATGCCCAGCGCGGTCGCCGCCAACTCACTCTTCAGCGCCTCGACTTCCCCCGCCGAGCGCCCCTCGCGCTCGCGCACTGCCGTCTCCAACCGGGTCAGCGCCTCGGTAAGGCGCTGCTCGGCAGTCTCGAGCGCCTGGGCGATCCCGCCCGTATCCGTCGTCATCAGCCAAAAACCTCCGCAATCCGGCGAATCGCGGCACAATAGGCGGGTGCCGGAGTCGGCGTCAATCTCGCGAGGATCCTGCCATGTCCCTGCCCCGCATCCTGGGTGCTGCAATCCTCGGCGCGCTGGCCGCCGGTTGCACGGCCGTGCCGCCGGATTGCCAGGCGCTGGGCGGCGGCCAACCGATGCTGGTGGCCGAACTGCTCTACGGCCGCAACCAGGGATCCCAGCTCAGGGTCAGCGACGCGGATTGGCAGGTTTACGTGGCCGAGGAACTGACAACCCGTTTTCCAGACGGGCTGACGGTGGTCGACGCGTTGGGCCAATGGCAGGATTCAGCGGGCCGCGGCCTGGTCCGCGAACCGTCGAAACTGGTCCTGATCGCGACCATGCCCGGCCCCGCGACGGAGGCAAAGCTGACGGAAGCGATCAATGCCTACAAGCGGCGCTTCGACCAGGATGCGGTCGGGCTGATCCGCCGTCAGGCCTGCGTCACGTTCTGAGATCAGGCGATCCGGATCTCGACCGGCAACAGGATACGCTCGGCCGACTGGGCGAAGCTGTGGCCGATTTCCTGCCAAACCTGCCACGGAGATTGCCCCAGCGCCCGCAGGGCGCGGCCGTGGTGCAGGAAGAAACCTGCCGACGAAAGCTGGAACCCGATCGACCACATCAGGTGGTAGCTGCGGCGGGCCGCTTCGCCGTGGACGGCGGCACGGCGACGCAAGGTATCGCGGATGAAGGCCAGCTGACCGGCCAGCTCGCGCAGCAGAACCTGACAGACCTGGCGCAGTACCGGGTCATCGACCGATTGGTGCAGGGCGCGCAGGAAGGCGCGGGCGACCAGTGCCTCGCGCCACAGCCGGGCCAGCCCCGGGATCAGCCCCTTGCGGCCGAGCCGGGCGGCCGGCGCCTGGCGGTTGCCGCCCAGCGCCAGCACGGCCCGATCGAGCATCGCCCCGTGGATCAGACGCTCCTCGCAGGCCAGCGTCAGCGCGGCGCTGAGCCGCGGATCGCCGGTCGCCGCGGCGGCGCGCAGCAGCGCCGAGGGATCGGCCAGCAATTCGGACGCCAGCCGGGCGAGCGACCGGACGACCGCCGGCGTGGCGGCAGACGGTATTGAAACACCATGCTCCCAATGAATGGCGGGCACGGCGTGGTGATTGCGGCGGAAATGATCGAGCCAATCCATTGGACACACCCGGATACGGAACGCTTACAGTCCGTAACTTGACGCCCAAGCGCGGCGCTTCCATGCCCGAATCATGGCGGGGATGGGGTGAATTCCTGGAATCGCCGTGGTTGTGGGGCGTGGAGCCCCTTCGGCCGTGCCACGGGCCGGCAGTCAGATCCGGCAACGGCGGGGCGGCCCGACCACCGTCTGTTCCGGCCAGTCGCGATGGTTCAGCACCTGGCCCTCGCGGCGGACGCGGGCGATGGCGTCGAGGTCGACGATCGCCGAGACCCAGCCGGCGGCGTCCAATTCGCCCGCGGCCAGAATCCCATCGTCCGGCAGGCCGCGATCGGGGGCCGAGAAGAAGCCGGCGCGGCCGCGGTTCTCATCGACCGCCAGCGACCAGGGCGCCGAGCCGACCGTCGGCGAGACGGCGACGACGCACTGGTTTTCCAGCGCGCGCGCACGGGCGCCGACCCAGACGCGGTGGCAGCCGGCCAAGGTATCGGTGCAGGAGGGGGCCAGGATCACCTCGGCCCCGGCCTCGACCAGCGCCCGGGCGATCAGCGGGAATTCGACGTCGTAGCAGATGGCGATGCCGAGCCTGGCGAAACCGGTTTCGATCACGGCAAGGCCGGCCCCGCCGGCGATATCCCACTCCTCGCGCTCGAAGCGCGTCATCACGATCTTGTCCTGGGCGGCCATCGTGCCGTCGGGCCCGAAGACATGGACGCGGTTGCGATAGCGGCCGTCGGCTTCGCGCACCGGAAAGCTCGCAGCCGCGATATGCAGCCGGTGGCGGCGGGCGAGATCGGCATGGGTCTCGATGAAGCCGGGCAGCAGCGCCTGCATGCCCTCGATCTCGCGCTGCAGGTCGCCTTGCAGGCCGGGCGCGATCAGCGCGGCCAGTTCCATCGAGCCGTATTCGGGAAACAGCAGGAGGTCGGCCCCGTCGCGCGCGCCCTCGGCCACCCAGGCGGCGAGCTTGGCCTGCCAGTCGGCAAAGCTTGCCTCGCGGGTGATCGGGTATTGCGCGGCCTTGAGCCGGGCCGGGCGGGTCATACCCCGACCTGGCGCAGCCAGTCGGCGAGGTTGTAGTAGTTGGTGACGCGGGCGACTCGGCCCCCCTCGATCGCGAAGAAAGCGCCGGCCGGCAGGCGGTAGGTCTGGCCCGTCGCCTCCGGCAGGCCAGCGTCGGTCGCCAGGTATCTGCCTTCGACGACGAATTCCGCGGCCGCGCGCGTCCCGTCGTCGCTGGCCATCACCACCAGATCGACGATCTGCTCGGCATAGCAGCGGTTCATCCGGTCCATGAAGGCGCGGAAGGCATCGCGGCCGGTTTCGCGGTCGCCATGGTTGATGTCGTGGACGACGCCATCGGTCAGCAGGCCCAGGAAAGTCTCCCACTGGCCGGCGTTGAAGGCGCGGTAATAGGACTGGATCAAGGCGACGGCGGCTTCACGCGACATGGCGGGCTCCCGAATCGAGGCAAAGCCGGATCTTGCCACCGGCCGCTCCCGGCGGCAGCCCCGATTCCGACATCTTTCGCCCGCAGGATCGACGCCTTGCACGCGGGCCCGTCTCCGCCGATAGTCGGTGCCCCGCCGCCGATCCCCCCGCCGCCAGAAGAGGTCCGATGCCTGCCGGCCGCCCGTTCCGACTGCTGATCGTCCTCCTCACCCTGCTGCTGCCCTTCGCCGCCCGCGCCGAAACGCCACAGGAATCGGCCAATCGCCTGGCGGTGGAAGCCAAGCTCCTGACCGAGAAGGCCGACGGCGCCGACGGCGATACGGCGCGCATCGAACTGCTCCGCCAGGCCCAGGCCAAGCTCGACCAGATCCTGGTCGCCTTTCCCGGCACCGACATGGCGGTCAAGATCGCCGGCGGCGAGAAGGTCGCGGGGCTGACGCGCGGCGAACTGGCCGAACAGATCGGCCGGCTGTCCAGCCCGAATCCCGCGGCGACGACCGGCTGGCGGCAGTTCGCCCGCTTCACCGCCAACACCTTCGAGACCGGCATCGACTGGGCCCGCGATCTCGCCGGCTATGCCGCGACGATCCCGGCGCTGCTGGCGCTGATCCAGGCGCCCGACGGCGGCCTGTTCCGCTGGGTCGGCGCCGAGCCGGCCTGGGCCTTCGGCATGACACTGATCGCCTATTTCCTGCTCTACCAGGCGGTGACGCGGCTGGCGCCCGTCACCCAGCGCCGCCGCTGGGTGCGGGTGATCGCCGAACTCGTCGCGCTGATCATGGCGCTGGCCGTCGGCTACATCGTCGCCTTCATCTGGCTCGGCAGCCCCGGTTCGATCGCCGTCGTCACCGTGATGGTGCTGAACGTCTTCCTGCTGACCGAGGCGATCCGGCTGATCGCCCGGGCGATCCTGCGGCCCGAGGCCGGGGCCAAGCGTTTCCTCAGCCTGTCCGATCGCGCGGCCGCCTATCTCTATCGCTGGCTCAACCGCTTCGTCCTGGTCGGCGGCTGGGGCGTGCTGCTGCTCTACGGCATGGCGTCGGGCAACCTGCCGCCCTCGGCACTTGCCGCGCTGCGCGCGATCCTTGCCGTCACCCTGTGGGCGATGGCGGTGACGGTCGTGGTCCAGACCCGCTCGCCCGCCCGCCGGCTGATTCGCGGCCGCCAGGATCCCGACAGCGGCGACATCGCCACCGCCTGGCACGCGCTGCGCCGGGTGGCGGCCAAGGCCTGGACGCCGGTCGCGATCGCCTACCTGACCGTGCTGCTTCTGGTCTTCCTGGCGCGCGAGCCGCTGACCCTGCCGCTGATCGGCCGGGCGGCCGCGACGATGGCGCTGCTGGTCGCGGCCGCCGTGGTGCAGGACCTGCTGATCCGCCGCCTGTCGCGCGGCATCGTGCTGTCGGACCGCTCGCGCGAGCGGCTGCCGCAGCTCGAGGAGCGGCTGAACCATTTCCTGGCGCCGGTCGGCCTCATCGCCCGCATCGCGCTGATCGTCGTGGTGGTCGCGGCCTTCCTGCAGATCTGGAACATCCTGCCGATCAGCCAATGGCTGACCTCGTCGGAAGGCGGGCGGCTGATCCAGACGGTGTTCTCGATCGCCGTCATCCTGGCCATCGCTTTGCTGGTGTGGATCGCCTTCGCCACCTGGGTCGAGGCGCGGCTCAATCCGCGCGGCCAGACCGTCGCGGCGTCGCAACGCCTGCGCACGCTGCTGGTGCTGGCGCGCAATGCCGTCTCGATCACCTTGTCGGTGCTGGTGGCGATGGTCATCCTGTCCGAGCTCGGCATCAACATCGGCCCGCTGCTCGCCGGTGCCGGCGTCGTCGGCCTGGCTGTCGGTTTCGGCGCGCAGAGCCTGGTCAAGGACATCATCAACGGCGCCTTCCTGCAGTTCGAGAATGCGCTGAACACCGGCGACGTGGTCACGGCCGGCGGCGTCTCGGGCGTGGTCGAGCGGCTGACCATCCGCTCGGTCGGCCTGCGCGACGGCAGCGGCACGTTCCACGTCATCCCGTTCTCGGCGATCGACAAGGTTGCCAACATGACCCGCGACTTCGGCTATCATGTCGCCGATATCGGCGTCGCCTACGACACCGATATCGACCACGCCATGGCCGTCATCGGCGCCGTCGGCGAAGAAATGCGCACCGACCCGGCATGGTCGATGAAGATCATCGATGCTCCGGATCTGCAGGGGGTCATCGGCTTCGGCGAATCCGCCGTCACGATCCGCGCTCGGCTGAAATGCCGTGCGGGCGATCATTGGGCGGTCGGACGTGAATTCAGCCGCCGACTGAAACGCGCCTTCGACACCGCCGGAATCGAGATCCCCTTCCCCCAACGCATTCTACATGTCCGGCAGGGTACGCCGGCCGGAATGCCGACACCGACCGGGACCGTCCCAACCGAGGAGTGAGGCTTAGCCCAAAGCGAGGATGGTGCCGGCTACCGCCTGGGCACGCGGCACCATCGTTTCCAGCCGGCAGAATTCCCGGTCGGTGTGCGGCTTGCCGCCGACCGGCCCCAGCCCGCACAAGGTCGGCACGCCCAGGCTGGCGGTGAAGCCGGAATCGGCACAGCCGCCGGTAAACTCGCCGTCGACCTCGAAGCCGATCTCGGCCGCCACGCGGCGATAGCGGTCCATCAGGCCGGTCGCGTAGCGTTCCTCCAGCGGCAGCATGACGTGGCCGCGCGTCAGCGTGGCGGTCGCGCCCGGCAGTTCCTCGGCCGCGACGATCGCCTCGATCCGTTCCATCACGCTGTCGAGCTGGGCCAGCGACATCACCCGCACGTCGATCTCGGCGCGTGCCGCCGGCGCGACGGTATTGACCGAGACGCCGCCGGAAATCTTGCCGACATTGATGGTCAGCCCGGTGGCGTAGTCGGTCAAAGCGTGCAACTGCCGGATCTTGGCCGCCAGCACCTCGATCGCGCTGATGCCGTCGGCATGCGCCATGCCGGAATGGGCGGCCCGTCCCGCCACGTCGAGGATCAGCGTCGCGCCGCCCTTGCGCGCGGTGACGACGTTGCCCGATATCCGCCCCGGCTCGGCGTTGAGCACGGCACGCGCCCCCTTCGCCGCCGCCTCGATGAACGGCCGGCCGGCGGCCGAGCCGATCTCCTCGTCCGAGGTGAACAAGGCGCGGATCGGAAACGGCGCGCCGCCGGCGCGGGCAAAGGCGCGCAGCACGAAGCAGTTCAGCACCAGCCCCGACTTCATGTCGGCGACACCGGGGCCGAAGCCGAGATCGCCGTCGCGCGTATAGCCGCGCGCCGCCACCGTGCCCTTGGGGAACACGGTATCGCGATGGCCCATCAGCAGCGCATGGGGCCCCTCGCCGCGCCCCGGGACGACGGCTGCCAGCACGTCGCCGAAACCGTCGACCGGATGGCGTTCGACCGCGACGCCGTCCAGCGCCAGCAGGCCGGCGATCGCATCGGCCACCGCATCGGTGCCGGCCTTGTCGTAGGAATTGGAATCGATGTCGACCAGGCGCTGCAGGAAATCTTCCATCGCCGGCCGCTGGGTGGCGAGCCAGCCGTAGACGTCGTCCCTGATCATGCCCGCCCCCGCAGAACGGCCTGGCCCTCTTCGCCGAGGTCCCAGAACAGCCCGGCCATGATCTGCAACGCCTCGCGCGCGACCGAGCCCAGCAGGTGCTCGTCGGGCGCATGCTGCGAACAGGCGGGATAGGAATGCGGCACCCAGATCGTGGGCAGGCCGAGGATGTCGGCGAAGACGTCGTTGGGCAGCGAACCGCCGAGATTGGGCAGCAGCGCCGGCTTCTTGCCCGTCGTGCGGGTCAACGACGCCAGCGCCCAGCCGACCCAGGGATCCTCTGGGTCGAGCCGCGTGGCATTCATCGTCTCGATCCTGGCCGGCGCCACCTTGACCATGCCGAAGCCATGGGCATCGAGATGGGCGCGGATCGCCGGCACGAAGGTTTCGGGGTCGCAGCCGACGACGAAGCGCAGCTGGCAGTGGGCCGCGGCGCGCGGCGGCACAGCGTTGACCGGCGCCTCCGGGTTGCCGGTGCGGTAGGCCAGCACTTCCAGCGCGTTCCAGGCGAAGACGCGCTCGGTCGGCGTCAGGCCCTTCTCGCCCCAGTCGGCATCGACATCGGGATCGCCGGGGCCGCCGCCGACCGCGATATCGGCCAGGGCCGCGCGCACCGCATTGGGGATCGGCGGCGGGCGCAGGGCCTCGATCAGGATCCGCCCCTCGCCGTCGACCATGCTGGCGATGGCATTGGCCAGCACCGTGCCGGGGTTGCGCAGCAGGCCGCCCCAGTTGCCGGAATGATGGCCGCCGTCGCGCAAATTGACCGTCAGGTCGAAATTGAAGCAGCCGCGCGAGCCCAGGAAGATCGTCGGCCGCGCCGCCGCCAGCCGCGGGCCGTCGGACGCGATCAGCAGATCGGCCTCGAGCTCATCGGCATGGGCGCGGGCGACGGCGGCAAGGCCGGGCGAGCCGGTCTCCTCGCCCATCTCCAGGATGATCTTCACGTTGAAGCCGAGCTTGCCCTCCCGCGCTTCCAGCACCTGGGCCAGCGCCGCCAGGTTGATTGTGTGCTGGCCCTTGTTGTCGGCGGTGCCGCGGCCGTAGAGCCGGTCGCCATCGACGACGATCGACCAGGGCGACAGGCCCTGGCGCCACTGCGCGTCATAGCCGCGCACGACATCGCCGTGGCCGTAGGTCAGCACCGTCGGCAGATCAGGGTCCTCGATACGTTCGCCCAGCAGGAACGGGCCGAAACCATCGACCGGATTGGCGACGATGCGGCTGGTGAAACCAAGACCGGCCAGGGCCGGGGCGATCTCGTCGTCGAGATAGGCGCGCAGCGGGCCGGCGCGGTCGGCCTCCTGGCTTTCGGTGCGGAAGCCGACACGGCGATCGAGTTCACTCAGGAAACCGCCGTCATCGTAATGGCGGGCGGCGGCGTCGATGGCAGCCTGGCGGGTCATGGGACGAAACCTTGTTCGAGGGGGAAATGGCAGGAAACGATGCCGCCGGGCATGGCCGAGGGCTGCGGCACGTCCGCGCGGCAGCGGTCGGCGGCGCGGGCGCAGCGCGGATGGAAGCTGCAGCCCG
>JAEYTW010000261.1 GCA_023433835.1 Pseudomonadota bacterium | reverse complement strand
CCGCGGGGGCCCCCCCGGCCGCCCCGCGGCCCCGGGAAAGGAGACGGCGAGATCGCGCAGTTCAAGCACGGCGGTCATGGCACGCCCTCCCAGGCGGCGGCAACGGCTGCCGCCCTGAGGCAGGCGGCCTGGTGGTCGGCGGCGACGGCGCCGAGGCGAGGGATTTCGGCGGCACAGCCCGAGGCCGCGAAGGCGCAGCGCGGGGCGAAGGCGCAGGCCTGCCAGCCGGTCTCCAGCAGCGGCACCATGCCTGGGATTTCGGCAAGCCTGGCCGCCGTCTCGTTCATGATCGGCATCGAGCGCATCAGGCCGTGGGTGTAGCCGTGATGCGGCCGGCCGAACAAGGCGATCGGCGAGCCCTGCTCGACGATGCGGCCGGCATACATGACCGCGACCCGGTCGGCCATCTCCGCCACCACGCCGAGGTCATGGGTGATCAGCAGCACCGCGGTATCGAAATCGCGCTTCAGGTCGTCGATCAGGGCCAGGATCTGGGCCTGGATGGTGACGTCGAGCGCCGTGGTCGGCTCGTCGGCGATCAGGATCGCCGGGTCGCAGGCGAGCGCCATCGCGATCATCGCGCGCTGGCGCATGCCGCCGGAAAGCTGGTGCGGATAATCGTCGACCCGGGCGCGCGGATCGGGGATGCCGACACGGTCGAGCATCTCGATGGCGCGCGCCTGAGCCGCGCGGCGGCCGAGGCGCTGGTGGCGCATCACCCCTTCGCGGATCTGCCGGCCGATGGTCAGCACCGGGTTCAGCGACGACATCGGGTCCTGGAAGATCATCGCGATGCGATTGCCGCGCAGGGCCGCCATCGCCGGCTCGGGCAGCGCCAGCAGGTCGCGCCCCTCGAACAGGATGCGGCCTGATATCTCGGCCCGCGGCAGCAACCCCATCACGGCCAGCGAGGTGACCGACTTGCCGCAGCCGGATTCGCCGACGAGGCAGAGCAGCTCGCCCCGCTTCAGCGTCAATGAAATGCCGTCGACGGCCTGGGCGCGCTGGCCGCGGGCGTTGCGGAAGGCGACGGCGAGATTGTCGATGACCAGGTCGCTCATTTGCCCCCCCGCCGTGACAGCTTGGGATCGACCGCCTGGCGCAGGCCGTCGCCGGCGAGATTCACGGCCAGCACCAGCACGGCCAGGAAGATGCCGGGAAAGGCGATGATCCAGGGCGCGACCTGGAACAGCTGGCGCCCCTCGGCCATCATGTTGCCCCAGGACGGGATTTCCGGCGGCGTGCCGGCGCCGAGGAAGGACAGCACGGCTTCCGAGATGATCGCGGAGGCACAGGTGTAGGTCGCCTGGACCATCACGGCACCGATGACATTGGGCAGCACGTGCCGCCACAGGATGCGCGGCAGCGGCGTGCCGATCGAGATCGCCGCCGCGATGAACGGCTGTTCGCGCACGGTCAGGGTGACGCTGCGGACGAGGCGCACCATGCGCGGGATCTCGGGGACCGTGATGGCGATGACGACGTTCTGCAGCGACGAGCCGAAGATCGCCACCATGGCGATGGCGAGCAGCACGCCGGGTATCGCCATCAGCCCGTCCATCAGCCGCATGGCGATGCGGTCGGTCCAGGCCGAGAAGCAGGTGACGATGCCCAAGGTCACGCCGATCAGCGTGGTGGCGGCGGCCACCGCGAAGCCGACGATCAGCGAATTGCGCGTGCCGTAGAGCGTGCGGCCGAAAACGTCGCGGCCCAGCTGATCGGTACCGAACCAATGGGCGGCATCGGGGCCGAGCAGGCGTTCGGGCAGGTTCAGCGCGCGGATGTCGCCGACGAAGGCCGGCGCCAGGATGCCGATCAGCGCATAGACGACCAGCACCGCGCCGGCGGCGACGACCGCGCCGGGCAGCTGTGGCAGACGGCGGGAGGGCAGAGCCATCGTGCTCATGCGCTCCTCACCCGCGGATCGAACAGCGCATAGGACAGGTCGACCAGGATGTTGACGACGATCAGCATGGCCGAAAAGGCGAGGATCACGCCCTGCACCACCGGATAGTCGCGGCGCAGGATCGCGTCGGTGGTGAGGCGGCCGAGGCCGGGGATGTTGAAGATCGTCTCGGTGACGACGACGCCGCCGACCAGGATGGCGAAGCCGATACCGATCACCGTCATCGTCGGCACCCCGGCATTCTTCAGCGCATGGACGACGACGATGGTCGGCGTGGCCAGGCCCTTGGCGCGGGCGGTGCGGATGTAATCCTCGGCCAGGATCTCGAGCATGGTGGCGCGCACGACGCGGGCGATCAGCGCGGCGAAGACGAAACCGAGCGCCAGGCTCGGCAGCACCAGGCCCTGCAGGCAATCCAGGATGCCCTGCGAGAGCGGCGTGTAGCCCTGCACCGGGAACCAGCCCAGCTCGATCGAGAAGACGTAGATCAGGCCGTAGGCGGTGACGAAGACCGGCGTCGAGAAACCGGCGACGGCAAACATCATCACCACGCGGTCGAGCAGGCTGTCTGCCTTCCAGGCCGCGATCGTGCCGGCGGGCACGGCGATGACGACCGCCACCAGCATCGAGGTGACGGCGAGCAGCAGCGTCGGTTCGAGCCGCTGGCCGATCAGCCGCGAGACCGGCTGGTTGGAGAAGATCGACACCCCCAGGTCGAAGCGGGCGAGACTGGTCACCCAGCGCAGGAACTGCTCGGGCAGCGGCATGTCGAGCTGCATGCGCTGGCGCAGCAGTTCGACCTGCTGGGGCGAGGCGTTCGGGCCGGCCGCCACCGCCGCCGGATCACCGGGGGCGAGATGCAGCAGCATGAAGATGAACACGGCGACGAATATCAGGATAGGCACCGCCGCGAAGATGCGACGGATCAGAAACCAGAGCATGACGCGAACTCCCCCCTGCGGGCGGATCGATCGAGGATCCGCCCGCCCAGGCTCCCACTCTTCTTAGTTCTTGGCGATGTTCCACATGAACGGCACCGGCGCGGTCAGGATGCCCGACACATTGGCGCGATAGCCGGTCAGCTGGCGGAACTGGCCCATCGGCACGAAGGTGACGATCTCGTGCGCCCGCGCCTGGACCTGGTCGGCGATCTTCTTCTGCTCGGCCGGATCGGAGGTCGAGGCGAAGGCGGCGCGCAACCGCTCCAGCTCGGCATCGCAGGGCCAGCCGAACCATGCCTTCTCGACGCAGCCGCCGGAGACCAGCACGTTGACCGCGGGATCGAGCATGTCGGGACCGGCCCAGCCGGTGTGGAACAGGTGCCAGCCCCCCTCGGCGATCGGCTTCTTCGAGGCGCGGCGCGACGCGACCGTCGCCCAGTCCGAGGTCACGTCGTTGACGACGAAACCGGCCTTGCGCAGCGATTCCGCGCCGACCTGGCCCCACAGGTTCTGCTCCGGCAGGTCGGTCGCATGCAGCAGCACGATCGGCGTGCCGTCATAGCCCGCTTCCTTCAGCAGGGCCTTGGCCGCGGCGAAATCCTGCTTCAGCACGCGCTCGGACCCGACGTTGGATTCGAACCTGGTGCCGCAGAAGAAGACGGCGGCGCAGACCTGGTAGAACTCGGTCTGCTTGCCGAACAT
Organism: Pseudomonadota bacterium; assembly: GCA_023433835.1. Taxonomy (GTDB): domain Bacteria; phylum Pseudomonadota; class Alphaproteobacteria; order Ferrovibrionales; family Ferrovibrionaceae; genus JAFKFH01. The sequence goes on along the minus strand of JAEYTW010000261.1, from coordinate 19,360 downwards.
CGCCTGCATGTAATCTTCCTGCTTCAGGGCAAGCTGCAGGGCCTGGCGCACCTTGACGTTGTCGAACGGCGGGTTCAGGTGGTTGGGCACCACCTGGACCTGCTTGCCCAGGAGGTTGACGACCTGCAGCTTGACGTTCTTGTTCTTGGCCACGAGGCCGGTCAGGTCGGGCGGCACGGTGGCGAGGTAGTCGATCTCGCCGTTGGCCAGCGCGTTCACCGCCGTCACCGGATCGGGCATCACCAGCCATTCGATCCGATCGACCTTGGCGATCTTTCCGCCGGCCGCGTTGCTCGGCGCCTCCTTGCGCGGCACGTAGTCCTGGTTCTTGACGTAGACGATCTTGGAGCCCGGCACCCATTCGTCGAGCTTCATCTTGAACGGGCCGGAGCCCGTGGGATCCTTGATCTGGTCGAAGGCGTCGGTATTGGCCAGGCGCTCCGGCATCATGAACGGCACGGTCGAGGAAATCTTGCCCAGCGCCGGCAGCACCAGCGACCAGTTCTCCTTCATCACGATACGGAAGGTCTTGTCGTCGACCGCTTCCATGCGGTCCAGCCGAGCCATCATCTGCTGGCCCAGGCCGTCGCGCTTGCCCCAGCGCTTGATCGAGGCGATGCAGTCCTTCGCGGTGACCGGCGCGCCGTCATGCCATTTCAGGCCGTCGCGCAGAGTCAGGGTATAGGTCTTGCCATCCTCGCTGACGGTATATTTATCGACCATCTGCGGCTGGACGTTGTACTTCTCGTCCATCGCGAACAGCGTGTCATAGATCATGTAGGCATGATCGCGGACCGTGTAGTTGGAGGTCCAGATCGGGTCGATCTCCTTCAACTCGCCGTCCAGCTTGACCTTCAATACCGTCTCGGCCATCGCCGACTGCGCCAGCAGGCCCAGGCCGAAACATGCCGCCGCCGCGAGAATCTTCATCCTGCCCGTCATCGCGCTTCCTTCCCCCTCCAGGTTGGACGGCCGGCTTGATGCCGCCGCCCCTACAGTTGGACGTCGGCTCGCGCCGCCGTCGTATTGAAACGTTTCAGGTCTTGGCCCAGAGAAACGGCCAGATCCTGCCTTGCTGCATTGCAGCGAAAATTGGATCGGGGCCGTCGAACGCCGTTGTCATTCTGAAACGTTTCGATAAGCTAGCGGAACCAGTTCTTCACCGCAACAGGAAATCCCCGCACCGATGGCGACGATCAAGGATGTGGCACGCGAGGCCGGGGTCTCGATCGGCACGGTTTCGGCCACCATCAACGGCACGGCCGGGGTTTCCGAGAAGCTGGCCCAGCGGGTATGGGACGCGGTGGCCGCGGTGGGCTATTCGCCCGACGGCATCGCCCGCTCGCTCAGGCTGGGGCGCACGTCGACCATCGCGCTGGTGATATCGGATATTTCCAACCCGTTCTTCGCCTCGCTGGCCAAGGCGGTGGAGACCCGCGCCAATGCCGCGGGCTATTCGGTCATCCTTGCCAATACCGACGAGGATCCGGCGCGCGAACTGGAGCTGCTGAACCTGATGCGCGTGCAACGCGTCGCCGGCATCCTGCTGGCGCCATCGGGGTTCGACGACGCCTATCGCGCGGCCCTGGCGCGATTCGCCGACATGCCGCTCGTCATGGTCGACCGTTTCCTGCCCGACATGCCCTTCGATTCGGTCATCGTCGACAATCTGGCCGCGGCCCAGTCGGTTACCGACTACCTGCTGCGGCTCGGCCATCGCCGCATCGCCATCGTCAGCGGCCGCCCGCATGTCTCGACCGCCGAACAGCGCCTGCGGGGTTTCCGCGAAACGCTTCAGGCGGCGGGAGTCCGCCACGATCCGGCCCTGGCCATGACCGCCGATTTCCGCATCGAGACCGCCTACGACGCGGTCCAGGCGCTGCTGTCGCGGCCCGAGCCCCCGACGGCGATCTTCGCCGCCAACAACATGATGTCGCTCGGCGCCATGCAGGCGGTGATGGACATGGGCTTCCGCTGCCCCGAGCAGATCTCGGTCGCCGGCATCGACGACTTTCCCTGGTCGACGGCGATTCGCCCGCGACTGACCACCGTGGTCCAACCGATCGAGGAGGTCGGCGCCACCGCGGTCGACCGCCTGCTGGCCCGCCTCAAGCCCGCCGGGGCCAAGGCCGCGCCGGAAACCGTCACTCTGGCCCCGCGCCTGCTGGTGCGCGAATCCTGCCGGCGCGTCGACTGAAGGCGGCAAACGCCGCCCGAGCCCCCATTTGGGGGCTGCCGGGCTGTCCGGCGCGCGCCATGCTGGGGCATCGAGCATCGCCGAGGGTCACGGTCGTTGAGCAAGCGCCTGAACCGACTGCCACCTCATCCGCCGGTCAGCCGGCATGCCCGCCATCCGCAATGGCAGATGGTGTTGCGCCTGGTCCGCTGCTCGCTCGAGGCCCTCTCCCAACTCGAGGACGGCTTCACCGACGAGGAGATGGAGTGGATGACGATCGAGGCCGCGACCAGCTACTTCGACACCATCGAAGCCGAGCAACTTCGCAGCCTCGGCGCGATGGATTGCGGCGTGACGCTGCACTGATCGTTGAATCAGAAATATATGGTTTTTTAGGAGAATAAACTTACAACGCTTGCCAAGCTAAGCGAATCGGACTACCGTTCCAACAGCGGCAGAAGTTCGCTGAAGACAAAGATTGGGGAGAAACCACCATGCGGTCCGTAATTCGGACATCGGGCTGTGACGCCCGCTTCGACAATCCCTCCCAAGACTACGACTGCAGCTTGAGCTGACGCCTTTCCCTCGGCCGTTCCGGCACCCGCCAGTGCCTGTCCCGCGGCCGACGACGCCCCCCTGCAGTCACCCGACGTCTGCAGGGGGGCGCCCCAGCTTCTTCAGAACCGGAACCGCGACAGGTTGGCGACACGCCCATCCGGCAGGGTGACGCGGGCGGCCTCGGTGCCGTCGAAACTCATCCGCACCGGGCCGACGATGCTCGCCGATGCCGGCATAGCCGCCGTGGTAACACCGAACGGCGCCCCGCCGGCGTATTGCAGCAGCGTACCCGACAAGCTGAAGTCCGAACCCAGCGGCGCCTGCGCACTTTGCCAGACGTGCCGGCCCGCGGCATCGTAGGCCAGCACCGACAGATAGCCGATCTGCGCCACCGAGCCATCGGGCTGAGGCTGGCTGTCGATGTCGAGGAAGTATCCGACCTGGTTCCCCGCTGCGGCCTCGTACCACCAGCCCGCCTGCGGCAGGCCGGCATAGCCGGTGGTCCGGCTGCCGCCGATCGGGAACGGCGTCAGCACCTGCGCCGCGGCGCCGCCGACCGACAGGGTCGTGCCGGTCCCAGTGTCCGCCGTCACCAGGTTGAACGCCGGCCCTGACGCGCCCGCCGCCGTCAGCGTGCCGCTGCAGGTCAGCCCCGACAGCGTGCAGAACCCAGCCAGCCACTGGCTGCGCCCCTGCGTATCATAGGCCAGCCCGCCGACATAGGCCTTGGCCCCCCAGCGTTCCATCGCCCAACCCTGCCCACCGCCGACCGACGGCATCGTCCAGTAGCCGGTCTTCTCGGGCAACGGCAGCGGATTGGCCGCCAGATAGGCCTGGCCCGCCGCCGGGTTGCCGTTCACCAGGTCGCGGGCATCCGACCCGAACCCGATCGTGCTGCCGTCGCCCGACAGCGCCGGGCTCCAGCTCGCCCCGTTGCCCGGGCCGCCCGCCGCCGTCTGCGTCACCAGCGCCGTCACCCCGCGCTCGACATCGCGCACGAAGATCTGGGCGAGCCCGTTGCCCGCGAACCCCGCCACCAGGTCGGTCGCCGCCGAGCGGAAGGCGACGAAGCGCCCGTCGGCCGAGATCGCCGGATCGTCACTGATCCCGTTGCCCGCCGTAACCGCCCGCAGCGCCCCCGTCGTCACCTCGGCCAGCATCACCTGCCCGCCCGACACATAGACGATCCGGTCGGCCCGCGCCGTCAGCCGCGGCTTCGTCCCCTGGGCAATCGGGCGCACCGCACTCGTCGTCATGTCGCGCAGATAGACCTGGGTGCCGTCGTCGAAGGCGACGTAGCGGCCGTCCCACGAGATCGACGGGTTCAGGCCGGTGCCGGTCGAAACCGCCTCCAGCGTCCCGGTCAACGTGTCCTTGCGCCAGCTCCGACGCTGACCCGAAACCCCAAGGCCGAAGTTCGTCGCCGCGCTCTCGAACGCGACATAGCGGCCGTCCTGCGACAGCACCGGGTTGTCCGATGCGGCATTGCCGGCTACACCGGCGGCCGTCACCGAGACCATGTCGGGTGCCGGCGTCACCGCCGCGTTCAACGGCACCCGCGGATAGCCGAGCGTGGTGCGATAGACCTGCCGCACCCCGCCATTCGCCGTCGCACTGATCGAGGGCGCGTCCGAGGCGAAGGCGCCGTAACGGCCATCACTCGACACCGCCGGGCTCGTCGACGCCCCGTCGGCGGCGTTGGCCACGCCACCGCCGGGGATCGCCGTCTGGCTCAGCCGGTCGCGATCGCCCGACAGCGCCTGGTAGCGCACGATATCGGACAGGCTGTTGGCCGCGGCCGGGAAGATGTTGGTCGAGGTGGTCTCGAACACCATCTGCCCGCCGTCCCACGACAGCGCCGAGCGGCCCGACCGGCCGTTGCCGCGCGCGCCATCCAGGCTCAGCGACACCGCCGAGATCGCCACCGGCGAGCGCGGCGCATAGAAATCCATCTGGATCGTGATGGCATAGCTCTGCCCCGCACCGGTCGCGGTCAGCAGGATCGGCACCTGAGCCACCCGGAACAGTGCGGGGTAGAGCGTATTGGACCAGGAAATCCGTGCGTCGGCCCGCCCCGCATGGCCATCAGCCGCCGCATCGGCCAGCGGCTGGATCGGCAGGTCGGACGGAATCGGCACGGTATAGGCGAACGACACCGTCGCCGGGTTGAAGGTCAGCCACGGCGGCAGCGGCACCCCGCTGTTCTGCACCGCCGTGAACGCCAGATTCTGCGGATTGGTAAATGACGAGGCGAGCGACAGCGTGCCGGTCCCCGACCCCGCCGTCGCCGCGCTCTGCACCGGCGCCACCGGCGTTGCCACGAAGGCCGGTGGTGGCGCCGGCGGCAGCGTTACCCCGCTGCTGCCACTGCCGTTGTTGCCGTTATTGCTGGTGGTTGCGACAAAGCTCGCCGTGCAGGCGGCATCGGCCGACAGCGTCACGGTGAGCGGGCTGGTGCTGCCGGAACAGGAGCCGCCCCAACCGGCGAAGCTGTAGCCCGAGGCAGGCGTTGCTGTCAGCGTTACCGAACTGCCACCACCGAACTGCGCCGAGCAGGTTGCGCCGCAGCTGATGCCGCCGACATTGCTGGTCACCCCCCCGTTCGCCGGGGCCGTCACCGTCAGGGTATAGAACGCGCTGAAGAACCGCGCGGCACGCTGGTAGGTCGCAGTCGACGCTCCCACGGTGGTGAAAATTCCGACGACCAGGATTTTTCCGTTGCTTTGCAGTGCGATGCTCTTGGCTTCGTCGTTGAGCACCGGGTCGGGAAAGGTTGTGTCGAGAGTGCCGTCAGCCGCGAAACGCGCGAGCCCCTGATAGGTGGCGTTCGCAGCCCCGGCGGTCGAGAATACTCCACCGACCACGACCTTTCCATCGCTGGCAACCTGCACCGAGCGGACGGCAGCGTCGAGATTCGGATCGTCGAAACTGGCATCCAGGGTGCCGTCGGCATTCAAGCGGGCGAGCTGATTTCGCGTGGTGCTGTCGACTGACAAGAAACTCCCGGCAACAACGATCTTTCCGTCACTCTGCAGCGCGACGGCGTTGACGGTGCCGCTAATGGCCGGGTTGGAGAACGAGGTATCGAGCGTGCCATCGTCATTGAAGCGGGCGACACAGCCATAGGCATCATTCGAAGTCCCGGCCGTAGTGAAGGCGCCGACGGCGATGATCTTGCCGTCGCTCGCTTCGGCAAGAGCGGCGACGAAGCTCTGCAGGTTGGGGTCGGTGAATGAGGTATCGACCGTACCGTTGCTGTTGTAGCGGGCGAGGCGCCGATATGTGCTGCCACCGGCCGAGATGAAGTTGCCGCCGAACAGGATCTTGCCATCGCCCTTGACGAGGATTGCATTGACCAGAGTGTTGAAGTTCGGATCGGCAAACGACGTGTCGAGCGAGCCGTCGGCGTTCAGACGGGCGGCGCGATTATAGGTATAGGTATTGGTATTGCTGTTGACCGAAGTAAAACCGCCGCCGACCACGATCTTCCCGTCGGACTGGACCGCGAGTGCATTGACAGAATTGTTGAAGGCAGGGTTGCGGAACGACGTGTCGATCGTACCGTCGGTATTGAGGCGAACGACGCGTTGATATGTCGTCGCGCCTGAACCGACAGTCGTGAAGCTACCGCCGACCAGGATCTTGCCGTCGGGTTGGACGGCGACGACATTGGCATCCGCATTCAGTACGGGATTAGCAAAACTGGTATCGAGAAAACTGGTCTGGGCACTCGCTCGATGCGCAAAAAGACCGCCACTCAGCCACACTATAGCAATGAATACGGTACCCAGAAACGCTCGCATGCCGGTGGAACCTCCGCCTGATACCTAGTCCTGACAATCAGAAAAACGATTAGGTGTTCTCGTGTACGGGCTCAACTCAAAGATGGACAAAAATATCCTTGTTCCTCTCGCAAGAAGCAGATGCCTCTGAAAGTGGGCACGGTCCGATCATCCGGCCCGTTCCGGGTCGACAAATGGCGTCGTGTCAGAAACGGTACCGCGACAGGCTCGCCGTCCGGCCGTCGGGCAGGGTGATACGGGCGGCCTCGGTGCCGTCGAAACTTATCCGCACCGGGCCGACGATGCTCGCCGATGCCGGCATAGCCGCCGCGGTAACACCGAACGGCGCCCCGCCGGCGTATTGCAGCAGCGTACCCGACAAGCTGAAATCCGAACCCAGCGGCGCCTGCACACTTTGCCAGACGTGCCGGCCCGCGGCATCGTAGGCCAGCATCGACAGATAGCCGATCTGCGCCACCGAGCCGTCGGCCTGCGGCTGGCTGTCGATGTCGAGGAAATACCCGACATTGTTCCCCGCCGCCGCTTCGTACCACCAGCCCGCCTGCGGCAGGCCGGCATAGCCGGTGGTGCGGCTGCCGCCGATCGGGAACGGCGTCAGGGTCTGCGCCACCGCCCCGCCGACCGACAAGGTCGCGCTGCTGCCGGTCGCCGCCGTCACCAGGCTGAAGCCCGGGCCGGCCGCTCCCGCCGCGCTCAGCGTGCCGCTGCAGGTCAGCCCCGACAGCGTGCAATAACCGGCCAGCCACTGGCTGCGCCCCTGCGCGTCATAGGCCAGCCCGCCGACATAGGCGCGGTTGCCCCAGCGCTCCATCGCCCAGCCCTGGGCGCCGCCGATCCCGGCCAGGTACCAGTAGCCGGTCTTCTCGGGCAACGGCAGCGGGTTGGCCGCCAGATAGGCCTGGCCGGCCGCCGGGTTGCCGTTCACCAGGTCGCGCGCATCCGACCCGAACGCGATCATGCTGCCGTCGCCCGACAGCGTCGGGCTCCAACTCGCCCCGCTGCCGGGGCCGCCCGATCCCGTCTGCGTCACCAGTGCCGTCACGCCCCGATCCACGTCGCGCACGAAGATCTGCGCCATGCCGTTGCCGGCGAAGCCCGGCACCAGATCGGTCGCCGCCGAGCGGAAGGCCACGAACCGACCGTCCGCCGAGATCGCCGGATCGTCGCTGACCCCATTGCCCGTCGTGACCGCCCGAAGACCGCCGCCGGCGATATCGGCCAGCATCACCTGCCCGCCCGAGACCAGCGCGATCCGGTCCGCCCGCGCCGTCAGCCGCGGCCGCGTGCCCGGCGCGACCGTCCGGACCGTGGCCGCCGTCATGTCCCGCAGGTAGACCTGCGCGCCATCGTCGAAGGCGACGTAGCGGCCATCCCACGAGATCGACGGGTTCTGGCCGGTACCGCTCGATACCGCCTCCAGCGTCCCGGTCTGCATGTCCTTGCGCCAGACCTGCCGCTGGCCGGCCACGCCGCTCCCGCCCAGGTTGGTCGCCACGCTCTCGAACGCCACGTAGCGGCCATCCCGCGACAGCACCGGATTGTCCGACGCGGCATTGCCCGCGACGCCGGACGCGGTCACCGACACCATGTCGGGTGCCGGCGTCACCGTGCCGTTCAGTGGCACCCGCGGATAGCCGAGGCCGGTGCGATAGACCTGGCGCACCCCGCCGTTCGGCGTCGTGCTCACCGACGGCGCATCAGAGGCGAAGGCGCCATAACGGCCATCACTCGACACCGCCGGGCTGACCGACGCACCATCGGCGGCATTGGCGACGCCGCCGCCGGGGATCGCCGTCTGGCTCAGCCGGTCGCGACCGCCCGACAGCGCCTGATAACGCACGATGTCAGACTGGCTGTTGGCCGAAGCCGGAAAGATGTTGGTCGCCACCGTCTCGAACACCATCTGCCCGCCGTCCCACGACAGCGCCGAGCGGCCCGACCGGCCGTTGCCGACCGTGCCGTCCAGGCTCAGCGACACCGCCGACATCGCCACCGGCGCCCGCGGCGCGTAGAAATCCATCTGGATGGTCGAGGCATAGCTCTGCCCGCCGCCGGTCGCCGTCAACAGCACCGGCACCTGCGCCACCCGGATCAGCGACGGATAGATCGTGTTGGCCCAGCTTGCCCGCGCATCGGCCCGCCCGGACCGGCCGTCGGCCGCCGCATCGGCCAGCGGCTGGATCGGCAGGTCCGGCGGGATCGGCACGCTGTAGGCAAACGACACTGTCGACGGCACGAAGCTCAGCCACGACGGCAGCGACGCCCCGCTGGTCTGCGTCGCCGTGAACGTCAGGCTCTGCGGATCGGTGAACGACGACGCAAACGAGACGCTGCCCGTACCCGAACCGACCGAAGAGGCGTTCTGAATCGGCGTCACCGGGGCAGACACGAAACTCGGCGGCGGGGCGGGCGGCGGCATCGCACCACCGCCACCGCCATTGCCCCCCCCGGATGCCGTGAAACTCGCCGTGCAGGTGACGTCGGCCGACAACGTCACCGTCAGCGGGTTGGTGTTGCCCGAACAGCCACCGCCCCAGCCGGCAAAGCTGTAACCCGAGGCAGCCGTCGCCGTCAGGACGACCGAGCGCCCGTTCGCCAACTCGGCCGAGCACGTCGCCCCGCAATCGATACCCCCGGCATTGCCCGTCACCGTGCCGTGCGTCGGCGGCGTGATCGACAAGGTGTAGAACCCGGAAAGGAAGCGGGCCAGGGCGCCATAGGCGGCATTCGACGAACCGGCGGTGGTGAAGCTGCCGGCGACGACAAAATTGCCGTTCGGCTGGAAGGCGATCGTCTGAACGTAAAGGTTCAGGTTGGGATTGGCGAAGGACGTGTCGATCAGGCCGGTGCTGGTCAACCTGACCAGATAGTTGTAGGGCGTGTTGGTCAGACCAACCGTGGTGAACGCGCCGCCGACCATCAGCTTGCCGTCGGTCTGTTCGACCATGGTGTATGGTTGCGCGCTGAGCATCGGATCGACGAAACCGGTGTCGGGCGAACCATCGCTGTTCAGACGCGCGAGGCGCGTTCGGGTCGTCGGGCCGACGAGCGAGGTGAATGTGCCCCCCACCAGGATCTTGCCATCCCGCTGGATCGTCAGGGCGGTGGTGTTGTTGTTCAACGCCGGGTTGACGAATGTCGTGTCGACGGTGCCGCCCGCATTGATGCGGGCCAGGCGATTGTAGGTTTGGGGCGGCGATCCGACCGTATTGAAGCCGCCCGTGATCAGGATCTTGCCATCGCTGGCGATTCTCACGTGGCTGACGACGTCGCCAACGGCCGGATTGGTGAAACCGGTGTCGACGGTGCCGTTGCTGTTCACCCGCGCAACCCTGCCGTAGGTATTCCCGCCGGCGTTCGCAAACGCACCGACGAAGATGATCTTGCCGTCGTCCAGCACCGCAAGGTCCGAGACATAGTTGTCGAAATTCGGATCGGCAAATGAGGTGTCGACCGTACCGTCGCTGTTCAGGCGCACGGCGCGGCGGTAGGTCGATGGGCTGACCGAGTTGGCTGCCGTGAACAGGCCACCCAGGACGATCTTGCCGTCCGACTGCAACCCGATGGCCATAACCAAGCCGTCCAGCTGCGGGTTGGCGAAGCTTGTGTCGAGCGACCCGTCGGGATTGAAGCGGGCGATCCTGCCGTAAGGGGTGTTGTTGGCACCGGCCGTGGTGAACCCGCCGCCGACCAGGATCTTGCCATCAGGCTGAACCACCACCGGTACGGTCGAACTGTTCAGCTTGGGATTTTGGAAACTCGTATCCAGCAGCTCGGGGCCGACAGCCCAGGCGGACCAGGCAAACGCATTGCACACTATAAAAACCGCGACGATGGCGGAGAAAACGCGACCGTACCTGAGCATGCTGCCCGCACCAATATGTCGATGAGTTTGATAGCCAAACGGTAGTCAAGTATCCCAAGCAGCTCAATCAGATTTTCATTAAATGCTTTGTAATTTTATCAAACTGCGGTTTTGCATGGACACCGGTCGCACGAACAATACCGACGCCTGGCGGCGGCGCTCAAACGCCGGCCCAGCCCCCGCCCAATGCCTCGATCAACTGCACCGATGCGATCAGCCGCCGGTTCTGCACGGCCAGCGCCGCGCGTTCGTTCGACAATGTCTGGGCCTGGATGACCAGCACGTTCAGATAGCTGACCGTGCCGGCCCGGTACTGGTTGATCGTCAGCTCTTCCGAACGCCGCGCCGAGGTGACGGCGAGGTTCTGGACCGTCGCCTCGCGCTCCAGCACGGTGAGGTTGGACAGCCCGGTCTCGACCTCCTGGAACGAGGTCAGGACCGTATTGCGATAGCTGGCGATCGTCGCATCGTAATTGGCGCGCGCCTGCGCGGTGCGGGAGGCGGTGGCGCCGCCGTCGAACAGCATCTGTGACAAGGCGGCGCCGACCGACCAGACCCGGGTCGGCAGGTCCCAGAAATTGCCCAGGCTGGTGCCCACCAGCGCGCCGGTCGCGCTGAGCGAGATCTGCGGGTAGTAACCGGCCAGCGCCACGCCGATCTCGGCGTTGGCCGCGGCCATCCGGCGCTCGGCCGCGGCGATATCGGGGCGCCGCTCCAGCAATGACGAGGGCACGTCGACCGGCAGCCGTTCCGGGACATCCGGCAAGGTGCCGGGGGCCAGCGTGAAGGTCGAGGCCGGCTCGCCCAGCAGTAGCGCGATGGCGTGTTCGAGCTGGGCCCGCGTCGCCTCCATGTCGATCGCCTGCGCCTCGGTCGAGCGCAGCTGCGTCTCGGCCTGCGCAATGTCGGCCGGCGAGGCGGTGCCGACGGCATACTGGTTCTGCACCAGCTGCAACTGCCGGCGATAGGAATCGGCGGTCGAGGTCAGCAGTTCATGCGTCGCCTCGGCGAAGCGCAGCGACAGGTAGTTCTGCACCAGCGCCGACTGGGCCGACAGCGTCGCGGCGGCGAGATCGGACGCGCTCGCCTGGGTCGTCGCATCGGCTGCCTCGACCGAACGGCGCACGTCGCCCCAGATGTCGGGCACCCAGGAAGCGCCCACCGAAGTCTGGGCCGACGAGGTGCGGCCGGCACGGCTGGCCGCGGTGTTGCCGCCCGTGGTCTGCTGGGTGTTGGTGTTGGCCCCGGCGCTGACGGTCGGATAGAAATTCGCCCGCGCGCCGGCTGCGGCAGCCTCGGCGGCGCGATAGCGCGCTTCGAAGATCTTGAGGTTCTGGTTGGAGGCGACGACCCGCGGCACCAGCTGGTTCAGCGTCTCGTCGCCATAGATCTGCCACCAGGCGCCCCGATCCTTCATATCGGCCGGCTCGGCCACCTTCCACGGCCCCATCTCCTTGAAGGCGGGCGGGGTGGCGACCGGCGGGCGGCTGTAGTCGGGCCCGATCGTGCAGGCGGACAACGCCAGCAGCAGGAACAGGCCGGGGGCCTTCGGCAGGTCAACGCGCGGCATCGGCACTCCCCAGGTAACGGCGGCTGCGGGCGTGCCAGCGCTGGCGCAGACGTTCGAGCTGCAGGTAGATCACGGGCGTGGTGTAGAGGGTCAAAACCTGGCTGACGATCAGCCCGCCGACGATGGTGATGCCGAGGGGGTGGCGCAGCTCGGCCCCCTCGCCGCCCCCGATGGCGAGCGGCACGGCGCCGAGCAGCGCGGCGAGCGTCGTCATCATGATCGGGCGGAAGCGCAACAGGCAGGCCTGGGTGATCGCATCGCGGGGCGACATGCCCTGCTCGCGCTCGGCCACCAGCGCGAAGTCGATCATCATGATCGCGTTCTTCTTGACGATGCCGATCAGCAGGAACACGCCGATCAGGGCGATGATCGAGAATTCGTAGCCGGTGATCAGCAGGCCGAGGATCGCGCCGACGCCGGCCGAGGGCAGCGTCGACAGGATGGTCAGCGGGTGGATGTAGCTCTCGTAGAGAATGCCCAGCACCAGATACATGGTGATCAGCGCGGCCAGGATCAGCCAGGGCTGGTTCGACAAGGACTGCTGGTAGGTGCGCGCCGTCCCCTGGAAGCCGCCATGGATCGAGACCGGCACCCCGATCCGCGTCATCGTCTCGTCGATCGCCCGCACCGCGTCCGACAGCACGTAGCCCGGGGCCAGGTTGAACGAGAAGGTCGTCGCCGCGAACTGCGACTGGTGGTTGACCGACAGGGCCGCCGGCGTCTGCACCACCTTGGTGAAGGCGGCGAGCGGCACGGTCGTGCCCGCGGCGGTCTTGACCCTGATGTCGTTCAGCCCGTCCGGCGTCTGCCAGTATTGCGGCGCCACTTCCATGACCACGCGGTACTGGTTGATCGGGGTGAAGATGGTCGAGACCTGGCGCTGGCCGAAGGCATCGTAGAGCGCCTGGTCGAGCAGCCGCGGCGTTACGCCGAGGCGTGCGGCCGTCGCCCGGTCGATGTCGAGCGAGACCTGCAGGCCACGGTCCTGCTGGTCGGACGAAACGTCGGCGATCTCGGGCAGGGTGCCGAGCGCCTCGACCACCTTGGGCGCCCAGGTGCGCAGTTCGTTCAGGTCGTCGCCGAGCAGCGTGTACTGGTATTGCGCGTTGCCCTGGCGCCCGCCGATACGCAGATCCTGCTGGGCCGACAGGAAGGCCGAGGCGCCGGGCACCGCCTGCAGCTTGGGGCGCAGCCGGGCGATCACCTGATCGGCGCTCTCCTTCCTTTCGGACAGCGGCTTCAGGTCGATGAACATCGAGCCGGCATTACGCTGGCCGCCGCCGGTGAAGCCGGCGACCTCGGCCACCGCCGGATCCTGGCGGACGATATCGACATAGACGGCAAGCTTTTGCTGCATCGCCTGGAACGAGATGCCCTGCCCGCCGATGATGAAACCCGAGAGCCGCCCGGTATCCTGCTGCGGCGCCAGCGATTTAGGCACGATGGTATAGAGATAGACGTTGAGGCCGATGGTGGCGACCAGCATCAGCAGCATCAGCCAGCCGAAGCGCAGGGCCCAGCCGAGCGACAGTTCATAGCCGCGCAGCATGCGCAGGAATACCCATTCGCCGGCGCGCGACAGCCGGCCCTGTTTGCGCTTTTCCGATCGGCGCAACAGCTTGGCGCACATCATCGGCGTGGTGGTCAGCGAGACGACCAGCGAGACCAGGATCGCCACCGACAGCGTGACGGCGAATTCGCGGAACAGCCGCCCGATGATGCCGCCCATCATCAGGATCGGGATGAAGACGGCGATCAGCGACAGGCTCATCGCCAGTACGGTGAAGCCGACCTCGCGGGCGCCGAGCAGCGCGGCCTTGGCCGGCTTCACGCCCTCCTCGACATGGCGGATGACGTTCTCCAGCACCACGATCGCGTCGTCGACCACGAAGCCGGTGGCGACCGTCAGGGCCATCAGCGACAGGATGTTGAGGCTGTAGCCCAGCAGGTACATCGCCGAGAACGTGCCGATCAGCGAGATCAGCACCGCGACCGACGGGATCAGCGCCGCGCGCAATTCGCGCAGGAAGGCGAAAACCACCATGATGACGAGGCCGATGGCGATGGCCAGCGTATGGCCGAGATCGACGATCGAGGCGCGGATCGTCGTCGTCCGGTCCATCAGGATGCGCACGTCGATCGAGGCCGGCAGCGCCGCCTGCAATTCGGGCAGCAATTCGCGCACCCGGTCGACCGTCTCGATGATGTTGGCGCCCGGCGCGCGGTTGATCTGCACCAGCACCGAAGGCTTGCCGTTCGACGATCCGGCGTTGCGCAGGTCCTGCACCGAATCCAGCACCTCGGCCACGTCGGACAGCCGCACCGGCGCATCGTTGCGGTAGGCGATGACCAGCGGCCGGTATTCGGCCGCCCGGGTCATCTGGTCGTTGGCATAGATCTGCCAGCGGCGGTCCGAGCTTTCGACCAGGCCCTTCGGCCGGTTCGAGTTCGAGCTGGTGATCGCGTTGCGCACGTCGGCCAGGCCGATGCCGTACTGGGCCAGCGCGCGCGGGTTCAGTTCGACCCGCACCGCCGGCGAGGACGAGCCGGAGACCGAGACCTGCCCCACCCCGGAGATCTGCGACAGGGTCTGGACCAGGATGTTGGAGGCGGCGTCGTAGATCTGCCCCTTGTCGAGGATGTCGGAGGTCAGCGACAGGATCAGCACCGGCGCGTCGGCCGGGTTGACCTTGCGGTAGTTCGGGTTCGACGGCAGGTTCGAGGGCAGGTCGACCCGCGCGGCATTGATCGCCGCCTGCACGTCGCGCGCCGCCCCGTCGATGTCGCGCGACAGGTCGAACTGCAGGATGATGCGGGCCGAGCCGAGCGAGGACGACGACGTCATCTCGTTGACGCCGGCAATGCGGCCGAGCTGGCGTTCCAGCGGCGTGGCGACCGTCGCCGCCATGGTCTCGGGCGCGGCACCGGCCAGCGATGCCGAAACCACGATGGTCGGAAAATCGACCTGGGGCAGCGGCGAGACCGCGAGCATCCGGAGCGCGGCGAGGCCCGCCAGTACCAGGCCGATCGACAGCAGGGTCGTGGCGACCGGCCGGCGGATGAACGGTCCCGACAGGTTCACGGCGTCACCTCCGCCTCGTCATCGTCCTCGCGCGGGCCTCGGAAACGCGCGGCCAGGCGATCGAAGCCGAGATAGATCACCGGGGTGGTGAACAGGGTCAGCAGCTGGCTGACGATCAGGCCGCCGATGATGGTGACGCCGAGCGGCTGGCGCAGTTCGGCGCCGACCCCGCCCGACATCACCAGCGGCAGGGCGCCGAACATCGCGGCGAAGGTCGTCATCAGGATCGGGCGCAGGCGCAGCAGGCAGGCCTGGTGAATGGCCTCGCGCGGGCTCTTGCCCTCGTTCCTTTCGGCATCCAGCGCGAAATCGATCATCATGATCGCGTTTTTCTTGACGATGCCGATCAGGAGTACGATGCCGATCAGCCCGATGACGTCGAGGTCCATGCCGACGATCTCGAGCGCCAGCAGCGCGCCGACGCCGGCCGAAGGCAGGGTCGAGAGGATCGTCACCGGGTGAATGAAGCTCTCGTAGAGCACGCCCAGCACGATGTACATGGTCACGATCGCCGCGAGGATCAGCCAGACTTCGTTCGACAGCGAGGTCTCGAACGCGGCCGCGGTACCCTGCATGCGGATCTGGGTGGTGATCGGCATGTTGAGCTCGGCCGCCGTCTCGCGGATCGCCTTGACCGCGGCACCCAGCGAGGAATGCGGCGCCACGTCGAACGACACGGTCGTCGCGGTCAGCTGGCTGAAGTGATCGATCGTCAGCGGTGCCGCCCGCTCGGTGATGGTCGCGATGGTCGACAGCTTGACCTGGGCCCCGCCGGTGCCGGGCACGTAGATCTGCTGGAAGGAGTCGAGGCCCAGCTGCTGGTTGGGGTTGGCCTCCAGGATGACGCGATACTGGCTGGCCTGGGTGAAGATGGTCGAGACGATGCGCTGGCCGAAGGCATTGTAGAGCGCATTGTTGACCGCCGCCGGGGTCACGCCCAGCCGCGCCGCCGTGGTGCGGTCGACCTCGACGAAGGCGGCAACGCCGTCGGGGCGCAGCTCGCTCGAGACATGCGTCACTTCATGCCGCCGCGACAGCCGCTCGACCAGCCTGGGCACCCAGTCGTTCAACCGCGTCGGATCGCCGTCGACGACGATGAACTGATAGGCCGCACGGCCAATATGGTCGTCGATCGTCAGGTCCTGCACCGGCTGCAGCGCCAGGCCGATGCCCTCGACCTGCGCCGTGCTGCGCTGCAGCCGGGCGATGACGGCATCGGCCGGCTCGCGCTGGCTGAAAGGTTTCAGGTTGATCAGCATGCGGCCGGAATTGAGCGTCGGGTTCGTGCCGTCGACGCCGATGAACGAGGTCAGGCTGTCGACCGCCGGATCCTGCAGCACGACGTCCGCCAGGGCCTGCTGGCGCTCGGCCATCGCCTTGAACGAGATCGACTGGCGGGCATCCGACAGGCCCTGGATCAGGCCGGTATCCTGCTGGGGGAAGAACCCCTTCGGGACCAGGATGTAGAGGAACACCGACAGCGCCAGGGTCGCCACCGCGATCACCAACATCAGCGGCTGGCGATCCAGCACCCAGACCAGCGAGCGGTCGTAGCCGCGGATGATCGCGTCCCAGCCGCGCTCGGTCGCCCGGCCGAGCGCGCCCATCCGCCGGTGGCTCTCGTTCTTCAGGAGCTTGGCGCACATCATCGGCGTCAGGGTCAGCGAGACGACGGCCGAGACCAGGATGGTGACGGCGAGCGTGATCGCGAACTCGCGGAACAGCCGCCCCACCACGTCGGCCATGAACAGCAGCGGGATCAGCACCGCGATCAGCGACACGGTCAGCGAGATGATGGTGAAGCCGATCTGGCCCGCCCCCTTGAGCGCGGCGTCGAGCGGCTTCTCGCCCTCCTCGATATAGCGGGCGATGTTTTCGATCATCACGATGGCATCGTCGACGACGAAGCCGGTGGCGATGGTCAGCGCCATCAGGCTGAGGTTGTTCAGGCTGAAGCCGGCGAGATACATGATGCCGAAGGTGCCGACCAGCGACAGCGGCACGGCGACCGACGGAATGATGGTCGCGGTCAGGTTGCGCAGGAAGATGAACATCACCAGCACGACCAGGGCGACGGCCAGGATCAGTTCGAACTGGGTATCCTTGATCGCGGCGCGGATCGTCGTGGTGCGGTCGGTCAGCACCTTGATCTCGACCGACGCCGGCAGCGACTGGCGCAATTGCGGCAGCAATTGCTGGATGCGGTCGACCACCTCGATGACGTTGGCGCGCGGCTGGCGCTGGACGTTGAGGATCACGGCGGGGGCACGGTTGGCCCAGGCGGCCAGCCGGTTGTTCTCGCCGCCGTCGATCACCTGGGCCACGTCGCTCAGCAGGATCGGCGCGCCGTTGCGATAGGCCACGATCATCGCGGCATAGTCGGCGCCCGAGCGCAGCTGGTCGTTGGCATCGATGGTGAAGGCGCGGCTCGGCCCGTCGAACCCGCCCTTGGCCTGGTTGACGTTGTTGTTGGTGATCGCCGTGCGGACATCCTCGAGGCTGAGGCCGTAGGCCGCCAGCGCCGTCATGTTGGCCTGGATGCGCACCGCCGGGCGCTGGCCGCCGCTGATCGAGACCAGGCCGACGCCGGCGACCTGGGCGATCTTCTGGGCGACGCGGGTATCGGCCAGGTCCTGGATCTGGGGCAGGGTCAGGCTGGTCGAAGTCAGCGCCAGCGTCAGGATCGGCGCGTCGGCCGGATTCACCTTGTTGTAGATCGGCGGCGACGGCAGGTCGGACGGCAGGAAGGTGCCCGCGGCGTTGATCGCGGCCTGGACCTGCTGCTCGGCGATGTCGATGGCGAGGTCGAGGTTGAACTGGAGCGTGACCACCGAGGCGCCGCCCGAGGACGTCGAGGTCATCTGGTTCAGCCCTGGCATCTGCCCGAGCTGGCGTTCCAAGGGCGCGGTCACCGTCGTCGCCATCACGTCCGGGCTGGCGCCCGGATACAGCGTCACGATCTGGATCGTCGGGTAGTCGACTTCCGGCAGGGCCGACAGCGGCAGCATGCGGTAGGCGATGCCGCCGGCCAGCAGGATCGCGAGCATCAGCAGCGTCGTCGCGACCGGCCGCAGGATGAAGATGCGTGACGGGTTCATCCGCCGCTGTTCCCGCTGCCGCCGCCGTTATTGGGGCGCTGGCGCTGCTGTTGGTTGCCCTGGCCGTTGCCCGGCGGCCCCTGGCCGTCGCGGCGCTGGCGCTGCGGGTTGTTGCCCTGCGACGGTTGGCCCTGGCCCTGCGGGGCCGCGCCGGTCGCGGGCGCCTCGCCCGCCGGGGCCGCGACTGTGACGGCCGTGCCTTCGCGCAGGCGGTCGCCGCCGTCGGTCACTACCTGATCGCCCGGCTGCAGGCCGGTCTCGATGATGGTGCGGTTGCCTTCGAGCGCCCCCGGCGTCACCTGGCGCACCGCGATCCGGTTCTCCGCCGTGATCGCGTAGACGAAGGCATTCTGGCCGGCACGCTGGATCGCCGCGGTCGGAATGACGGTCGCGCCCTTGCGCACCTCGAGCAGCAGGCGGACGTTGACGAACTGATTGGGGAACAGCGCGCCGTCGTCGTTGGGGAATTCCGCCTTCAGCTTGACGGTGCCGGTGGTGACGTCGATCTGGTTGTCGATGGTCACGAGCTTGCCTGAGGCGAGCTTGTTGGCCTGCGACCGGTCGAAGGCCTGGACCGGCACGTCCGTCCCCTCGCGCATGCGCTTGGACACGGCCGGCAGGCTGTCCTCGGGGATGGTGAAGATGACGCTGATCGGCGTTACCTGGGTGATGGTGGCCAGCCCATTGGTATCGCCGGCCTTGATGATGTTGCCGGCATCGACGGCGCGCAGGCCGATGCGCCCCGATATCGGGGCGGTGATGCGGGCATAGCTCAGCTGCAGCTTGGCATTGTCGACCTGGCCCTTGTCGACCTTGACCGTGCCCTCGTACTGGCGGACCAGCGCCTCCTGGGTGTCGACCTGCTGCTTGGCGATCGAATCCTGCTTGAACAGCGTGCGGTAGCGTTGCAGGTCGATGCGGGCGTTGTCCAGCAACGCCGAATCCCGGGCGAACTGGCCTTCCGCCTGTTCCAGCGAGGCCTGGTAGGGCCGCGGGTCGATCTCGGCGAGCAGCTCGCCCGACTTGACCATCTGGCCTTCCGAGAACAGCACGCGCATCAGCTGGCCGTCGACGCGCGAGCGGACGGTGACGGTATTGGCGGCCGCAACCGAGCCGATCGCTTTCAGCCAGATCGGCACATCAGCGCTCTGCGCGCGGGCTGCCACCACCGGGGTGGGCCGCGCCGCGCCGGCCGCGCCGGGCGGGCC
>JAEYTW010000258.1 GCA_023433835.1 Pseudomonadota bacterium | reverse complement strand
GGCCGAGCCGCGGACGATCGCCGACGCCGCCTCCGTCCTCGGCATTCCGGAGGCGGAATTCACGCCCACGGTGCGCCTGGCCATCACGGGGCTGATGCGCGAGATCGACCGGCTGCGCCAGGACCTGTCGCGCTCGCAGGCGCGGCTGGCCGAGATCGAGCGGCTGGCTGATCAGGATGCGCTGGTGCCGGTCAACAACCGCCGCGCCTTCATGCGCGAGATGACGCGCATCCTGCATTTTGCCGCCCGCTACGGCTCGTCGGCCAGCCTGATCTATTTCGACCTGAACGGCCTGAAGACCATCAACGACACGATGGGCCACACGGCGGGCGACACCGCGATTCGCGCCGCGGCCGAAGTGCTGATCTCCAACGTGCGCGACTTCGACGTGGTGGGCCGGCTGGGCGGCGACGAGTTCGCGGTCGTCCTGGCCCAGACGCCGATCGACCCGGCGCGCGAGAAGGCGCGCCAGCTGGCCGAGGCGATGCGGGCACGGCCGGTGCCCTGGGAAGGCCAGATGATCCGCCTGGACACCGCCTACGGCGTCTACGCGCTCAGCCCCGACGAGGATGCGGCGGCAGCCCTGGCCAAGGCCGACCAGGCGATGTATCTGCACAAGCAGAAGATGAAGGAGACCCGCGGCCTGCCACCGGCCGGCGGGCCGCCGGCCCGCCGCTGAGCCGTCAGGCGATGATGTCGGGAAGCAGCATGCTTTCCAGCCGGGCCATCTGATCCTTCAGGCCCAGTTTGCGCTTTTTCAGGCGCTGCAACTGCAGATTGTCGGGCGTACCCTGGTCGACGAGGGCCTGGATGGCGTTGTCGAGGTCGCGATGGTCTTGGCGCAGTTCTTCGAGCTGGTGGCGGAGGGCCTCGCTGTCGATCTGCTGGTTTATGGTCATGCGGACGCTTTCGGCGCTGGAACTCTCAAAGATCGCGTAAGGTAGCATTTGCGACCGGCCAACTGAAGGGGAAGCATGACCGCCGACGATGCCGCGGCGTTCCGCGGCGCAGCCCTGGCCCTGTACGAGCGCGCGCCGCTGCGCGACGCCTGCCTCCGCCTGCAGGACCGCGACGGGCTCGACGTCACCGTCCTGCTCTACTGCCTGTGGGCCGCCGGTGTCGGGCGGGCCCCGCTCGATGCCGCGCGACTGGCCCGGATCGAGGAAAAGCTGCAACCGTGGCGGGAAACGGCGGTCTTGCCGCTGCGCGCGGTGCGGCGCCGGCTGAAAGGCGACGCCCGGGATCCCGGCGAGACGGTGCGGCGACAGGTCGCAGCCGCCGAGATCGCCGCCGAACTGATCGCGATGGATCTGATCGCAGGCGCCGAGGCCAAGGCCCCGATCCGGCCGGGTGCCGCCGCCGGGGCGGTGGCAATGGCCAGCCTCCATGCCTATGCCGGCTTCCGCGGCGTGGCGGCGACCGCGGCCGAGGACATCAGGTTGCTGGCGGCTGCGGCTCTCTGACCGGGCCGATGTCTTCGCCCCACCGCTTGACCAGCCCCGACTCGACCCCCAGCAGATCGAGGGCGCGGCCGACCGCATGGTCCACCAGGTCGTCGATCGACTGCGGCCGGGTGTAGAACGCCGGGACCGGCGGGGCGACGATCGCACCCATTTCGGTCACCGCGGCCATCGACCTGATATGGCCGAGATGGAACGGCGTCTCGCGCAGCATCAGCACCAGCCGCCGCCGCTCCTTCAGCTGGACGTCGGCCGCACGGGTCAGGAGATTGCTCGTCACCCCGGTGGCGACTTCCGACAGGCTGCGGATCGAGCAGGGTGCCACGACCATGCCGAGCGTGCGGAACGAACCCGAGGCGATCGCCGCGCCGATATTGCCGATGGCATGCCGCACGCTGGCCTTGGCGGCGACCTCGGCCGGCTTGAGGCCGGTTTCCTGGACGATCGTCAGCTCGGCCGCGCGCGTCATCACGAGATGCGATTCGATCCCCAGATGCTGCAGGGCATCGAGCATGCGGATACCGTATATGGCGCCCGAAGCCCCGGAGATGCCGACGATGATGCGTGCCCGCTCGGTCATGCGCTGTTTTGTCCACTCCTTCAGGCTTGTCGACGCCGTAACAGTTCGTTCATACTCCGAGGCCTGGAGCCGGTCGAGCCCGAGTTCCGCGCGGCGAAGACCCGTTCCACCAAAGCGATGGAGGGTGCTGCATGAGCACTGAGACGCATATCGAGACCCTGCGTACCAAGCATATCGTTCTCGAACAGCAGCTCGAGACCGAATATCAGAGACCGCTCCCCGACCTCTCAGTCATCCAGGACCTCAAGAAACGCAAGCTTCGCCTCAAGGAAGAAATCAGCCGCCTGAGTCCGACCACACACTGATTCAGGCCGCCATATAGCGGACCCTGGGCCCGGTGGATGGAACCGCCGGGCCCTTTGCTTTTTACCGTCAGAGAGCCTTGGCGCGCTCGCGCAGTTCGAACTTCTGGATCTTGCCGGTCGAGGTCTTGGGCAGGTCGGTGAAGACCACAGTCTTGGGCACCTTGAAACGGGCCAGTCGCGCCCGGCAGAATTCGATGATCTCGGGCTCGCTCGCTTCCTGCCCCGCCTTCAGCGTGACGAAGGCGCAAGGCGTCTCGCCCCAATGGCTGTCGGGCCGGGCGACGACGGCTGCTTCCAGCACCGCCGGGTGCTGGTAGATCACGCCCTCGACCTCGAGCGTCGAGATGTTCTCGCCGCCGGAGATGATGATGTCCTTCGAGCGGTCCTTGATCTGGACGTAGCCGTCGGGGTGCTTGACCCCGAGATCGCCGGAATGAAACCACCCGCCGGCCAGCGCCTCCTCGGTCGCGGTCGGGTTCTTCAGATACCCCTTCATCACGATGTTGCCGCGGAACATGATCTCGCCCATCGTCTCGCCGTCGGCCGGCACCGGCTGCATCGTCGCGGGATCGAGGACGTCGAGTTCTTCCAGCATGTCGTAGCGCACGCCCTGGCGCGCCTTCATCGCCGACCGCTGGTCGCCAGGCAGATCGTCCCATTCCGATTTCCAGGCGCAGACCACCGCCGGGCCGTAGACCTCCGTCAGGCCGTAGACATGGGTGATCAGGAAACCAAGATCCTCCATGCCGGCGATGACCGCGGGCGGCGGCGCGGCACCGGCCGTCATCACTTTGATGCCGCGGCGCAAGCCGGCCTTCGCGGGTTCCGGCGCATTGATCAGCATGGTCAGCACGGTCGGCGCGCCGCACATATGGGTGACGCCGTGGCGCACGAAGGCGTCGTAGATCGCGACGGGATCGACGCGGCGCAGGCAGACATGCACGCCGGCCAGCATCGTGATCGTCCAGGGAAAGCACCAGCCGTTGCAGTGGAACATCGGCAGCGTCCACAGATAGACCGGGTGATGGCCGAGATCCCAGGTGGTGACGTTGGCGACGGCATTGAGATAGGCGCCGCGATGATGCAGCACCACGCCCTTCGGGTTGCCCGTCGTGCCCGACGTATAGTTCAGCGCGATCGCCTGCCACTCGTCCTTGATGCCCGGGGCCGCGAAGGCCGGATCGCCCGCCCTGAGGAAGGCTTCGTATTCGATGTCGCCGATCAGGCCGCCGCCGACCGCCAGCAGGTCGTCGATGTCGATGACGTAGGGCCGCTTGGTGCATTGCGCCAGCGCGGCATGCACGGTGGCGGAGAATTCGCGGTCGGTCAGCAGCACCCGCGCCTCGCCGTGATCGAGGATGAAGGCGATGGCGGCGGCATCGAGACGGGTGTTGATCGAATTCAGGACCGCGCCCAGCATCGGCACGGCGTAATGCGCCTCCAGATGCGCCGGCGTGTTCGGCGCGATCATCGCGACCGTGTCGCCTGCGCCGATGCCGAGACGGCCGAGGCCGGAGGCGAGGCGGCGGCAACGGTCCTGCAACTGGGCATAGGTCAGCCGGAAATCGCCGTGCACCACCGCGGTGCGGTCGGGATAGACCTGGGCGGTGCGGGTCAGGAAGGTCAGCGGCGTCAGCGCCTCGTAATTGGCGCGGGTCTTCTCGAAGGTCTCGAACGGATTGACATGCATCGCCTGGTCTCCTCCTGACACGGAAACCTTTATGTCGTGGCGGCGGAATGAATTCAACCGATCGCGGCGTCGACCAGGAGCTTGACGCCGACGAGGAAGGTGATGCCGTAGCAGAGGCGATAGAACCAGGTGGGGCTGAGCCGCCGCTGCAGCCACACGCCGAGATAGGTGCCGACCGGCGCGACCGGGATCAGCACCAGCGCGGTCCACAGATTCTGACTGGAGAACTGGCCCAGCCAGGCATAGGGGATCAGCTTGATGTAGTTGACGACGGCGAAGAAGATCACCGTCGTTCCGGTGTAGATCGCCGGGCTGTGCTGGCGCGGCAGCAGATAGACCGCCAGCGGCGGCCCGCCGGCATGGGCGACGAAACTGGTGTAGCCCGACAGGGTCGACCAGAACGTGCCCCTGAGCCAGCTCGCCGGCCGGGCCACGCGCGGCCTGATCCCGCCGCGCACGTAGTTCAGCGTGAAGACGATGGCGATCAGCCCGACGATCAGCCGGATCTCGCGGTCGTGCACGTAATTTGCCGTCAGCGCGCCGATGACGATGCCGGCCAGTGCCGGCGGGATCAGCATCGCCAGCTCCGACCGGCTCCACTGCCGGCGGTAGGCCCAGACGCCGAACAGATCGCTCAGGCACAGCACCGGCAGGAGGATGGCGGCGGCCTGCACCGCCGGGATGGCCAAGGTCATCAGCGGCACCGCGATCACCCCGAGCCCGGCGCCGAAGCCGCCCTTGGAAATGCCGACGATCAGCACGGCGGGAATCGCGACGGCGTAGAACCAGAGGTCGAGCAGGGGCATGGCGGACTATGGCTGATGGCGGGGGCGCGGACTCGTCGCGCCAGTCATACCACCGCGGCCCCTGAGTCGCGCAGCGTTTAGGTGCCCGCCCAGATCACGCCGTTGCGGCCGCCGCGCTTGGCACGGTAGAGGGCTTCGTCGGCCGCCTCGATCACGCTGCGCATGCCGCCTTCGCTTTCCGGCACCACGGTCGCCCCGCCGATCGACAGCGTGACGACGCCGCGGTCCGCTCGCTGATGCGC
>JAEYTW010000448.1 GCA_023433835.1 Pseudomonadota bacterium | reverse complement strand
CCCTCGACGCGGCCGAGGCCCGCATCGCCGAGTTGCGCAGCCGGTTCGAAGCCTCGCTCGCCGCCGTGGTCGCCGAACTCGACGCCGCCGGCGAGGCGATCGGCCGCGATGCCGCGGCGATGGAGCGCTGCCGCCGGCTCGCCCATGACCTGAAGGGCCAGGGCACCACTTTCGGCTATCCGTTGCTGACGGAATTCGCAGGATCCCTGTCGCGGCTGCTGGCCACGGGCCGGGCCGGCGATCCGCTGCTGGGCCAGCTGGTCAGCCTGCACGTCAAGGCGATCGCGGCCGTGGTCCAGGGCGGCATCACCGGCGACGGCGGGGAGACGGGCGTCGCCCTGCGCCAGGGCTTCGATCGCACCATCGCCCGGATGACGGGCAGCAGGGCTTAGATCAAACCACGTCAAATCGGAATCGATTTGACGCGGATAAGATGCCCTAGGCGATCTCGAAGCGCGCCAGCAGGCCGGCGAAGGCTTTCTCCGCACGCTCGCGCGCCCGCGGGTCGTCCAGCAGCTTGGCGGCGGCGGTATAGGCCATGATCAGGCCGTTCAGCTCGAAGGCGAACTGCTCGCCATCCGCCTGCGGCTGCTCGTTCGTCACCTCGCGGGCGATGGTCTCGATCCAGCGCCGCTGCGACAGGTGCAGGGCGTCGCGCAAGCGTCCGGGCTGATCGTCGAACTCGACCACCGCCGACTGGATCGGGCAGCCGCCCGGCAATTCCTCGCCGTCGACCCAGTCGAGCCAACGGGGAAACAGCGCCTTCAGCCGCGCCGCGCCGCGCGGCGCCGCCTTGATCGGCCGCCAGACATTGTCGCCGAACCGCTTCAGCATCGCGTCGAGCACCGCCAGCTGCAGCGCTTCCTTCGACCCGAAATGGGCGAACAGCCCGCTTTTCGACATGCCGACCGCCCGGGCCAGCTCGCCGATCGACAGCGCGTTCAGCCCCTCGATGCTGGCGCGCTCCAGCGCCATGTCGACGATCCGCTCGCGGGTGATGCTGCCTTTGGTCGGGGCCATGGCTTGACACTAACGAACGGTCGTGCCATTTTCAACAACACGAACGATCGTGCTTTTTTGGAGCGAGCCATGAGCGATCTGATCGTCAAGCTGGCCGACGAGGTGACCTGGAAGGCCACCGCCCAGCCCGGCATCGAATGGGCGACGCTGCATCGCGACGGCGTCCGCGGCGCCACCGGCCTGCTGCGGCTGGCCAAGGGGGCGCGCTACCCGGCCAATCTGTGCCAGGGCGGCGAGGAAATCTTCGTGGTCAAGGGCGACATGCGCGTCGGCGTCAGCCGGCTGAAGACCGGCGATTTCCTGGCGACGCCGCCGGGCGACAGCCCGGACGGGCAGGCGATGCTCGACTCGGTCCTGCTGATCACCCTGCCGCGGGCGGCCCGGGCCGCCTGACGTCAGACCCCGGTCAGCAGGTCCTCGACCACTTCCTCGGCCAAAGCGAGCGCGGTGCCGGCCGCGTTGTCGCCGGTGATCGACACCAGGCGGATGCCGGGTTCCGGGGCGACGATGACGACGTCGCGGCCCTCGGCCACCGGGGTCAGGGCGTGCCAGCGCTCGATGACGGTCGGGTCGGGGATCGCCACCATCCCGGACGCGGCGGCCAGCATCGCCGCCTCGGCCCCGGCGGTGATGAAGGGATCGGTCGAGGCGGCCGGCGCGGTCGCGATCAGCGTGCCGTCGGCGGCCTGGACCAGTTCCAGCGCCAGTCCGGCGGGCGGCCTG
This sequence comes from Pseudomonadota bacterium, assembly GCA_023433835.1. Lineage (GTDB taxonomy): Bacteria > Pseudomonadota > Alphaproteobacteria > Ferrovibrionales > Ferrovibrionaceae > JAFKFH01. Next base: position 4,368 of record JAEYTW010000448.1, on the reverse strand, counting down.
GATTGCAGGGCGCGGGCCGCGTGCTGGCCGGCGAAACCGCCCTGGGCCAGCAGGCCGGCATCGCCGATCAGCACGGCATCGAGGCGGAAACCCGCCGGCTGGGGCGCCAGGCGCAGATAATGCCGGCCGGCCAGCCGCACGCCGTGGCCGTCGAAGATCCGGGGATAAAGCGTCTGCAGGTCGGCGCCCGGCGCGACCACGATGCGGTCGGCGCGCACCAGGCCCGCCGTGGTCTCGATCCGGCCGGTGACCAGCGACCGGGCGGCCGTGCCATGGGCGATCTCGACGCCCATGCGCGCCAGCAGCTGGCCCAGCCGCGGCAGCGCCTGCCGCGGCTCGAAATGACAGCCGCCCGGTGCCGTCAGGCCGCAATCGACGCCGGCCGCCACGCCGGGCAGGCGCTGTTCCAGCTCGGCCCGGTCGAGCGTCAGCGACCCCTCGCCCATGCGCGAAACCGCGAAATCGCGCAGGACGGCGGCGGCCTCCGGCGACTGCGCCAGGGCCAGGAGGCCGATCGGGATCACCGCGAAATCGGCCAGCCGGCCAAGCTCCATCCACAAGGCGGTGCTGCGCCGGGCGCGCAGCCAGCTGGTTCCCGCGGTCTGGCCGGCCGGGCAGACGATGCCGGCGTCACGCAGGGAACGGCCCAGCGGCCGCCGGTCGCGTTCCAGCACGATGGTCCTGAGGCCCCTGCGGGCGGCGGTGAGGGCATGGCTGAGACCGACCAGCCCGGCCCCCACCACGGCAAGGTCATAGCGCACCGATGACATCGGGCCATGCTGCGCGTGTCCGGCGCCGTCAGCAAGACGCACGAATTGTATCACGTCAATTCGTTGACTTGCATGGCCCGGGGGGGCACCCCATACTCCGCACCATGGCAAAACGCGCCACCGCAAGACAGATCTATCTCGATCCGCCGCCGCCGCGGTCGGACATGCGTGTCTGCGAGCATCCCGATTGCACCGCCGAGGGCAGCTACCGCGCCCCGCGGTCGCGCGACCCCGAAACCGGCCACTACTGGTTCTGCCTGGACCATGTGCGCGAATACAACGCGAACTGGGATTTCTTCCGGGGGATGTCCGCCGACGACGTCGAGCGCTATATCCGCAACAACGCCACCTGGCAGCGGCCGACCTGGAAGATCGGCACCAAGCCCGGCGACGACTTTTTCGGCACCTTCGTCAAGGACGACCTGGGTCTGTTGTCCGAGGTCGGCCTGGGGCCCGATGCCCAGGCCCAGCGCAAGCGGCGGGCCGAGGAACAGCGGGTCAGCCCGGACAGCCCGGAAGGCAGGTACATCGCCGCCCTGGCCGTGCTCGACCTGAATGCGGGCGCGACCGAGAAAGAGATCAAGGCGCGCTACAAGGAATTGGCCAAGCGCTACCACCCCGACCGCAACGGCGGCGACAAGGCGGCGGAAGAGCGGCTGAAGGAAATCAACCAGGCCTATACCGTGCTGGTGGCGCGTCCCGCCGTCTAGTCGACCCGGCCCAATCCCAGAAGAATCCGAACGGAGAGCAAGCGAGCGTCCATGACTGCGATTATCGATACCGGCAGCCGGCCGGTGATGCCCACGGGCCAGCCCGATACCCAGGTTTCCGTCCGCCAGGTCTTCGGTTTCGAGAGCGAGCTGCAAGTCCCCGCCTTCAGCCAGCGCACCGAGCATGTCCCCGACCTCGACGAGGATTACAAGTTCGACCGCGACACGACCCTCGCGATCCTGGCCGGCTTCGCCTACAACCGCCGCGTGATGATCCAGGGGTATCACGGCACCGGCAAGTCGACCCATGTCGAGCAGGTCGCGGCCCGTCTCAACTGGCCCTGCATCCGCATCAACCTCGACAGCCATGTCAGCCGCATCGACCTTGTTGGCAAGGATGCCATCGTCCTGCGCGACGGCCAGCAGGTGACCGAGTTCCGCGAAGGCCTGCTGCCCTGGTGCCTGCAGAACCCCGTCGCGCTGGTGTTCGACGAATACGACGCCGGCCGTCCGGACGTCATGTTCGTGATCCAGCGCGTCCTCGAGGTCGAGGGCAAGCTGACCCTGCTCGACCAGAACCGCGTGATCCGCCCGAACCCGGCCTTCCGCCTGTTCTCCACCACGAACACGATCGGCTTAGGCGACACCACCGGCCTCTATCACGGCACCCAGCAGATCAACCAGGGCCAGATGGACCGCTGGTCGATCGTGACCACGCTGAACTACCTGCCGCACGACGCCGAAACCCGTATCGTGCTGGCCAAGTCGAAGTCGTTCGATACCGACGACGGCCGCAAGAAGATCGCCGCGATGGTCTCGGTCGCCGACATGACCCGCCAGGGTTTCGTCAATGGCGACGTCTCGACCGTGATGAGCCCGCGTACCGTCATCACCTGGGCCGAGAATGCGCGCATCTTCGGCGATGTCGGCTTTGCCTTCCGCGTCACCTTCCTCAACAAGTGCGACGAGATGGAGCGGCCGATCGTGGCCGAATACTATCAGCGCTGCTTCGGTGAAGAGCTGCCGGAATCGGCCGCCCGCATCGACCTGGCCTGAGCGCCCGGCGCATGTCGGCGAAGGAAAGTCCGGTCGAGCCGTTCAAGCGCGCGGTGGCGGCGACGTCCCGCGCGCTGGCCGGCGAGCGCGAGCTGCAGGTCACCTACGGGCCGGAGCAGCCGATCCTGCGGGGCAAGCGGGTGCGGCTGCCGCTGCCCTCGCGCCACCCGCCGGCCGAGGAGGTGGCGCAGCTGCGCGGCACCGCCGACGCCTTCGCCCTCAGGCTGCGTTATCACGACGACAAGCTGCACCATAAGCTGGCGCCCGAGGGCGCGACGGCCCGCGCCGTCTTCGAGGCGGCCGAGCAGGCCCGGGTCGAGGCGATCGGCAGCCGCCACATGGCGGGCGTGCGTGCGAACCTGACCGCCGCGCTCGAGGAACGCTGCCGCGCCCGCGGCTATGCCAAGATGCGCGACAAGTCGGAAGCGCCGCTGGCCGACGCCATCGGCCTGCTGCTGCGCGAACGGCTCACCGGTCAGCCGGTGCCGCTCTCCGCCCGCAAGATGGTCGAGATGTGGCGCGGCTGGGTCGAGGACCAGGGCGGCGCCGACATGAACGCACTGCTCGACCGGCTCGACGACCAGCAGGCCTATGCCCGCACCGTGCGCCGGCTGATCAAGGACCTCGACCTGTCCGACGAGGATCTCGGCGACCCCGACGACGACGAGCAGTCGGACGGCGAGGACCAGCAGCAGGACCAGCCGGATTCGGCCTCCGACGGCGAGGGCGACCAGCAGGGCGCCGCCGAGCAGATGGGCATGCAGGATGCCGGCGGCGACGAGGGCGATGCCCAGGGCTCGGAATCTTCCGAAGGCATGGTCTCGGCCGAACAGCAGATGGGCGGGGCCGGCGAGGAGGCGCCGTCGGACGGCAGCCGGCCGAACTACCCCGACTTCTCGGCGTTCCGCAACACCCCGCAGCCGACATACCACCCCTACACCACCCAGTTCGACGAGGTGGTCCAGGCCGACGACCTCTGCGACACCGACGAACTGAACCGCCTGCGCAACCATCTCGACCAGCAGCTGCGCCATATGCAGACGGTGGTCGGGCGGCTGGCCAACCGGTTGCAGCGGCGCCTGCTGGCCAAGCAGAACCGCGCCTGGGAATTCGACCTGGAGGAAGGCATCCTCGATGCCTCCAGGCTTGCCCGCATCGTCGCCAATCCGATGCTGCCGCTGTCCTACAAGCACGAGAAGGACACCGATTTCCGCGACACCTGCGTCACCCTGCTGATCGACAATTCCGGCTCGATGCGCGGCCGGCCGATCACGGTGGCGGCGATGTGCGCCGACATCCTGGCCCGCACGCTGGAACGCTGCGCGGTGAAGGTCGAGATCCTCGGCTTCACCACCCGCGCCTGGAAGGGCGGGCAGGCCCGCGAGAAGTGGCTGTCCGACGGCAAGCCGGGCAATCCCGGCCGCCTCAACGACCTGCGCCACATCGTCTACAAGTCCGCCGACGCGCCGTGGCGGCGCGCGCGGCGCAATCTCGGCCTGATGATGCGCGAGGGGCTGCTGAAGGAGAACATCGACGGCGAGGCGCTGTTGTGGGCGCACAGCCGCCTGAGCGCCCGGCCCGAGCAGCGCAAGATCCTGATGATGATCTCGGACGGCGCGCCGGTCGACGATTCGACGCTGTCGGTGAACCCCGGCAACTATCTCGAACGGCACCTGCGCGGCGTCATCGACCTGATCGAGACACGCTCGCCGGTCGAACTGCTGGCAATCGGCATCGGCCATGACGTGACCCGCTACTATCGCCGCGCCGTGACGATTGTTGATGCCGAGGAACTCGCCGGCGCGATGACGGAGCAGCTGGCGGCCCTGTTC
>JAEYTW010000254.1 GCA_023433835.1 Pseudomonadota bacterium | reverse complement strand
GCGGCGCGCCGCGACGCCGTGCCGGGCCAGCAGCGCCTCGATCGGCCGGCACAGCGTATCGTAGGCTTCCGCGATCGACGGCTGCGCGGCGGCCATCGTGGCGAAGACCAGGGTGACGTTGACGATGCCGGGGCCCTGGGGCATCAGGTCGCCGCCGGTATCGCGCTCATGCACCGGCATGCCGTCGGCCGCCAGCAGCGCCGCCGCCGCTGCGAAACCCGGCCGCACCGTCAGGTTGCGGGGGGCGACCAGGCAAGTCCCGGTCGTCCACAACGACAGGGCCCGGTCGGCCGCGCCGCCGGCGACGCGGTCGAGCAAGGCGCGTTCATGGTCGATGGCTGCGGCGAAGGGGAAGTCTGCGAAACCGATCATCGGCGCAGCGTATCATGCCGCGGCCTCGATCAGGTCGCACAGCGTGGTCAGGAAGGCTGCCGCCGGCCCGCCGTCGACCGCCCGGTGGTCGAAGGTCAGCGACAGGTTCATCACCGGCCGCATCGCAATGCCGCCGCCCGGCGCGGCCAGGGCCCGGTCGACGGTGCCGCCGACGCCGAGGATGGCAATCTGCGGCGCGTTCAGGATCGGCGTGAAGAACCCGACGCGCGAGAGGCCGAGGTTGGACAGCGTGAAGCTGCCGCCGGTCATCTCGGTGACGGTGAGGCGCCCGGCGCGGGCCCGGGCGACCAGATCGCGCCGCGCCTCCGCCCGCTCGGCCAGGGTCATGGCGCCGGCATCGAGGATCGCGGGGGCGACCAGCAGGTCGCCGGGCAGCGCGATGGCGACGCCCAGATGGATGCCGCCCGCCAGGCGGATCTCGCGCCCTTCGACGATGCCGTTCATCCCGGGGTGCCGCGACAGCGCCGCGACCAGGCGGTCGATCAGCAGGTCCTCGATCGAGACGGCCTGGCCGGCCTCGGCCAGCCGCGCCTTCCAGGCAATCAGCGCGCCGGCCTCGCATTCGGCGTGGTGGGTCAATTGCGCTGCTTCCTGCAGGCTGCGCAGCATCTTGTCGGCGATCATGCCCCGCATGCCCTTCAGCGGGATCGCCCGGTCTTCCATGGTCATCGCTATCCTTCCGCGACGGAGGGCCGGCACCGGCGGGACCGGCGCCGGCCCGGGGTCAGCCGATGCGGCCGACGGCATCGCCCTTGCGGACGACGTCGTCGGCCGGGCGCAGGATGGTCAGGCGACCCGCGGCCGGCGCCCGGATCTCGTGCTGCACTTTCTCGACCATGATCTCGGCCAGCAGGTCGCCTTCGCGGACCTCGGCCCCGTCACGGGCAAGCCAGGCGGTGATGACCGCCTCGCGGTCCTCCGCCCACAGGTCGACGGGAATGACGATGTCGGTCATCGCGGGTCAGGCCTGGGCCATCCGGTCGAAGGCCTCGACGATCTTGGCCGGGCTGGGCAGGCAGAACTGTTCCATCGGCCGCGAGAACGGGATCGGCACGTCGGGATAGGCGACACGCTGCGGCGGCGCCTTCAGCCCGCGCAGGTCATGCTCGACGACGCTGGCGATGATCTCGCCGGAGACGCCGAAGGAATGATAGTCCTCGTCGACCACGATCAGTCGGCCGGTCTTGGCGACCGAGCGGCGGACGGCATCGCGGTCGAGCGGCACCAGCGTGCGCAGGTCGATTACCTCGGCCGACACGCCGCGCCGGGCGAGGTCGTCGGCCGCCTTCAACGCATTGTGCACGCCCATCGCCAGCCCGACGATGGTGACGTCGCGCCCCTGGCGCACCACGGCCGCCTGGCCGAAGGGCAAGGTGTAGCTCGTCTCCGGCACGTCGACCGTTGCCCCCGGCTCGGTGCCGAGCCAGCCCATGCCCTGCAGGCCCTTGTGGAACATGTAGACCACCGGGCTGTCGTCGCGCAGTGCCGCCGTCATCAATCCCTTGGCATCGTAGGCATTGCTGGGGGCCACGACCTTCATGCCCGGCAGATGGGCAAAGGTCGCATAGAGGCATTGGCTGTGCTGCCCCGCGTCGGAATAGCCGCCGCCGGTCGACGTCATCAGCACCATCGGCACCTTGATGCCGCCACCGGAGAAATAGATGTTCTTGGCCATCAGGTTGTAGATCGCGTCCATGCAGACGCCGAAGAAATCGACGAACATCAGTTCGACCACGGGCCGCATGCCATCGGCGGCGGCACCGACCGCGGCGCCGATGAACGCAGTCTCCGAGATCGGCGTGTCGCGGATCCGTTCAGGACCGAATTCCTCGACGAGGCCCCGGGTGTTGCCGAACACGCCGCCGAGCGTGGCGATGTCTTCCCCCATCACGAAGACCCGCGGATCGAGCCGCATTTCCTGGGCCACGGCCTCGGCCATGGCGCGCGCGATGGTCAGGCGCCGTTCGTTGCGCCCCGTCTGTTCCGTCATGTGCTGTCCTTTCACTGTTGGGGGCGTCAGGCGAAGACCCGGTCGAGCGCGGTTTCCGGCGCGGGATAGTCGGCGGCCCGCGCGAAGGTGATGGCTTCGTCGACCGTCGCCTGCGCGGCGGTTTCGATCGCATCGGCCGCGGCTTCATCCAGGCTGCCGTCCTCGATCAGGCGGCGGCGCAGGGCGGGGATGGGATCGCGGGCGAACAGGGCGTCCTTCTCGCCGGCGGGGCGGTAGCCTTCGGCATCGCCCATGAAATGGCCGGCCAGCCGGTGGGTCTCGATCTCGATCAGGGTCGGTCCGGCGCCGCCGCGCGCCCGCGCGATCGCCTCGCCGGCCGCGGCGAACACCGCCAGCGGGTCGTTGCCGGGCACGTATGTGCCGGGCATGCCGTAGGCGGCCGCGCGCACGTCGTTGCGCGGCACCGCCGTCGATTGCCGTTTCGATACCGAAATGCCCCAGGCATTGTCCTCGACGACGAAGACCACCGGCAACTGCCACAGGGCAGCCAGGTTGAGCGTCTCGTGGAAGGCGCCCTGGTTGACCGCGCCTTCGCCCAGGAAGGCGACGGCAACGCCCGGCTTGCCCTGCAGCTTGCGCGACAGCGCCGCGCCGACGGCCGGGCCCATGCCTTGCGCGATGATGCCCGAGCAGGAGAAGTTCACCGCCGGGTCGAAGATGTGCATATGCCCGCCGCGCCCGCCCGACAGGCCCGCGGCCTTGCCGAAGATCTCGGCCGCCATGCGCTTCAGATCGACGCCCTTGGCGATCGCCACGTGATGGGGCCGATGGGTCGAGGTGACGACGTCGCCGGCATCGAGATGGGCGCAGACGCCGACCGCGCAGGGTTCCTGGCCGTTCGACAGGTGCATCTCGCCTGGGATCGGCCCGTTGGCCATGTTGAAGGCGGGGGTCTTGCCTTCGAAGTAGATGCGCTCGATCGCCTCCTCGAAGCGGCGGCTGATCAGCATGTGACGATACATCCAGCGCTTTTGCGCAATTGTCGGTGCCATCCTGGTCCTCCCGGATTTTCTTGGGCGGACCGGGCCTTTCAAGCGGCGGGCCAGTCCGGCAAGGCGCGGGAAACGGCGGATGACGGCCGCTCGCCTGTCGCAATCCTGCGACAGGTGTCGCGCGCCGGGCGTCGCGGATCAGCGACGGATGGCGAGACTGCGCAGGCGGCGGTGCAGCGTGGCGCGGCTGACCC
>JAEYTW010000417.1 GCA_023433835.1 Pseudomonadota bacterium | reverse complement strand
CGGCCGAACTGGCCAAGCGGGCGCCGGGCATCGACCTGATCTTCCATCCCTGGCATGTCGGCGATGAAGCCGAGCGGCTCAAACGCGGCGAGGTCGATCTCGTGGTGACCGTGGCCACGGCCGCGGGCACGACGCTGCGGACCGAGCGGCTCGGTGCCTGTTCCTATGCGGTGGTTATGCGGCAAGACCATCCGGCCGCGGCGGCGGGGACGCTCGACCTCGAAGGCTGGCTCGCCTTTCCCCATGTCGTCGTCTCCGGCCACGGCGACCGGCAGGGTTCGGCCGATGCGGCGCTGGCCTCGATCAGACGCCATCGACGGGTCGCGGCCGTGGCGCCGAGCTTTCTGCACGCGCTGGAAATGTTGTGCGACACCGATCTGCTGGCCGCATTTCCGTCGGCCGTCATGACCTGCGCCGCCGCGGCGCGGCTGACGTCACGTCCGGTGCCGATCGCGCTGGCGCCGGTTTCGCTGCATCTCGTCCGGCACAGCCGCACCGACATGGACCCGGCCGTCACGCTGGTCGCCGAGCTGGTGCGCACGATCGTGCCGCGGCTGCAGGGCTGGGAGACGCCCTGACCGTCAGAAATCGATCTGGATCCCCAGCTCGATCGAGCGCGAGGCCGGGGCGCCGACATATTCGGCGACCGGCCGACCACGGCCATGCAGCCAGCGGAACGGCCGGCGATACCAGCGCCAGCCACGCTCGGGCGCCGCGCGCAGCCGCTCGCGGCCGAAGATGAAGACCAGCTCGCCCGGATCCTGCCACAGCGCGTAGGGGCCCGCCGCCTCGACCAGCGCCTTCAGGTCGGGGGTTTCCATGAAACCGTGCCGGGCGATCAGCTGGTGGATGCCGCGGCCCTTGGGCAGCAGGGTCAGCCGTTCGGCCTCCGGCACCCGCGGCCGATCGTCGGTCACCAGGCTCAGGATGATCGTCGGCATGTAGAGCGAATCGGTCAGCTGCATCTGCTTCAGCAGCGCCGGCGGCACCACCTCGGGCAGCGGCAGGTGGCTGACATAGAGCGCGGGCTTGTCGATGCGGTGCAGGTCGCTGCGTTCCCCGACGCTTTCGGCAAACAGCCCGATCGGCATGTCCAGCCGCTCGGCCCGCTCGTTGAGTTCGCCGCTGCCGGCGCGCCAGGCCGCCATCAGCCAGCCCAGCCCGATGGCGATGACCAGCGGCACCCAGCCGCCGACATGGATCTTGGGGATCGTCGACAGGAAGAAGGCCCCGTCGAGCACGACGAGAAAGCCGACCAGGGCGACGGCGCGCGACCAGTGCCAGTGCCAGACCTTGGTCAGCACGAAGAAGAAGGCGATCGTGGTGATCACCATGGTGGCCGCGACGGCGAAGCCATAAGCGGCGGCCAGCCGGCTCGACGACCCGAAGCCGATCACCATCACCACGCAGGCGGCCATCAGCAGCCAGTTCACCGCCGGCAGGTAGATCTGGCCCTGCGCCCGGTCGGAGGTCTGCACGATCCTGAGCGGCGGCAGATAGCCGAGCTGGATGGCCTGGCGGGTCAGCGAGAAGGCGCCGGAGACCAGTGCCTGCGAGGCGATGACGGTGGCGGCCGTGGCCAGCACCACCATCGGCACGATGAAGCCGTGGGGCACCAGCGCATAGAACGGGCTGAGCCCGGGTTCGGGGCCATCGAGCAGCAGGGCCCCCTGCCCGAAGTAATTGAGGACCAGCCCGATCAGCGCCACGCCGTACCAGGCGAGCCGGATCGGCCCGCGGCCGAAATGGCCCATGTCGGCATAGAGCGCCTCGCCACCGGTGACGGCCAGCAGCACCGACCCGAGCAGCAGGAAGGTGCGCCAGCCCAGTTCCTCGATCACCGCGATGCCGTGCAGCGGGTTGACGGCGGCGAGGATCTGGGGGGCCTCGGCGATGCCGCGCAGGCCGAGGCCGGCCAGCACCACGAACCACAGCAGCATGACCGGCCCGAACACCGCGCCGATGCGGGCGGTGCCGAAACGCTGCATGACGAAGAAGGCGACCAGGATCGCGCAGGTCAGCGGCACCACGACTTCGCGCGCCTCGGGCATCGCAACCTCGAGCCCCTCGATCGCCGAGATCACCGACAGGGCCGGCGTGATCGCCCCGTCGGCATAGAGCAGCGCGGCGGCGGCCGCGACCATCAGCCCCAGCGCGAAATTCTCGCGCCGGCCCAGCGCGCGGCCGCGGGCGCGCAAGAGACCCAGCATGGCGAAGATGCCGCCCTCGCCCTGGTTGTCGGCGCGCATGATGAAGACGAGGTACTTGAGGCTGACGACCAGCATCAGCGACCAGAACACCAGCGAGACCACGCCGAGGACGTTGGCCTCGTTGACCGCGATCCCATGCGCGGAATGAAAGCATTCGGCCAGGGTATAGAGCGGGCTGGTGCCGATGTCGCCGAACACCACGCCCAGCGCGCCGAGCGCCAGCACGGCCGTGCGCCGGGGACCGCCATGCCCCGGCATCGTCGTACTCATCCCCGCCATCCCCCGCAAGCCATGCGGGGCGCAGTGTGGCCCAAGCCGCGGGCGGCGCCAAGTGGGCTGGCGCCGCCGCGCCGGGCAATCAGCCCTTGGTCGTGGTCTCCAGCTGCTTCAGGGCACTGTCTACCTGGTCGGTCGTGCAACCCGAGGTGTTGGCGACCCGGCCGCGCAGGGCCCGGCGCTTGACGTTGTTGCCGAGCACGTCGCGGATGGCCGAATCGTTCATGCCTTCGGCCTTCATCTTGTCGTGCAGCGTGGCCGACAGGGTCGAGGCGTCGCATTTGCCCTGGGCCAGCGCCTCGTTGGCGACGGTCAGGGCGATGGCAGCGGCGGCCAGGAGGCCCGCGGCGATCAGGACGGGACGGCGCATGGGAAGCATTCCTTGTGGCGTTGTCGATGCCCCGAGGCTTAAGGGCCGCCCCCGGGCTCGGACAAGGCCAAACCGGGATTACTCCCACAAAGGGGTAGAGGGGTAGGCGACGCCGTATTTCAGATGTCGTCATCTGCGCTATGCTCGGCACATGGCTGTACCGGCATCCCTGATTTTCCGCCCGCGACTGGCGGCGGCCGCCGAGATCCTGGCGGCGCTGGGGCTGTTTGCCGCGGCGGCATGGCTGATGGCCGACCGGCCGGCCGCCCCCGATCCCCAGCCCCACGGCGGGCTGCTCGACCTCAGCGACTGGGACGTCGCCGCGGTTCCCGTGCGGCCGATCGGTGCCGGATGGAGCTTTTACTGGGACGTCCTGCTGGCGCCAGAAGACTTTGCCGGCCCCGACAGCCCGCCGGGGGCCGACACGCTCGACCTGCCGGCCGCCTGGCAGGCACGCGCCGACGATGGCGCCGGGCGGGCCGGGCGCGGGGTGGCCACCTACCATCTGCGTCTCGAACTGCCCGACCGACACCCGCCGCTGGCCATCCGCCTGCCGACCACCTACAGCGCCTCGATCCTGTGGGCCAATGGCGTGCCCCTGATCGTCAACGGCCAGCCGGCGCGCGGCTTCGCGCTGGAACAGCGGGTCGTCCAGGATCGCATCGCCGTCCTGCCCGAACGCTGGAGCGGCGGGCCGCTCGATCTGGTGCTGCAGGTCTCCAACCATATGGTTCTAACCGGCGGGCCGACCCGGAAGCCGGCGATCGGCACGCCCGACGCGCTCTACCAGCAGTTCGGCCGCCAGGTGGCGCGCGACCTGTTCGTGGTCGGCGCCTGTATCGTCGTCGGGCTGTTCTTCCTGGTGCTGTTCGCCACGCGGCCCCAGGAACGCGGCTTTGCCTGGTTTGCCGCGTTCAACCTGTCGATCAGCGTGATCTACGCCCACCTGTCCGATGTGCCGATGCTGTTCGCGCCGGATCTGCTCGCCGCCACCCCGAACATGTATCTGGTGCTGATGCTGTTTGCGTCGGCCTTCGGCCCCGCGCTGTTCCTGTTCGTGCTGCAGGCATTGTTTCCGCGCGAGATCACGATGCGCATGGTGCTGATCGCCTGCGCGCTGCTGATGGCCTATCCCGCCGTGCTGACTGTCGGCCGGGTGATGACGCCCGACATGCTGTCGCCCTATTGGGAAACGGTGCGCGGCATCAGCCATGCCGTGGTCCTCGCCTGCCTCGCCTACGGCATCTTCGGGGTGACCGTCGCCGCCTTCCGCGGCCGGCGCGGCGCGATCGCCGCCGCCACCGCCGTGCTGATCTTTGCCGTGGCGGTATTGCACGACCTGTCGGCGGTACAGCTGGGCAGCACCGCGACGCCGCTGATCGGCGCCGGGCTGCTGGTCCTGGTCTTTGCCTATGCCACGATCCTCGGCGGCAGGCTCCATGCCGCGATCACCGATGCGGAAGCGCTGTCGGCCGACCTGCGCCTGCTGAACCAGACATTGGAACGCAAGGTCGCGGCGCGCACCGCCGCTCTCGAACAGGCCGACCGGACCAAATCCCTGTTCCTCGCCGCCGCCAATCACGACCTGCGCCAGCCGCTGCATGCCATGGCGCTGATCGTCGCCGCGCTGGACAGCCGGCTGCGCGAACCGGCGCAGCGCGAGCTGGTGGCTACGCTGCGGACCTGCCTGGCCGGTACGCGCCGCCTGCTGGCCGGCATGCTCGATGTCGCCCGGCTCGATGCCGGCGTGGTGCAGCCGGAGCGCGCGGTCTGCGACCTTCGCGCCCTGCTGGCCGAGACCGCGGCCGAGCTGGCACCGTTTGCCGCCGAACGCGGCGTGCGGCTGCGCCTGGTCAATACCGGGCATGCCGTGCTGGCCGATCCGGCGATGCTCGGCCGGATCGTCGCCAACCTGATCGGCAATGCGATCAAATATGCGCCCGAGGGCCGCGTGCTGGTCGGCTGCCGCCGGCGCGGCGCCAGCCTGCGGCTCGAAGTTCGGGACGACGGCATCGGCATTGCCGCAGCCGATCGCGAACGGATCTTCACCGACTTCCACCAGGGCGAACCGGCACCTGGCCAGGCCAGGGAAGGCCTGGGGCTCGGGCTGTCGATCACCCGGCGCTTCGCCCGGCTGATGGGCACCGAGATCGCCGTGCGCTCGACTCCCGGCCAAGGCTCCTGCTTCTCGCTCGATCTGCCGGCGGCGCCACGGCCGGGGCCGGTGGCCGATCGCGATCTTGCCGGTCTGCGCGTCATGGTCGCCACGACCGATGCGCCCGTTATCGCCGCGCTGCTGGCCGGTTGGAGCTGCGTCGCAACCGAGGACCGGCCCGACATCCTGCTGGCTGAGACCGCCGACATGGTTGCCGACATCCGCGGGCGGCTCGGCCGCGACCTGCCCGCGGGCCTGATCACGGCCGAGGCC
>JAEYTW010000357.1 GCA_023433835.1 Pseudomonadota bacterium | reverse complement strand
GCCCGAGACCTCCGGCCCCGGCCCATCCCTGCCGGGGCCCGGCCTGGGCCTTCAGCAGATGCATGGTTCAGGCGGCGAGCGCCTGGGTGATCGCCGCCTGGTCCAGGCCCTTTTCGCCGATCACCACCAGGCGCGTGCGCCGTGCTTCGTCGGCCGTCCAGGCGCGGTCGAAGAAGCTTTCGACCCGCGGGCCGACCGCCTGCACGACCAGGCGCATATCCTTGCCCGGCACGGCGACGAAACCCTTGAGCCGCAGGATGTCGTGCCGGGCCATGACGGTGGCGATGCGGGCGGCGAGGCCCTGGTCGGATTGCGCGCCGGTCTCGACCACGAAGCTTTCGAAATCGTCGTGGTCATGCTCCTCGCCCTCGAGGTCGTGATGCGAGGGGCGGTTGTCGATATCGCCTTCCGTGGCGGCGGTGAGGCCGAGCAGCACCGCGGCCGGCAGCTTGCCGTGATCGGCATGGACCATGCCGGCGGCAGGCCGTGCCTCGGCCCGGACCTTCGCCTCGACCTGGGCCAGCGTCGTCGCGTCGACCAGGTCGGTCTTGTTCAGGATGATCAGGTCGGCGCAGCCGATCTGGTCCTCGAACAGTTCGGCGATCGGCTGGTCGTGGTCCAATGCCGGGTCGGCCTGGCGCTGGGCGGCCAGCGCCGCCTCATCCTCGGCGAAGCGGCCGGCGGCGACGGCCGCGGCATCGATCACGGTGATGACGCCGTCGACGGTGACTCTGGTTTTCACTTCGGGCCAGCGGAAGGCGCGCACCAGCGGCTGGGGCAGGGCCAGTCCGGACGTCTCGATGACGATATGCTCGGGCGGATTGGGCCGGTCGAGCAGCTTTTCCATCGTCGGCACGAAATCGTCGGCAACGGTGCAGCAGATGCAGCCGTTGGCCAGTTCGATGATGTCCTCGTCGCGGCAGGTCTCGTCGCCGCACCCCTTCAGCAGTTCGCCGTCGACGCCGACGTCGCCGAACTCGTTGACGATCAGGGCGATGCGGCGGCCCTGCGCGTTCGAGATCAGGTGGCGGATCAGGGTCGTCTTGCCGGCACCGAGGAAGCCGGTGATGACGGTGGCGGGAATCTTGCTCATGACTTCGATCCGAAACGATTGAACAGGCCGCCGGCGACCGCGCCGAGGATCAGCCAGAAAACCGCGGCAAGGCCCAGCGAGGCGGCCGTGAAATGGGCGGCAAGCTCGGGCGGCACGCGGCCGATACCCTCGGGCGGATGGGGCGCGCCGACCAGATGGGGCAGGGCGATCAGCACCATGCCGCCGACGATCAGGGCCCAATGCCGGGTGAAGGCGATGCCCCACAGCCCGATGGCGGTGGCCGCCGCGGTGGCCAGCCACCAGGCCTGGCGCGGCGCCAGCTCGGCCGCGACCGAACCGGGCAGTTCCGGCGGCAGGCCGAAACCCGGGGCCAGCGCGAACACGGCAAACCCTGCCGCGCCCCACAACAGGCCGGTGCGGGCATCGACCTCGCGCCCGCGCAGCGCCATGGCGGCAACCAGCAGCAGGGCGAAACCGACGCCGGTCGAGACCGTGGCGATGCCGGTATAGAGCATGCGCTTCGGGCCCTCGATCGCCTCCTCCTCGGCGGCGTGCTGATGCTCAGCCGCCGGCGCGGGCGGGGTGACGGTCTCGAAGGTTTCGGCGGTCAGGATCAGCGGCGAGGTGACGGCGAGCTGCAATCCCGTAAGGACAAGCCCTGCCAGCAGCCCCGCAACGACGGCGCTTGCAAAGACGCGGAAGAACATGACGCCCTCAGTGGCAGGGGAAGGCGAGGCCGTGCCGGGTATCGTGGGCGGCGTCGTGCAGCGACTGGGAATGCGAGAAGCCGGTCAGGTAGACGAGGCCCAGCCCCACGATAAGCGCGGCGGCGACGGCGCCGAGGCGATCGCTCAAAGCCCGCTTTTCAGCTGAAGACTTGGGGGCAGTCTTGACGGCAGTGGTCGCAGTGGTCATCGAACCCTCTCCTTTGCCGTCCACCCGACGGCGTCACGGTTGCAGCCTGCGGCGGCAGGTCTCCTGGCTCGCGGATCGCCGCACCCCGGCCCTTGCCTTCCCGCCCGGATCGGGCAGTGGCCTCAGTCGGCCGCGGTGCTCACCGCTGACAGTTGCGGGGGCAGCTCCGGCCTTGCCTTGCGGCGCACCGGCATTCCCTTTTCACCGCCCCGGGGGGCGGAACCGCCAAGCCCTAGTGGTAGCAGATCGGGGTGGGGGTTGCAAAGGCGCGGGAGGTGGCAGCTACTTCGCCGGCTTCTTCAGGTTCCGTTCGGCATGGTCGGGATCAATTTGGGCCGCGAGCAAGGCCGCACGCAGGGCAGTCGCCATCTTGGCCTCGTTTTCCGCGTCCGAGGCCTTCGCATCGAACGGCGGGAGTTTCGAGATGGCTGTCGCCACGACGGGTGCCCGGCTTTTGCCGTGGCTGGCGCCGGGGGAGCTCTGCTCGGCATAACCGATGCCGCGGGCCAATTCGGCCATGCCCGCGGGTACGCCCGGATCGAAGTATTCCGCGGCGAATTTGGCGGTCAGCGCCTGAGCCGCCTGCTGTGGTTGGGCCGTTTCGTTCGCGCCGAAGTAAATGACCACGCTGTCGCTGCGCTGGTTGATCTTTGTCGGGCCCGCCACCTTGGCGCCGGTAATGCCATGGTTGCCGACAAGCGTTGTTGAAATATAATGCCACACTTCCATCGCCGTACTCGGGCGCAATCTCAGAGAGATCCGTGACAAGCTAGGGGCCCTGTTTTGTAATTGAGCCCTAAAGAATTTGCGGTTTATGATTTTGAGAGTTTCATTGTCCAGGGTTTGAAAATTCAAATCTTTTGTTGGGCGGTTTTTCATATTTTGAGGGTGGGACTCAAGATTTTTTGAGTCACGAGCTGTTTCAATCAATCTTTGCTGATATTGAGCATGATGTTCTGCGGTAATAGACGAAGCGGAGGGTGCGCGCTGTGCATAGGCCGCGTAGATCTGCTTCTTGTGAGTTATGTTGGCCCGATACATTTCGATGGCAAATTTAAGCAAGCTCTCGAAAGCGGTCTGCCGTGAGGGCGCGGCTGTTCCATGCCCTTTCGCGTCCGCGCCGGCGCCCGTGGACAGTGTAGGTGCGGTTATCTGGGAGGCGCTTGCCGCGCTGCCCGATTGCTCAGGCACACCGCTACCGCCGGCAGCAGAAAGTGGTGGGTTTGCACGCGGTTGCTTCTGATCTTTTTCCAGGCCCGCGCCGCTTCCCGCTGCGTGGGGGGAAGGCTGAAACTGCGGTAGTGTCGCCTGGGAGGCCGGGGCTGCCGCCTTTTCGCCGGTTGACGCAGCGGCAGCAAGCCCCGCCGGGCGAGACGTAAGGCGCTCAGCCACGTCTTTCGGGATGACGCTCAGCATCCGCTGAACGACCGGCTTTTCTGTGGACAAGACCGCAGCGAGTCCCGCTTGCTGGCGTACGGCGGGTCTATTGTTGAGAGCGGTGTGGTGTTCCAGCAAACGACGCTCGCCGACAGTCGGCGACACGTTGGGGAAAGATGGCCGGGCAGCGTCGCCTTGCGATGACGCTTGGTCTTTTCGGCGCTGGTGCAGCAGGCCATCGTCCATCATCGCATGGTTGCCGATCTTTCAGCACTCGTCATCCGCAAATTGCGGGGCGAGGCCTAATCAGAACCGATAGCGCGCGATCGCCTCGCCCAGCCCGGGCAGTGCTGCCCGGCCGGTCGTGGTGGTGTCGAAGGCGAGCGCGATCGCGCCCACTCCTTGCGCCCCGCCGGCCGGGTCGAGGGCGAGCAGCTGGCCGTCGAAACGCCAGTCGGCGGTCAGGGCGCCGCGGGCGGCGTACCATACCGGCCGGCCGTCGGCGGCATAGGCCGAGAGCAGCACGGCGGTCTCGCCGTTGCGGCTCTGGACGAAATAAAGGCGGTCGGTGCCGCGCCACCAGCCGTCCTCCGGCCTGAGGTCGAGGCCTGCCGCCTCCCGCCCGACCGCGAGGCGCTGCAGCGGTTCGCGGTTGCCGCGGGGCCAGATCAGCCAGGCCAGTTCGGTCGTGTTGAAGCTGAGGCCGATCTCGCCGGCCGTGCCGGTGACGATGCCGTTCCGCAGGCGCTGCAGCGGTGCCCGGAATTGCAGGTCGCGGCCGATCGTGCCTTCGGCGCGATACCAGTCGGGCGTGCCGTCGGGATCGTGCAGCAGGGCCGACATCAGCATCCGGCCCTTGCGCTTCTCGATCAGGAAGTAGTCGGCGGGCTTGCCGCCGACCACCTGCCAGACGCCGGTC
This sequence comes from Pseudomonadota bacterium, assembly GCA_023433835.1. Taxonomy (GTDB): domain Bacteria; phylum Pseudomonadota; class Alphaproteobacteria; order Ferrovibrionales; family Ferrovibrionaceae; genus JAFKFH01. The sequence goes on along the minus strand of JAEYTW010000357.1, from coordinate 18,463 downwards.
TGCGGACCGGGGCGGAAGAAATCGATGGCGTTCAGCGCCGTCCCGACATCGATGCGGGCGAGCGGATAGCCGGCACGGGCGACCGTCACCGGCACAGCCGTCTGTGCCAGGCTGTCGAGCACGGGATCGAGCGACAGGCTGCGCGCCGACCGCAGGGCGGCGATCGCCCCGGCGACATGGGGGGCTGCGACCGACGTGCCGGAGCGGGCGAGGTAGCCGCCGCCCGGCACGCTGGAGATAACCCCGACGCCCGGCGCGGCGAAGTCGACCGCGGGGGAGAGGTTGGCGAAGGCCGCGTCGCGGTCGGCATCGTCGAGCGCGGTGACGGCGATCGCCGACGAGATGCAGGCCGGCGCCGAGATCGCGCCGGTGAGGCCGGCATTGCCCGACGAGATCACCGTGGCGATGCCGGCCGCGGCCAGGTTGTCGATGACCGCCTTGCGCGCGGTCTCGGCCACGTCGCAGGCCGCCTGGTCGGCATAGCCGCCGCTGCCCAGGCTCAGGTTCACCGCCGCGATCAGCCGGCGCCGTGCCTCGAAGAACACGTATTCCAGCGCCTGGATCTGGTCGCTGACATAGCTCAGCGCGCAAGGGGCGGCGCCGTTGCAGGCTTCGGTGTCGTCGACCCGGCTGAACACCTGCACGGCGACGATGCCGGCGCGCGGGGCGACGCCCATGAAGCTCGGGTTCAGGTAGCCGGCGGCGACACCGGCGACATGGGTGCCGTGGTCGCAGCCGGCCATCGCGCAGGGCTGGCCGGCGCCCGCGGCCGCGATCGTCGTGGCCCGGCCGGGACAGACGCTTTCGGCCGGGTTGCCGCCGCCCGAGAAACAGGCCTCGGCCACGACCCGGCCGCCGAAGAAGGAATGCATGGCATCGACGCCGGTATCGAGGATGGCGACCGCCCAGCCCCGGCCGTCGGCGCCGCCGGCCACGGCCTGCGGCGCGTTGATGTGAGGCACCGAGGTGAACAGATGCATCGCCTCGGCCCGGTCAGGTCCGATCTGGCGCACAAGAGGATCGGCCATCAGCTGGCGCAGCCCGGCCTCGTCGACCTCGGCGACGCCTGACGGAATGGTGGCGAAGCTGCGGCGCCAGCGGCCGGCGCCGAGGCGGCGTCGCACCTGGCCCTGCGCGTCGGCGATGGCGGCGCTGCGCCCTTCGCGCCCCCCGGCCACGGCAAGGTCGACGATGACGCGGACATGGCCGCGCCGGCGTGCTTCGGACAACAGCTGGGCCGCGTCCGCAGGCTGGGCCGCGGGGCCGGCAGGCTGGGCCGCGGCGGGCGCGGCCATCAGTAGGACGAGGACGAACAAAAACCAAGCCATCGGCTACTCTTCAACCGCTCAGTCGTCCCGCTGATCCCGCAAGAGCCATTGTGCCAGCAATCACAGCCGGCGCAATCGCCGGGCGAGGGTGCCGGACACGATCTCGACGGGGCGTGGCCGCTTCGCCATACTCCGCCGCCTGATGTCGGAGGTTTCGGTGATGGCACGCGGCTGGGTGAACGAGGCGATCAGGCGGATCGAGGCGGATGTCAACCGCTCGGCCGATACCCATCTGCTGCGGCTCGACCTCGCGGCCTTTCCCGGCATCCCGCTCTATTTCAAGGACGAATCGACCCATCCGACCGGCAGCCTGAAGCATCGCCTGGCCCGGTCGCTGTTCCTTTATGGCCTGTGCAACGGCCATATCACCGAAGGGCGGACGATCATCGAGGCTTCCTCGGGCTCGACCGCGGTATCGGAAGCCTATTTCGCCCGGCTGCTCGGCCTGCCGTTCTATGCCGTGATGCCCAGGACCACGTCGCCCGAGAAGATCGAACTGATCGAGTTCTACGGCGGGCGCTGCCACCTGGTCGACAATGCCGGCCAGATCTACGAGGCTTCCCACCGGCTGGCGGCCGAGACCTCGGGCCATTTCATGGACCAGTTCACCTATGCCGAACGGGCCACCGACTGGCGCGGCAACAACAATATCGCGCAGTCGATCTTCGACCAGATGGCGCGCGAATCGGCGCCCGATCCCGACTGGATCGTGGTCGGCGCCGGGACCGGCGGCACCTCGGCCACCATCGGCCGCTTCGTGCGCTACAAGCGGCTGGCCACCCGGGTCTGCGTCGTCGATCCCGAGAACTCGGTGTTCTTCGACTTCTACCGCACCCGCGACCGCGGCCTGACCGGCCAGGCCGGCTCGCGCGTCGAGGGCATCGGCCGGCCGCGGGTTGAACCCTCGTTCCTGCCCGAGATCGTCGATCACATGATCAAGGTGCCCGATGCCGCCTCGTTCGCGGCGATGCGGCTGGTGTCCGAACGCCTTGGCCGGCTGTGCGGCGGCTCCACCGGGACCAATTTCGTCGGCGCGCTGCAGCTGATGTGCGCGATGAAGGCCGAGGGCCGCGCCGGCTCGGTCGTCACCTTGCTGTGCGACGGGGGCGAACGTTACCGCCATACCTATTACGACGATGCCTGGCTGGCGGCCCAGGGGCATGACATGCCCACGGCCCGGGCCCGCATCGGCGCCATTCTCGATGACGGCATCTGGCGTTCTTGAGCGTCTCGGCGGTGCCTGGCGGCGGCAGGATCCCGGTCTCGTCCGCCTGACCCGCGCCGCCGCCGGCGTCGTCATCCTGCTGCTGGCCGAGGGGGTGGTGCAACTGGCCGCCTGGCGCGGCCATGTCACGCTGTCGCCGGTGGTCGAGATGGCGGCCGGGCTGTCGGCGATCATCACCCATGTGATGGTGAAATGGCCGCTGCGGCGCGAGGCGATCGGCTGGCACGCCGTGATGTTTGCCATCCTGATGGCGACCCAGGCGGTGCCAAGCCTGGGGCAGGCCCATCACCGGCTGCTCGACGTGCTGCTGCTGGTGGCGGTATTTGCCGGCATTTCGGCGCGCCGGCTCGGCGAACCCTTCACCACCGCCGGCGTCGGCATGCTGATCGCGTTCCTGTCGAGCCTGTTCAGCCCGGTACCGCCGGCCATGCTGCCCGAAGTGCTGGCGATGGCCGCGGCGGGCTGGGCCGTGGCGCTGGGCATGCGCGCGATTCTGCCGCCGCCGTCGCCCCGACTGGCCCTGGGCGACCAGCTGGCCGCCTGCCGCGGAGCGATCCGCGAGGTGGTGGCGAGCCTGCCGGCCTTGCTGGAGGCGCCGACCTCGCCCACGGCCAGCGACCGGGCGCATCGCCGGTTGAAGCGGCTGACGCGGGCCCGGCTGGCGCTGACCACCCTGGCCGGCACCGGCGACTTCGCCGAAATCGGCCGCCAGGTGGCGCTGCAGGTGCACGACATCGAAACCTCGCTGGTGATCGCCGTCGAGGTCATCGGCCTGGAATCGATCATGACCGTCCATCGGCCGCAGGGCTGGCCGCCGGCGTTGAAGACGGCGCTGGCCGATTACATTGCCGCGCTGGACCGCCATCTCGATGCCCGCGGCACGGCCGCCGAGTGGCGGGCGACGCGTGACCGCAGCGGTGAATGGCTGGTCGAGGTCACCGGCGGCGATGATACCGAGGCCGGCTGGTTCTTCCGTGCCGCCCGCGTCCTCTCGGCGCTGGCCCAGGTCGGCGAGGCGGCGGCGCTGGCGCACGAGGCGCTGTCATGACGATCCATCCCGCCTTCCGCCTGGGCGCGCAGGCCGCGCTGGCGGTGGCGATCGCCATCGGCCTCTACGATCTCGGCTGGACCGAGCGGCCGCTGTGGGTCGCGGCGACCGCGATGCTGATCGTCTGCGGCAGTTTCGGCGAGAACCTGGTGCGCGGTGCCGAACGCACGCTCGGCACCATCGCCGGGGTGGTCGCGGCCCATTTCGTCTGGCTGGTCGTCGCGCCGTGGCCCGGGCTGCAATTCGCTGTCATCCTCGCCGCCCTGTTCGGTTTCCTGATCACCTTCGGCGGCAGCTATCGCTGGAGCGTGTTCTGGGCGACCATCCTGGTGCTGATCCTGCTGCATTACCTGCTGCCGTCGGGTGAATACGAGATCATCAGGCTGGTCGACACGCTGATCGGGGCGGGCATCGGCGTCGTCGCCTCGCTGGTCCTGCTGCCGATGCGGGTGACGACGCGGGCCGAGGCCGATTTCCGCAGCGTGCTCGACGATGCCGCCCGGCTGCTCGATGCCGCCATCGCCGCGCTCGGCCGGGCCGAGGAAGCCGTCGACATGTCAGCCGAACTCGATGCGCTGCACGCCCGGCTCGACGCGCTGCTGCCCTTGCTGCCCGCCGTGATGTTCGAGGCGCGGGTGGGGCTGGGCGGCCCGCCCGACCTGCCGCGGCGGATCGAGGCGCTGCGGCTGGCCCTGCGCTTCCTGCATGCCTTTGCCGGCTCGCTGTCGCAGGCGACGGGCACGGGCCTCGGCCCGAAGGTCGCGCCCGAACTGCAGGCGGTGGCGCAGCGCATCGCCGGGAACGTCGCCTCGATCCGCCTGGGGCTCGATCGCCGCGTCGGGCCGCTGCGTCATCTGGCCGAGCTGCGCGCGCGGCTCTATCGCCGGCTGGAACCGATCCGGAGCGAGGGGCCGGAAGCCCGCCGCGACCTGCTGCGGTTCACGGCGGTGATCTTTCACATCACCCAGGTCAACCGCGCCTTTCTGGAAATCGGCGCGGCGCTCGGCCTGCCGATCGAGACGCCCGACCAGGATGCGGTCAAGGCGCCCGCTTGAGCGCCGCCAGGATATTGGGCAGGAAAACCGCGGTCAGCAGCAGCGCGATCGCGACCAGCACGGGGAGACCCAGCGTCTCGCCCAGCAGCAGCGTCGCCAGCACCACGCCGATCGGGGCGACCAGCGGCGGAAACATGCTGGCCCGGCCGACCGGCATCGTCGTCAGGGCGTAATTGAACAAGAGAAACGGCAGCGCGCCGCCGCAGACGCCCATGGCCAGGCCGATCGCCCAGACATGCGGCGGGACATCGGCGATGGCGGGCACGGCGCGCGGCAAGGCCAGCTCGACCAGCAGCGGCAGCACGGCGGCCATGGTCAATTGCACCGCCGTGGTCGGCAGCGCATTGCCGCCGGTGCCCGAGGCGACGCGGCGGGCGAGCAATACCGACGTCGAGGTCAGCACGACCGAGCCCAGGCAGATCAGGTCGCCGGTCAGCGATCCGCCGCCGCCGGAATCGGCGCCGAGGAACAGCACCAGCGTGCCGGCGATGGCCAGCACCGCCGAACCGTAGGTCGAGCGCCGGATCGGTTCGCGCAGCACCAGGAAGGCCAGCACCGGCATCAGCACCGGGGCCAGCGCGAACAGCACCAGGCCGTGGCTGGCCTTGGTCAGGGAAAGGCCGGTGACGAAGATCAGCGACACCGTGCCCGGATCGATCAGGCCGAGGATGACCGGCTTGAACCCGACCCGCCTGATACGCCCGAGCTGGCCCGTCGCGACCACGACGCCCCATAGCACGAGGGCGGCCACGCCGAAGCGCAGCATGTTGACCTGCGTCGTCGCCAGATGCGACAGCAACAGCTTGGACAGGGTCGAGGCCATGGCAAAACCGCAGGTGGCCGCCAGCATCGCTGCAACCGGCAGCATCATTCGGGATCCTCGTCCTCCGGCTTGTGGCGGAACGGCAGGTACTGGCCGAGATGCTCGATCTCCTGCGCCACCGCCTCGCGCTCCTGCATCAGGAAACGCTCGACGGCGCGGCGGAACGAGGGCTCGGTGATGTAGTGCAGCGAATGGGTCGGGCGCGGCACGTAGCCGCGCTGGATCTTGTGCTCGCCCTGCGCCCCGGCCTCGACCCGCTTCAGGCCGCGCTCGATGGCGAAATCCATCGCCTGGTAGTAGCAGCACTCGAAATGCAGGAACGGATGTTGTTCGACGCAGCCCCAGTTGCGGCCGTAGAGCGCGTCCGACCCGATCAGGTTCAGGGCGCCGGCGATCCAGCGCCCGGCACGGCGGGCCATCACCAGCATGACGCGATGGCGCAGCCGCTGATGCAGCAGGGTGAAGAACTCGCGCGTCAGATAGGGCCGGCCCCATTTGCGGCTGCCGGTATCCATGTAGAAGGCGAAGAACGCGTCCCAGTGTTCCTCGGCCAGGTCGTCGCCGGTCAGCCGCAGGATGTCGATGCCCGATGCCACCGCCTCGCGCCGTTCGCGCCGGATCATCTTGCGCTTGCGCGAGTTCAGGGCTTCGAGGAAGTCGTCGAAGGTCGCGTAGCCGTCGTTGTCCCAATGGTACTGCTCGCCGATCCGGTGCAGCAGGCCGAGCGGGGCGGCGAGGGCTGCTTCCTCCGCGGTCGGGAAGGTGACGTGGAACGACGAGATGTTGTTGTCGCGGGTGAGCCCGATCGCCGACCGGGCCAGGCCCGAGATCACCGCCTCGCGGTCGTCGGATCCGGCGGCGAGAAAGCGCGGGCCGGTGGCGGGGGTGAACGGCACGCAGGATTGCAGCTTCGGATAATAGCGCCCGCCGGCCTGCTGCAGCGCATTGGCCCAGCCGTGGTCGAAGACGTATTCGCCCTGGCTGTGGCTTTTCAGATAGAGCGGCAGGGCACCGGCCAGGCGGTCCGAACCTTCGTCGTGCAGCAGCAGGTGATGCGGGGCCCAGCCGGTTTCGGCGGTGGCCGAGCCGCTGTCTTCCAGGGCCGCGAGGAAACCATGGCTGACGAAGGGATTGTCCGGCCCGGCGCAGGCATCCCACGCGGCCGGGTCGACCTGGTCGAGGCGGTGGGCAATGCCGAGACGGAAGGCGCCCCCGGCCGCCATCAGACCGGCGTCACGTTCTCGAAGATCAGGTTGTCGGCATGGGCCAGCGCCTGGGCCCGCTGCAGCATGGTGCGCACGGTCCAGGCCAGCACCGGCAGGCCGCGCTCGCGCGCCCGGCGGGTCAGCGGGGCCGGCATGTACTGGACGTTGTAGCCGACGAAGTCGGGATTGCCGAACCAGGCTCGCAGCGCGGCGCGCAGGATCATGCGGCCCGCCAGGGTCATGTTCGGGAAATCGGCGTCGATCGAGGCGAGCTGGCCGCGCGGCACCTGGGGCATGTGGCGGCGGAACCAGTCGACGGTCATCGGGCTGAAGCTCTGCACCGCATAGGGGCCGGTATAGCCGTCCAGCGCGGCGTGCACCGCGGCTTCCAGCGGGCCGACCCGGGCGTCGTTGTAATTCTTGACCTCGATCAGGATCGGCACCCGGCCGGCGATCAGGTTCAGCGTTTCCCTGAGTGTCGGGATGGTCTCGGCCGTGTCGAACAGATGCAGCCGGCCCAGCTCGGCCGCGGTCAGGTCGCTCATCCGGCCCGGGCGGCCGCAGACGCGATCGAGGGTTGCGTCATGGAAGACCATGGCGATCCCGTCGCGCGACAGGCGGACGTCGAGCTCCAGGCCCCAGCGATGCTCGGCCGCGGCGGCAAAGGCCGCCTGGCTGTTCTCCGGGATGCCGGCGGCCCGCACATGCAGGCCGCGATGGGCGATCGGGGTATCGGTGATCCAGGCGGGAATCGAACGGGGCATGGCTATCAGCGGAAGGTGAAGACGGCGTCGAGTTCGGTGGCGATGCCGATGGGCAGGGCCGGCGCGCCGGTGATCGAGACGACCGGGCTGCCGGCCGGGCCGAACAGCCTGGCCATCAGTTCGGCGGCGCCGGCGATCACCTGGTGGCCCTGGTCGAAACCGGCTGCGCAATGGACGAGGCCGAGCAGGCGGACGCAGCCGGTCAGGCGGTCGGCTTCGCCGTCGAGCGCCGATATCGCCTGCTTCAAGAGGTTCAGCCCGGTCAGCTCGGCCGCGGCGCGGCCCTGGTCGACCGTCAGGTCCTGGCCGACCTTGCCGCGGAAGCGGCACTCGGTACCCCACATCGGCCCTTCGCCGGACACCCAGATCTGCCCGGCCGAAACCGCGACGGTCGCGCCCACGTAATTGGCGACCGGCGGGTGGATCGGCGGCAGTTCCAGGCCGAGATCGGCGAGACGGCCGAGCAGCCCGGCCATCAGGCCAGCTCGAAAATGGCTTCGATCTCGACGGCGACACCGAGCGGCAGGGCATTGGTGCCGACGGCGAAGCGGGCATGCTTGCCGGCCTCGCCGAAGACCTCGACCATCAGGTCGGAGGCGCCGTTGATGATCGCCGGCTGCTGGGTGAAGCCGTCGACGCAATTGACGAACCCGCCGAGCTTGAGGCAGCGCTTGACCCGGTCGAGGTCGCCGCCGCAGGCGGCGCGGGCCTGGGCGATCAGGTTCAGGCCGCAGAGGCGCGCGGCCTGGCGGGCCTGGTCGACGTCGAGGTCCTGGCCTACCTTGCCGACGAACTTCAGCTCGCCGTTCAGCATGGTGATCTGGCCGGAGACGAACAGGAGGTTGCCCGAAATCGAATAGGGCACGTAGTTGGCGGCGGGCGCGGCGGCCTGCGGCAGCTCGATACCCAGTTCCGTCAGACGCGCATCGATCTTGCCGGCCATGAAATTTCTCCCTACATGCTGAGACGCATATTCTGGACCCGCGTTGTCTTGCCGCGCTTCCGCCGGCTTGGCAATGGTCTTCTGGGTTATCCTGCCTTCGTCGGAACCTGCCGCGAGCACCCGTAAATGTCGTCCGCCGACACCAAAGCGCCGTTCACCCTGCCCGAACCGGGCTTCGACATGCGCTCGATCTATGCCTGGCTGATCCAGTCGTCGCTGGCCGGCATCTCGGCGGAAGACCTGTTCAACGGGTTCTGCGAGCGGCTGTCGGCGACCGGATTCCCGCTGGCCCGCGCCTTCATCGGCGTCTCGACCCTGCATCCCCTGTTCCGCGCCCACGCCCACAGCTGGAAGCGCGGCGGCGCGGTCACCAGCGACACGTTCCTGCATTCGGACACCCCCGCCAGCGGCTGGAACGAAAGCCCGTTCCGCCACATGCTGGAGAACCACATCTCGGTGATGCGCCGCCACCTCACGGGGCCGGACGCCGTGCACGATTTTCCCGTGCTGACCGAATTCCGCGACGAAGGCTATTCCGACTGGTTGGCGCTGGCCTTCGGTTTCGGCTTCGGCCTGACCTCCGATACCGGGGTCGAGGTCGGCATGGTATCGAGCTGGACGGTCGACCGGCCGGACGGCATGACCGAGGACGAGGTCGAAGCCCTGACCCGGCTGGTCTCGACCATGGCGCTGGCGATCAAGGGCGCTTCCTCGATCCAGGTCGCGCGCAACGTGCTCGACACCTATATCGGCACCGACGCGGCCGACCGGGTGCTGAACGGCGATATCCACCGCGGCTCGGTGATGCCGATCCGCGCCGTGCTGCTCTATGCCGACCTGCGCAATTTCACCGGCATGACCGATTCAGGCGTCGGCAGCGACCTGATCGCCTGGCTGGACGATTATCTCGATTGCATGGGCAGCCCGGTGCAGGCCCATGGCGGGCAGGTCCTGAAATTCCTCGGTGACGGCATGCTCGCCACCTTCGCGCTGGACGAGGATGGCGACGGCGGCGATGCCCGCGTCGTCTGCGCGCGCGCCTTGGGGGCTGCGACCGAGGCGTTCGAGCGCGTGCGGGTCCTGAACCGGGCCCGGGCCGAGGCCGGGCTGCCCTGCCTCGATCTCGACATCGCGCTGCATCTCGGCGAAGTGTTCTACGGCAATGTCGGTACCGCCTCGCGCCTCGACTTCACCGTCATCGGCCCGGCAGTCAACGAGGCGGCGCGGATCGAAGCCCTGTGCAAGGATCTCGACCACAACCTGCTGGTCTCGGCCGAATTCGCCCGGGCGGCCACCGAATGCGGCGCCCGGCTGGTCTCGCTCGGCCATCAGAGCCTGCGCGGTGTGCGCGAGCCCAAGGAGATCTTCACCCTCAGCCGCTGAGTTGCTGCTCGATCGACTTGCTCTGCGGCGTATCGACGTCGCCGGTATGGCGCGTGGTAATCGTCTCGATCAGCACGATCCAGCATTCCTCCTCGGCGACCGGGTTGTGCCGTTTCCCGCGCGGCACGACATGCAGCATGCCCGGTTCGAGGTCGACATGGCCGTCCTCGAACTCGAGGCGCAGGCGGCCCTTCAGCACCCAGAACAGCTCGTCCTCGTCGTCATGGGCGTGCCAGGCGAGCTGGCCCTTGAGCTTGGCGACCTTGACGTACTGGTCGTTGACCCGGGCCACCACCCGTGGCGACCAAGGCGCGGTGACGGTTTCCAGGGCGGACATGAGGTCGATCATCAGCGCCACATCGGCAGGATGGAGAGGGCGAGCAGCAGGCCGAGGCCGGCATTGACCAGCCGCCAGTGCCGGTCGCTGCGCAACAGCCGCGCCAGCATCAGCCCGGCGAGGCACCACAGCGTCAGCGAGATGCCGGCCGACAGCGCGAAGGTCAGGCCGAGCAGCAGGCCGAGGCGCAGCGGGTCGGCCGCGAGCATGGCGAACGAGGCCGCCGCGCCGAACGCCATCGCCCAGCCTTTCGGGTTGAGCCACAGCAGCAGCGCGCCGCCGAGGAAGCTGGTCGGGTTCTGCGGCCCGGCCCCGCCAGTCGGCCGCCCGGCCGAGGCGATCTGCCAGGCAAGCCACAGCAGATAGGCCGAGCCGACGATCTTCATGCCGGTCTGCAGCGCGGGAAAGGCCAGCAGCACCCCGGCAAGGCCGGCGGCGGCCGCGGCGGCGAGCGTGCCCAGCCCGACCGCGATGCCCGCCATCAGCGGGACCGAGCGGCGAAACCCGAAGCGGGCGCCGGAGGCGGTGGTGAGCGTGGTCGCCCCGCCCGGGGTGATGGTCGCGACCAGTGCGAACAATGCCAATGATTCCATGACGGCGACGGTAGGCGGCGTGGCTGGATCAGCACAGGCAATGTTTGTGGTATCAGCCATTAGAAATCATAATGGCCGGCGATGACCCGCAACCTCGATATCACCCTTCTGCGCAGCTTCGCCGCCGTGATGGACAAGGCCGGGATGACTGCGGCCGCCAACGTCCTCAACCTCACCCAGGGCGCGGTGAGCCAGCAGATCCGACGGCTGGAGGACCAGTTCGGCTTCCTGCTGTTCCGGCGCGAGCAGGGGCGGCTGAAGCCGACGGCCGAAGCCGAGCGGCTGCTGCCCAAGGTGCGGCGCCTGCTGGGCCAGAACGACGAGATCTGGGCCGAGGTCACCGGCGGGGCGATCTCGGGCCGCGTCCGTTTCGGCGTGCCCTACGACCTCGTCGGCACCAGCCTCGCCCCCGTCATCAAGGGTTTCGCCGAGGCGCGACCGCAGGTCGAGATCGCGCTGACCTGCGCCGCCTCGCCGGAACTGGCCGAGCGGCTGGCGGCCGGCGAGATCGACCTCGCGGTGATCGAGGAGCCCGCCGGGGCCGGCGGCGGCGAGACCCTGAGCGTCGAGCGCCTGGTCTGGGCCGGCGCCCGCGACGGCGGTGCCCATCTGAAACGCCCGCTGCCGGTTTCGATGGTGGCCGATGCCTGCGCCTTCCGTCCCGCGGTGCTGGCGGCGCTGGCCGAGGCCGGGCTGTCCTGGCGGACGGTGTTCGAGAACGGCAATATCGAGGCGACGACGGCGACGGTGCGCACCGACCTGGCGGTCACCGCCTGGCTGGCTTCGACCGTGCCGTCGGACCTGACGATCCTGGGGCCGGAAGCCGGCCTGCCGCCATTGCCGAACTTCGCCGTCAACCTGCATCTGCCGGCCCATGACGGCGGCCCGGCGGTGCAGGAATTCGCCCGCCACGTGCGCGACGGGCTGATGCGGCGACGATCATGAAGAGGGGCAGCTCAGTTGTCTTCGTCTTCCAGGACATTCAACATGGACCGCGCCCAGGGCAAACCCTCGCCTATTACGAGTGTCCGAAGCGCTGAAAGCACCGCATCCCTATCCTGCGCGCCGTTAATCAGGGCTTCGCTCAGAAATTGACCATCGCGGAGTTGTCTGGCCCAATCGCACTCCTCGATATGGGCGAATTCGTTCAACGCGACGTCGAGTTCTGCCTGATTGGCGAATCCGCGATCCAGCATCATTCCGAATACATATTCCGGCGTGAACCCTTCCGGAGCCATCCAGCCGGCGACGGAATTGCCAAAATCTGCCATCCAGCGACGGGTATAAACCGCAAATTCTTCCCAGAATGCGTCGGGCATATCCGGGGCGTCTTCTCCTCGAGGAATGAAGACAACTTCGACGTCGCGATAGCGAAGATATTCATCGGTATTGGAGAAAATATCTACCCAACGGGCAGGATACCGGCCAGTTGACGGGAGTAAGTTCCGGAATTTGAGGTAGGCGGGGTTCGTGTTCTGCGTGCGCATGCAAACTGGCCTAGACGATCGAGGTCTGGTGGTCGCGTCGCCGAAAGACGCCGAGGATACAGTCCGGATTTCGCACGGCGATCTGTGTATGAGTTCTGATGAGAATACCGGCTCCTTCGTATGCGGGCGCACCTTCCGGAAACAGTCCGCGAACCGTATCGAACGGTTCCGGCGGCGGAGCGGTTGTCGCACCGCTTTGGAGCCACAGTTGATAGCCGTCATCGAGATTCTGATGGAGATGCCGGATCACCGCATTATCGAGGCGTCTGAGTAACTTATCTTTCTGCAGATCATGCCGAACGTCATCGTTTGTCGGCATCGGCAACTTGGCTTTCTGCAGCCCGCTTTGGAAGCTGTCGAAGGAAGCCTGGAGCACCGCTATACCGTGCCGAGTCGTAAGATCGAGGCAATTGCGTAGATCAACCGCACCGATCACGAATGGCTCTTTGAAGGCGCGATCCCCCGGTCTGTTGCGGGCCCAATCTTCCGCTCTTTCAGGGTCGCTTTCCCAGAAATAAGCTCCCGGCCCAAGCCAATCAAAATCCGCCTTGAATGGCTCGCCATTCAGAACGCGCTCGCCTATCTCGCGTTCACAACCGTGATAGCCAAGGACAAAGGAGGTCCGAAGACGGCTCAACTGGTTTTCTTCGGCGCGGCGTCTGCTTCGGATGGGTCACGTTTGAGCCATCCGTCACTGCGATGAACGCCGTCTCGCAAAATCCATTCGCGCGCAGATTTCTTGGTGGCTGTGTGTTCTGCTGTACGGCCAGCCAGCGTTTCCTTGATTGCCTTCAGGCGTGCAGGATCCATGGCTCATTATCTCGGAATTGGAAAGAAAGGTGCAAGAGCGATCGCACCTCGTGGAATTCGGTTCCTCACACCGGATTGGGCGGTGTCCTCCCCGCGAAGATCGCATCCAGGTTGTTCAGCGCGGTGAACCCCATCGCGTCGCGGGTCTCGAACGTCGCCGAGCCGACATGCGGCAGCAGGAAGACGTTGTCGAGTTCGGCGTAGCGCGGATCGAGCTTGGGCTCGCCCTTGAAAACGTCGAGGCCGGCCGCGAACAGCTTGCCGGACTTCAGGCCTGCGATCAGCGCGTCGTCGTCGACCAGGTCGCCGCGGGCGGTGTTGACCACCACGGCGCCGTCAGGCAGCAGGGCGATGTGCTCGGTATTGAGGAAGTCGCGGGTTTCGGGGCCGGACGGCGCGTTCAGCGACAGGAAGTCGGAAACGCGCAGCAGGCTTTCGGGATCGGCATGGTAGATCGCGCCGTGCTCGAGGTCGGGGATCAGCCGGCTGCGGTTATAGTAGTGGATTTCCAACCCGAAGGGCCGGGCGCGGGCGGCAACGGCGCGGCCGATGCGGCCCATGCCGAAGATGCCGAGTCGTTTGCCGGCGAGGCTGGGGCCCAGCAGCATCGTCGTGTGCCAGCCGGTCCAGCGCCCCTCGCGCACCATCCGCTCGCCCTCGTAGGCCCGGCGGGACGCGGCGAGCAGCAGCAGCAGCGCGATGTCGGCGGTGGCGTCGGTCAGCACGTCGGGGGTGTTGGTGATGATGATGCCGCGGGCCTTGGCGGCGGCGACGTCGATATGTTCGTAGCCGACCGAGAAGGTCGCGATCGCCTTGATTCGCGCCGGCAACCGGGCGATCAGCCCGGCATCGACGCGGTCGCCGGCGGCGATCAGGATCGCCTCGGCATCGTCGATCCGGGCCATGATGGCGTCGGCGTCGAGCTTGTCGTCCGCCATGTTCAGGATGGCGTCATAATCGCGCTGCACCCGGGCGGTCACGTTGGGCGGCAGGCGCCGGGTCACCAGCAGTCTCGGCTTTTGTGCCATTTCAGCATCATCCGTTGCGATTAAGCGACAAGCATGGCGGCGTCGCTTGACGCCCCCTATAAACCCTTCCAGATATAACGTGAACACGGCCATGGTGCAGCGCCACAATAGGGGCGGATGGTCGGAGCGGGATTGGGCAGCGGCGTTGATGGACCGGAGATTTCAGTTTCGGGGCGCGCTGAGGGCCGGGGCGGCCCTGGCGGCGCTATTGGTAGTGGGCCTCGGCGCCGGTGCGACGGTGGCGGCCCCGCTGGTGTCCTATCGCGCCATTTACGACCTGTCGTTGGGCCGCAGCGACCAGGGCGGCGGCGTCGTCGATCTCTCCGGCCGATTCGTTTTCGAATTCGAGGATGTCTGCGACGGCTACACCACCGCCCAGCGTGTCGTCGTGCAGACGACCAACGCGGACGGCGCGAGCGCGCTGTCGGATTTCTCGACCACGAGCTGGGAAGCCCGCGACGGGCTGCGCTATCGCTTCAACGTCCGCCAGGACTACGACGGCCAGCGCAGCGAGGAATATGCCGGCCAGGCGCGGCTGCGCGGCCGGGGCAAGGGCGGTTCGGTCGCTTATTCGCGGCCAAACGAGGACATCATCGACCTGCCGGTCGGCACGATGTTTCCGGCCGAGCACACGATGCGGCTGATCCAGGCCGGCACCTCGGGCAAGGCCAACCTGGCGGCGACGGTCTTCGACGGCTCGACCGACGAGGGCCTCTACGGCATTACCGCGTTCATCGGCAAGCCGCGCACCGACAAGGTATCGGATACCGCCCGGGCGGCGCTGAAGGGCGTGCGGTCCTGGCCGGTGCGGCTGGGTTACTTCCATCAGGGCGAACAGATGGAAGCACCGCTCTACGAATTCGGCTTCCGCCTCTATGAAAACGGGATCAGCGACGATCTGGTCCTGGATTACGGCGACTATGCGATGAAGGGGACGATGATCCGGCTGGAGGTTCTGCCCGCCCCCCGCTGCTGAGGCCGCGGCCCTTCAGGATCGCCGCGTCGCCGAATTTCGCCCGTACCGCATCCATCGCCCGCTCGGCGGCGGCCCGCTTGCCGACCTCGGGGTCGAGCAGGCTGGGCGGGTCGGCCATATCCCCGTCCGTCAGGTTGCTCACCCCCACCCCCAGCAGCCGGTAGCGCGTGCCGTCGCATTCGCCCTTCAACAGCGGCAGGGCGGTGCGATAGATGGTTTCGGCCAGTTGCGTCGGATCGGGCAGGGTGGCGGCGCGGCTGCGGATGCGGAAATCGGCCGATTTCAGCTTCAGGTTCACGGTCGTGCCGCTGAGCGCCGACTTCTTCAGCCGCTTGGCCACCTTCTCGCATTGCCGCCACAATACGGCCCTGAGGCGGTCGAAGGCGGCGATATCCTCGTCGAAGGTGGTTTCCGAGGACACGTTCTTGGCCTCGCGCTCCGGCTGGACCTGCCGGTCGTCCTCGCCGATCGAGAACCGGGCCAGCCGGTTGCCGATGGCGCCGTAGCGAGCCATCAGTTGCAGCGGATCGCGACCCTGCAGCTGACCGATCCGGGTGATGCCGTCGGCCGCCAGTTTCTCGCGCAGCACCTTGCCCACGCCCCAGATTTCCGACACCGGCCGGTCGGCCAGGAAGCTGCGGACCTCGGCCCGGCCGATCACCATGAAGCCGCGCGGCTTGTCGATTTCGGAGCCGAGCTTGGCCAGGAACTTGTTGGGCGCCAGGCCGACCGAGACGGTGATGCCGATCTCGCGCTCGATCTCGAGCGCCAGGCGGGCCAGCGTGCGGGCGGGGCTTGCATGATGCAGCCGCGCGGTGCCGGTGAGGTCGAGGAAGGCTTCGTCGAGCGACAACGGCTCGACCAGCGGGGTGATCGCCTGCATCCGCGCCTGCACCAGCCGGCTGACCTCGACATATTTCGCCATGTTGGGCCGGATCACCACGGCCTGAGGGCAGAGCGCCAGGGCCTTGAACATCGGCATGGCCGAGCGCACGCCGGAAATCCGCGCGATGTAGCAGCAGGTCGAGACGACGCCGCGCCGGCCGCCGCCGATGATCACCGGCTTGTCGGCCAGGGAGGGGTCGTCGCGCTTCTCGACGGTGGCATAGAAGGCGTCACAATCGATATGGGCGATCGAGAGGTCATCCAGCTCCGGGTGCCGCAGCAGCCGCGGCGAGCCGCAGGCCGGGCAGCGCGCCGCAGCCGGGGGCACGTCGACGAGGCAGTCGCGGCAGAAACCGGTCATGGCGGGGAACTCTAAGCCGCGCATGGCTGGCATGATAGGGCGTCCAGCAATTTCACATTCGGGCGCGGACGTGCTATGAGATCGGCCGCGCGTGCCGCCCGTGGCGGCGCGCCGGCGCCTTACGCGCCAGCCGGCGGCCCCGAGGGCCGCTAACCGCTTTCCCGGACGCCAGGTGATGTTGCCAGCCAAGCCCCTGTTTTCGCATCGGCCCTATTGGGCCCATCGTTTCGGCACCGCGCCGTTCCTGCCCACCACCCGGGCGGAGATGGAACAGCTCGGCTGGGACCGCTGCGACATCATCGTGGTCACCGGCGACGCCTATGTCGACCATCCGTCCTTCGGCATGGCTATCATCGGCCGCCTGCTGGAAGCGCAGGGGTTCCGCGTCGGCATCATCGCCCAGCCGGACTGGCGCGATACCCGGGCCTTCAAGGCGCTGGGCAAGCCCGCGCTGTTCTTCGGCGTGACTAGCGGAAACATGGATTCGATGGTCAACCGCTACACCTCCGACCGGCGGCTGCGCCACAACGACAGCTACACGCCGAACGACGAGGGCGGCAAGCGGCCGGACCGCGCGGTGATCGTCTATTCCCAGCGCTGCCGCGAAGCCTACAAGGGCGTGCCGATCGTGCTGGGCGGCATCGAGGCCAGTCTGCGCCGAATCGCCCATTTCGACTACTGGTCGGAGAAGGTGCGCCGCTCGATCCTGGTCGATGCCAAGGCCGATATCCTCTGCTACGGCAATGCCGAGCGCGCCATCGTCGACGTCGCCCATCGGCTGGGCCGCGGTGACGCGATCGAGACCATCACCGACCTGCGCGGCACCGCCTTCTTCCGCGACGCGATCCCGGAAGGCTTCACCGAGATCGATTCGAGCGAGATCGAGCAGGAAGGCGACACGCCGGCGCGCGTGCGCAGCCCGCGCGACACCACGGTGATCCGCCTGCCGTCCTACGAGCAGGTGATCGAGGATCCCGCGCTCTATGCCCATGGCTCGCGCCTGTTGCATCTGGAGGCCAATCCGGGCAATGCTCGCGCCCTGGTCCAGCGCCACGGCGACCGCGACGTCTGGCTGAACCCGCCGCCGATTCCGCTGACCACGCCGGAAATGGATGCGGTGTTCGACCTGCCCTATGCCCGCAACCCGCATCCGTCCTATGGCGATGCGCGGATCCCGGCGTGGGAGATGATCCGCTTCTCGGTCAACATCATGCGCGGCTGCTTCGGCGGCTGCACCTTCTGCTCGATCACCGAGCATGAGGGGCGCATCATCCAGTCCCGCTCGGAAAAGTCGATCCTGCGCGAGCTGCACGAGATCCGCGACAAGACCAAGGGTTTCGCCGGCCAGATCTCGGACATGGGCGGCCCCACCGCCAACATGTATCGCCTGGCCTGCAAGGATCCCAAGATCGAGGAAGTCTGCCGGCGTCCGTCCTGCGTCTATCCCGATATCTGCAAGAACCTGAACACCGACCATTCGTCGCTGATCCAGCTCTACCGCAAGGCGCGCGCGATCCCCGGCATCAAGAAGATCTCGATCGCCTCGGGCCTGCGCTACGACCTCGCGGTGAAAAGCCCGGAATACGTCAAGGAGCTGGTCACCCACCACGTCGGCGGCTACCTCAAGATCGCGCCCGAGCATACCGAGGAAGGGCCGCTGTCGAAGATGATGAAGCCGGGCATGGGTTCCTATGACCGGTTCAAGTCGCTGTTCGACAAATACGCCAAGGAAGCGGGCAAGGAGCTTTACCTGATCCCGTATTTCATCGCGGCGCATCCGGGCACCACGGACGAGGACATGATGAACCTCGCCTTGTGGCTGAAGAAGAACGGCTTCCGCGCCGATCAGGTGCAGACCTTCCTGCCCTCGCCGATGGCCACCGCGACGGCGATGTACCATACCGGCCGCAACCCGCTGAAGCCGATCCGGCGCGAAGGCGGCGAGACGGTGTTCGCCGCCAAGGGCCTGAAGCAGCGCCGCCTGCACAAGGCGTTCCTGCGCTATCACGATGCCGAGAACTGGCCGGTGCTGCGCGAAGCCTTGAAGGCGATGGGCCGCGCCGACCTGATCGGGCCGGGCAAGCATCACCTGGTGCCGCCCTGGCAGCCCGCCGGCACCGGCGACAACGGCGGCGAAGGCAAGCGCACCGGCCGCAAGCACGGCACCCAGAAATTCTTCACGACCCATGCCGGCGCCGGGCGCCGGCCGGCG
>JAEYTW010000382.1 GCA_023433835.1 Pseudomonadota bacterium | reverse complement strand
CTCCACCGGGCCGGCGTGGCGGCGTGGCAGCGCCAGCGTCACGGCGATCAGCGCCAGGCCATAGATCGCCCAAGGGGCGGCCTTCGACACCTGTTCGGCAAGGTTGGGGACGTACTGGATGAACAGCGCGCCATAGATCGCGCCGGAAACCAGGCCGAGACCACCGATGGCGACGCCGGTCAGCAGCGAGATCGACAGGATGATGGTGAAGGCGTCGGGCGAGACGAACTGGACCAGGATCGCGTTCAGCGCCCCGGCGACGCCGGCGAAGGCGGCGCTGATGCCGAAAGTGGTGGCCTTGTAGAGGGCGATGTCGATGCCCATCGCGGCGGCCGCCGTCGGCTGTTCCTTGATTGCCAGCAGCGCCCGGCCGACGCGCCCCCGCGACAGGTTCCAGGCGGCGAACAGCGCGATCAGGAACACCGTGGCCGAAATCGCATAGAGCCAGCGGTCGGTATCGAGCCCCGGCAGTTGCGGTACCGCCGGCGGCGACAGCACGATGCCCGAGACGCCGCCGGTCCAGTCCTCGAGTTGCCTGGCCTTCAGCATCTGCGGCACGGCGACCGCCAGGGCGAAGGTGCACAGGGCCAGGTAATGACCCTGGAAGCGCAGGGCGGGCAGGCCGAACAGGAAACCCAGCATCAGGCAGACCGTGCCGGCCAGCGGCAGGGTCAGCCAGTAGGGTATGCCCAGCCGTTCGATGGCGACGGCCGCGCCATAGGCGCCGATGGCGAAGAACGCACCGTGGCCTAGCGAGATCTGGCCGTTCAGCCCGACCAGCAGGTTCAGCCCCAGCAGCGCGACGGCGTAGCATAGCGTCAGAGATACCTGAAACAGCTGGTAGCCTTCGAACAGCAGCGGCGCTGCCAGGCAGCCGGCCAGCACCAGGGCCAGGCTGCCCAGCGGCAGGTGGCGGCGGCCGTCGGGCCGGCCGGCCGGCGTCGCCGCGGCGGATCGGATGATCGAGGTCAGCATTTTTCTAGACCCGCTTGACGATGGTGCGGCCGAACATGCCGGCCGGCCGGAACAGCAGCACCACCAGGATGATGGACAGCGCCGCCGACAGCTTCAGTTCGCCGGGGATGACATAGGCGCCCAGGATGTTTTCCAGCACCCCGAGGATCAGCCCGCCGGCGACGGCACCCCAGGGGTTCTCCAGCCCGCCCAGCAAAGCGGCGGCAAAACCGTAGACCAGGATGCCCATCATCATGTTGGGATCGAGGAAGACGATCGGGGCGACCATGACCGCGACCGCCGCGCCGATGGCGCCGGCGATGCCCCAGCCCAGGCAGCGCATCAGACCGACATTGACCCCGACCAGCCGGGCCGAGGCGGGGTTGTAGGCCGCCGCCCGCATGCCCAAGCCCAGCTTGGTGAACCGGAAGAAGGCGAACAGCACGGCGACCATGGCCAGCACGACCAGTGCCACGCCGATCTCGTGCACCGAGACCAGGCCGAAGCCGATATCGGGCAGGCCTTCGAACGGGCTTGCCACCGGCCGGGCGGAATAGCCGAAAAGGAAACCGCTCAGGCTGTTGAACAGCATCAGCAGGCCGACGGTGACCATGACCGATCCCAAGGTCTGGGCCGAGGCGAGGCGCCGCATCAGCAGCCATTCGAGGATGGCGCCGATGACGAACGAGGTGCCGAGCGTCGCGGCGAAGGCCAGCCAGTAGGGCAGGCCGGCATCGATCAGTGCCAGCGCGATTAAGGCCGAGAACGTCGCCATTTCGCCCTGGGCGAAATTCAGGTGATGGGTCGAACGGTAGACCATCACGAACGCAAGGCCGATCCCGCCATAGACGAAACCCATGGCGATGCCGGAAAACAGCTGGTGCAGAAGCTGGTCCACTGGATGTCCTCCGTGACCGTCAGTGGCCGAGATAGGCGTCGACGATGCGCGGATCGTCGCGCAGGGCCGCGACCGGCCCCGCCGCCGTGACGCGGCCGAGTTCCAGGACGATGGCGTCGGCCGCCAGGTCCAGCGCGAAACCGGCATGCTGCTCGACCACGACCATCGCCATGCCGGCGCTGTCGCGGATCTGGTGCAGGATACGGTAGATCTCCTGCACGATCAGCGGCGCCAGGCCGAAGGACGGTTCGTCCAGCAGCAGCAGGCGCGGCCGGCTCATCAGTGCGCGGCCGATCGCCAGCATCTGCTGCTCGCCGCCCGACAGGCTGCCGGCCTGCTGGCGGCGGCGTTCGCGCAGCCGCGGGAACCAGCCGTAGACGGTTTCGGTATCGGCGGCGACGCCCTGGCGGTCGCGGCGCATATAGGCGCCCAGGGCCAGGTTTTCCTCGACCGACATCTCGACGAAGGTGCCGCGCCCGCCGGGCACCAGGGCCAGGCCCTTGCGCGCGATGCGCTCGGTCGGCTGGCCGTCGATGCGCTGGCCGTCCAGGCGGATTTCGCCCGACAGGCCGACCCCGCCGGTCAGCGCACGCAGCAGCGTCGTCTTGCCGGCGCCGTTGGCGCCGAGCACCGCCATGACCTGGCCGGCCCGCAGGGTCAGGTCGATGCCGTGCAGCGCGGTGACCGGGCCGTAGGCAGCTTTCAGCGCGCGGACGTCGAGCAAGGCGGTACTCATGCCGCAGCCCCCAGATATGCCTTGATGACGGCTGGGTCGCGGCGGATCTCGTCGGGTGTGCCTTCGGCGATGCGGGCGCCGAAATCCAGTGCGACGATGCGATCGCACAAGGCCATCACCAGCTTCAGGTGATGTTCGATCAGCAGCACGGCGACACCCAGCCGGTCGCGGATCTGGCGGACCAGCGCCTCGAACTCGCCCAATTCGTCATGGTTCAGCCCGGCCGCCGGTTCGTCGAGCAGCAGAAGACGCGGGCGGCAGGCCAGGGCCCGCGCCGTCTCGACCCGTTTCTGGAAACCGAAGGGCAGGGCACCGACCGCCGTGTCGGCCAGATGGGACAGGCGGACGAATTCGAGCAGTTCGTCGGCCCGGGCGGCCATCTCGGCTTCCTCCAGCCGCACGGCGCGCGGGCGGAAGGCGCCGCGCAGGAAACCGCAATGGGCGGTCGCATGCGCGCCGACCATCACATTCTGGCGCACCGTCATGTTGGGAAACAGCGCCAGGTTCTGGAAGGTGCGGCCGATACCGGCGGCCGCGATCCGGTGCGGGCCCAAGGCCAGCAGGTCGCGGCCGGCGAAGGTGATCGACCCTTCGTCCGGCCGGTAGATCCGGCTGAGGCAGTTGAACAGCGACGTCTTGCCCGCGCCGTTCGGCCCGATCAGGCCGCGGATCTCGCCCTCGGCCACGGTGAACCCCACGCCGTCGAGGGCAATGATGCCCCCGAAGCGCAGGCGCAGCCCGTCGACCGCTAGCAATGTCACTGGCCGGCGCCGTCGATGACGGCCCACTGCGTGCCGTCGAAACGCTGCAGGCGCAGCGACCCGATGCCCGATGGCGCGAACGGCGTGGTGTTGACCTTGATGCCGTCCAGCAGCATCGACAGCTGCAGGTCCTTGATGTTCTTGGCCTGCTTGACCAGGTTCTCGCGCGTCAGGTCGTTGCCGGCCTGGCGGATGACCGCGGCCATCAGCTCGGCCGACGAATAACCCTGGATGACCAGGGGATCGGCGGGGTCGCCGCCGGGCAAATACTGCTTGGCCCAGGCAAGATAGGCGACGACGCCGGGATCGTCCTTCAGCGCCGGGTTGGTCGGATCCTTCAGATAGGTCGCCGACATCACGCCCACAACCTTTTCCAGCCCGGCCGGCTTCAGCACGTTTTCGACCGAGGTCGAGAACGAGAACACGAACTGCTGCGGCTTCCAGCCGATGTCATAGGCCTTGCGCATCGCCTGGGCCGCCCATTTCGGCGCGGCCAGGCTGACCAGGGTGTCGGCGCCCGACGCCTTCAGCGCGATGATCTGGGAATCGACGGTCGGGTCGGCGACTTCGTAGGTCGCCTCGGCCACGATCATCGACGCCTTGTCGCGCAACGCGTCCTTCAGGCCCTTCATCATGTTGCGCCCGAAATCGTCGTTCTGGGCCAGCACGGCGATCTTGGCGTTGGGGTTGGTCTGCAGGATGAAGCGGGCATAGGCCGCGGATTCGGTCTGATGCTCGGGCGCCCACATCGTCGCCGACTTGAAATCGACCGGCGTGCCCCAGATGTTGGCGCCGATGCCGACGAACAGCTGCGGTACGCCGCGATCGGCCAGGTATTTCTTCACCGCGGCCATATGCGCCGTGCCCAGGCTGCCGAAGATCGCCAGCACGCGGTCCTGCTCGACCAGCTTGCGGGTCTGTTCGACCGTCTTGGGGGGCGAATAGCCATCGTCCAGGCTGATCAGGTTGATCTTGCGGCCGTTGATGCCGCCATCGGCGTTGATCTTGGCGAAATAGGCACCTTGCGCCTTGCCCCAGCCGGAATAGGCCGAGGCCGGACCCGACAGCGGCACGGTCTGGCCCAGCTTGATCTCGGTATCGGTGACGCCGGGCCCGTATTTCTTGTCCTGCGCGGCGGCAGGGCCGAACCCAAGGGCAAGCGCCACCGCGGCGGCGGCGGTGAGAGACAGGATTTTCATTGTTTCCTCCCGGATGCGACCCGATGTTTCGGGCCGGTTTCGTTGCAGGTGATGGTGTCTCTGGTTAAGGGCCTCAGGCGGCCAGCAGGGCGCCGGCGCCGGGCACGCGGGTCGGCAGCCCCAGGCCGTTCAGCATGGTGAAGACGGTGGCGGCGGCCGCCGACAGGGTCGGGCGGTCGCACAGCGTCTGCACCGGATCGATCGCGGCCAGCGACGGCATCTGCACGCAGGCCGAGACGACCACGGCATCGGCCTGGGCGACCGAGAGGCGGCGGGCGACGTCGACCAGGGCCAGCGGGTCGCGCGCGGCGACGGCCAGGTTGTCCTCGATCTCCAGCGAGATGGCGTCGACCACCTCGTAACCCTCGGCCTCGAGATAGTCGACGACCAGTGCGCCGGCGCTGGTCACGACCGGCGCATTGCTGCCGTTCCCGGTCACCACCGACGACAGCTTTTCCCGGGCGGTCCGGTGATAGCCGCGACCCATCGCCATGATCGCGACGAGGCAGGCGTAACCCATCACGTCGACACGCGCGTCGGACAGTTCTGCGGCGCAGCGAACGGATTCGGCATCCATCGCCGCCAGTTCCGCCTGCGTCACCTTCTTCATGCGCATGCGGCTGGAATGAAAGGTGAAGCGTTCCGGCGCAATGGTCTCACGGGCCCGTAGCATGGCGGGGATTTCGGTTTCCATCGTGATGTTCGACGACGGCACGATCTGGCCGATGCGGTAATGGGTCTTCGACACGAGGTTCGATCTCCGTATCAGGCGGGAAACTTGTCGCGCAGCCAGGCTTCGATCAGCCGGCCGCAGGCATCGCGGCCCGGCGCCTCGCCGCGGGCCAGCGCCCGGCCGTGATGGTCGCCGCGGACGCGATGCAGGCTTTTGTCGGCGGTGCGCAAGGTGGCGTACATGCCGGCCACGTCGGTGGGGAAAATCGTGTTGTCGCCGCTGTATTCGACCATCAGCGCCGGCTGTTCGACGGCGCCCAGCGTGCGCGGCATCGCCGCGTTCGACGACAGGCCCGACCAGGTCGACAGCCAGGAATCGGCGGTGCAGATGCGGCCGAAGCCGATGCAGCCGTAATTCGAGGCATAGGGATCGCGGCCCCAGACCGAGCCGTATTTGCGGTCGGACGGATCGAGCGACAGGTCGAAGCAGCGCAGGTCGGCATCGGTGCGCCAGACTTCGATGACGGCGGTGTGGAAGGCGGCGCGGCGATCGGCCAGGCCGCCCCCGCCGGCATCGAGGCGGCGGCGCGCGGCGCGGCGTTCGGCGACCAGGTCGTGGGCC
>JAEYTW010000212.1 GCA_023433835.1 Pseudomonadota bacterium | reverse complement strand
GATGCCGGCCGGCGGCGATGATCGCCCGCGCCGTTCCCTCGGCCCCAACAAGGTTGCCGGGGCCTCGGCTGCTCGCCCCGCGCCGGCCAAGCCGGCCGGCCGCGACGACAAGGCGCGCCGCAGCGGCAAGCTGACCATTTCCAAGGCGCTCGATGAAGACGAGCGCGTCCGCTCCCTGGCTGCCTTCCGTCGTGCCCGCGAGCGCGAGCGGCGCATGCATATGGCGGCCATGGACCAGGAGGCCCCGAAGAAAGTCGTGCGTGACGTCGTCATTCCCGAAACCATCACCGTGCAGGAACTGGCCGCCCGTATGGCCGAGCGCGGCGTCGACGTGGTCAAGGCGCTGATGAAGATCGGCGTGATGGCGACGATCAACCACACGATCGATGCCGACACCGCCGAACTGGTGGCGACCGAGTTCGGCCATCGCTTCCGCCGCGTCACCGAGGCCGACGTCGAAACCGGCCTGGCCGGCGACGCCGATGCCGACGAGACCCGGGTGGCGCGTCCGCCGGTCGTGGCGATCGTCGGTCACGTCGACCACGGCAAGACCTCGCTGCTCGACGCGCTGCGCGAGACCGACGTGGCCTCGGGCGAGGCCGGCGGCATCACCCAGCATATCGGCGCCTACCAGGTTCAGCTGAAGTCGGGCCAGCGCATCTCGTTCCTCGACACCCCGGGCCACGAGGCGTTCACCGCCATGCGCGCCCGCGGCGCCAAGGTGGCCGACGTCGTCGTCCTGGTCGTCGCGGCCGACGACAGCGTCATGCCCCAGACCATCGAGGCCATCCGCCACGCCAAGGCGGCGAACGTGCCGCTGATCGTGGCGATCAACAAGGTCGACAAGCCGCAGTCCAACCCGGACAAGGTCCGCCGCGAACTGCTGCAGTACGAAGTCGTCGTCGAGCAGCTCGGCGGCGAAACCCAGTGCGTCGAGGTTTCGGCCAAGGCCAAGACCGGTCTCGACCGGCTGGAAGAAGCCATCCTGCTGCAGGCCGAAATCCTCGACCTGCGCGCCAACCCGAACCGTGCCGCCGAAGGCGCCGTCATCGAAGCCAAGCTCGATCGCGGCCGCGGCTCGGTCGCGACCGTGCTGGTCCAGCGCGGCACGCTGAAGGTCGGCGACATCTTCGTGGCCGGCGCCGAATGGGGCCGCGTCCGCGCCCTGGTCGACGAGCGTGGCCGCCAGCTGACCGAGGCCGGCCCGGCAACCCCGGTCGAGGTGCTGGGTCTGCAGGGCACGCCGGAAGCCGGCGACGAGTTCGTCGTGGTCGAGAACGAAGCCCGTGCCCGCGAAGTCGCGGAATTCCGTACCCGCCGCACCCGCGATGCCCGTGCGGTGGCCGGTGCCCGCGGCACGCTCGAGCAGATGTTCTCCAAGATCAAGGCCGGCGAATCGAAGGAACTGCCGATCATCATCAAGGCCGACGTGCAGGGTTCGCTCGAAGCGATCATCGGCGCGGCCCAGAAGCTCGGCACCGACGAAGTGGCGGCCCGCGTGCTGCACGGCGCGGTCGGCGCGATCACCGAGTCGGACGTGACCCTGGCCGGCGCGTCGAAGGCGCTGATCATCGGCTTCAACGTCCGCGCTTCCAAGCAGGCCCGCGATCTCGCGACCCGCGATGGCGTCGACATCCGCTATTACTCGATCATCTACAACGTCACCGACGATCTGAAGGCGATGCTGTCGGGCATGCTGGCCCCGATGGTGCGCGAGAACTTCCTGGGTTACGCCGAGATACGCGACGTCTTCAACATCACCAAGGTCGGCAAGGTCGCGGGCTGCATGATCACCGAGGGTATCGTCAAGCGCGGTTCCAAGGTGCGCCTGCTGCGCGACAACGTCGTCATCCACGAAGGTTCGCTCTCGACCCTCAAGCGCTTCAAGGACGAAGTGCGCGAGGTCAAGGAAGGCTTCGAATGCGGCATGGCCTTCGAGAATTACGAGAACATCCAGAAGGGTGACGTCATCGAGTGCTTCGAGATCGAGGAGGTGGCGCGGCAGCTCTGATCGGCTGCCCGCCCCCGCTTCACGCGAGGTACCGCCATGAAGAAAGGTGACCGCGGCACGCCCGCCAGCCAGCGGCAGTTGCGCGTGGGCGAGGAAATCCGCCACGCACTGGCCGAGGTTTTCCTGCGCGCCGAATTCCGGGATCCCGACCTGGTCGGGGTCTCGGTGACGGTGTCTGAAGTCCGCATCAGCCCCGATCTGCGCAATGCCACCGCCTTCGTCCTGCCGCTCGGCGGCCGGGACGATGCCACGGTGCTGGCGGCGCTCGGCCGCGCCTCGGCCTATCTGCGCGGCGAGATCGCCAAGCGCCTCAGGCTCCGCTTCGCCCCGAACCTGTCGTTCAAGCGCGACGACAGCTTCGACGAGGCCGACCGCATCGGGCGCCTGCTCCATGATCCCCGGGTCGCAGCCGACCTCGACCAGCCGGAAGACGACGAGACTTAAGAGATCATGCGTAAGAAAAAGGGCCTCAAGCTCGACGGCTGGTTGATCATCGACAAGCCGCCGGGGCTCACCTCCGCGCATGTCGTGGCCAAGGTCAAGCGCATGACCCAGGCGGCCAAGATCGGCCATGCCGGCACGCTCGACCCGCTGGCGACCGGCATCCTGCCGCTGGCGCTGGGCGAGGCGACCAAGACGGTTTCCTACGCGATGGATGGGGCCAAGACGTATCGTTTTACCGTGCGTTGGGGCGAAGGCCGCGATTCCGACGATACCGAGGGCGCGGTCATCGCCACCTCCGATCTGAGGCCCGACCGCGCCGCGATCGAAGCGCTGCTGCCGCGGTTTCGCGGCGACATCATGCAGGTGCCGCCGATCTATTCGGCGCTGAAGGTCGACGGCGAGCGCGCCTACGACCTCGCCCGGCGCGGCGAAGCCCCGGTGCTGGAGGCCCGCCCGATCCGCATCGACCGCTTCGACCTGATCGAGATGCCCGATGCCGACCATACGGTCTTCGAGGTCGAATGCGGCAAGGGCTCCTATATCCGGGCGCTGGCCCGCGACCTCGGCGCGGGGCTCGGCTGTTACGGTCACATCGTCGCCCTGCGGCGCACCCGGGTCGGCCCGTTCCGCGAGGAACAGGCGTTTTCGCTGGAAAAACTCGGGGAATTGTGGGAGAACCCGCCGTCTTCGGACACCCTGTTGCCGGTCGAGACCGCGCTGGACGACATCCCGGCGCTGGCCGTGACCGGCCCTCAGGCGGACCGTTTACGTTCCGGACAGGAGATCCGCGTGCTCAACCAGGGCGACGGCATCTTCCGCGTCATGAACGCCGGCACCCTCGTTGCCCTTGCGGAAATCGAGGATGGCCAGGTCCGCCCGGTCAGGGTCTTCAACCTCTGATCTGAAAGGAGATCCCGATGTCGATCACCGCGGAGCGCAAGCAGGCGCTCATCACCGAATACGCCACCAAGCCGGGCGACACCGGTTCGGCCGAGGTCCAGGTTGCCGTGCTCACCGAGCGCATCAACAACCTGACCGGCCACTTCAAGGAACACAAGAAGGACGTGCATTCCCGCCGCGGCCTTCTGATGATGGTGAGCCAGCGCCGCCGTCTGCTCGACTACCTCAAGAAGATCGACCAGGCCCGCTATGCGAGCCTGATCCAGCGCCTCGGCCTGCGCAAGTAACGGCCACCGGACAAAGCCTGCGCAAGGAAACCCCTGCGCAGGCTTTTCTCCATCAGGGACCGGCCCGCCGGTCCGGGCGCAATCCGATACGGGTCCGCCCCTGTCAGCCGATGTGAGCGCTACCTCGATATCGGCTACTATTCCCCCGGGTTTTCGATTGAGCGACGACCCGATGGGGCAACGACGGAGACCGGCAGGGCCGGCCTCCACCGGCCGGCGCCGATGGGCGGTGCGGGCCGATGCGGAAGGAAGAGAGAGATATGTTCAACGTCCATCGCGTGGAACTCCAGTGGGCCGGCCGGAAGCTCGTGATCGAGACCGGCAAGGTTGCCCGCCAGGCCGACGGCGCCGTCATGGTGACCTACGGCGAGACCACCGTGCTGTGCACGGCGGTCGCGGCCAAGGCGCCGAAGCCCGGCGTGGATTTTTTCCCGCTGACCGTGAATTACCAGGAGAAGACGTTCGCGGCAGGCAAGATCCCCGGCGGCTTCTTCAAGCGTGAAGGCCGTCCGTCCGAGAAGGAGACGCTGGTCTCCCGCCTGATCGACCGCCCGATCCGTCCGCTGTTCGCCAACGGGTTCCGCAACGAGACCCAGGTGGTCTGCACCGTTCTCAGCCATGATCTCGAGAACGATCCCGATATCGCCGCCATGGTCGGCGCCTCGGCGGCGCTGACCATCTCGGGCATCCCGTTCATGGGCCCGATCGGCGCCTCGCGCGTCGCCTATATCGACAACGAGTTCGTGCTGAACCCGACCGCCGAGCAGCTGCCCAACACCAAGCTCGACCTCGTGGTCGCCGGCACCGCCGACGCGGTGCTGATGGTCGAATCGGAAGCCCAGCAGCTGTCGGAAGACGTCATGCTGCAGGCCGTCATGTTCGGCCACAAGGGTTTCCAGCCGGTGATCGACGCGATCATCAAGCTGGCCGAGGTCTGCGCCAAGGAGCCGATGAAGGTCGTCGAGCGCCCGCATGTCGCCGAGATCAAGGCGGCGCTGGTCGGCGCCGGCATCGAGGGCGAGCTGGCCGAGGCCTACAAGGAGCGGGTCAAGCAGGCCCGCTACGAGAAGGTCGGCGCGGTCAAGACCCGGGCCAAGGAACTGCTGGCCGACAAGGAATATGATCCGGTCACCGTCGGCGGCGTGCTGAAGGAGATGGAAGCCGACGTCGTCCGCTTCAACATCCTGCGCACCGGCGTCCGCATCGACGGCCGCGACACCAAGACGGTCCGCCCGATCGTCGCCGAAGTCGGCGTGCTGCCCCGTACCCACGGCGCGGCGCTGTTCACCCGCGGCGAGACCCAGGCGCTGGTCGTGACCACGCTGGGCACCGGCGAGGACGAGCAGATCATCGACGCGCTCGAAGGCGAATACCGCGAGCACTTCATGCTGCACTACAACTTCCCTCCGTACTCGGTGGGTGAAGCCGGCCGCATGGGGTCGCCGGGCCGCCGCGAGATCGGCCACGGCAAGCTCGCCTGGCGCGCCGTGCGTCCGCTGCTGCCCAAGAAGGAAGCCTTCCCCTACACCCTGCGCGTCGTCTCGGAGATCACCGAGTCGAACGGTTCGTCGTCGATGGCGACGGTCTGCGGCACCTCGCTGTCGCTGATGGATGCGGGCGTGCCGCTGAAGGCGCCGGTCGCCGGCATCGCCATGGGCCTGATCCTCGAGGATGAAGGCTTCGCCGTGCTGTCCGACATCCTCGGCGACGAGGATCACCTGGGCGACATGGACTTCAAGGTGGCCGGCACGTCGGAAGGCGTCACCGCGCTGCAGATGGACATCAAGATCGCCGGCATCACCGAGGAGATCATGCGGATCGCGCTGGGCCAGGCCCGCGACGGCCGCATCCACATCCTGGGCGAGATGCAGAAGGCCCTGAACACCGCGCGTACCGGCGTCAAGGACACCGCGCCGCGGATCACGACCTTCCAGATCCCCAAGGACAAGATCCGCGAAGTGATCGGCACCGGCGGCAAGGTGATCCGCGAGATCACCGAGCAGACCCGGACCAAGATCGACATCGAGGACGACGGCACCATCAAGGTGGCGGCGACCGACCAGGCCGCGGGCGATGCCGCGATCAACTGGATCAAGTCGATCGTGTCCGAGCCGGAAGTCGGCGTGATCTACAAGGGCAAGGTCGTGAAGGCCGTCGATTTCGGCGCCTTCGTGAACTTCTTCGGCCAGCGTGACGGCCTCGTCCACATCTCGGAAATGGCCGCCAAGCGCGTCGCCAAGGTTTCCGACGTGGTCAACGAGGGCGACACCGTGTACGTCAAGGTCCTCGGCATCGACGATCGCGGCAAGGTCCGCCTGTCGATGAAGGTGGTCGACCAGACCACCGGCGAAGAGATCAAGAAGGAAGCGCGCCCGGCCGCCGACGAGCAGCCGGAAGCGTAAGGCATCTCCCTTGGGGGCTGTCCGACGGCGGGGTGGCGACACCCCGCCGTTTTTCTTTGGTCACCGGCATGCTTGACCGGGCAATCGGGCTCGGCACAAAGATAACGCGGGTGGCGATGCAAGGGGGTGTCATGATCCGGTGCTGGTGGTTGATCCTGCTGATATCGGCGGCGATGCTCGGGGGCGGGCCGGTCCGGGCGCAGGCCGTTCAGGAACCGCCGGCGCAGGTGCGCCAGCTGCTCGACCTTCTGAACGACCCGGCGGTGCGCAGCTGGCTGGAGCGCGAGCGGGCGGCGCAAGCCCCGTCGGCCCAGGCTGAAGCGGCTGACCCCGTCACCACCCAGCTCGATGCCATCCGCAGCCAGATCGCGGGCATCGGCACCGCGTTGCCACGCCTGCCCGTCGAACTCGGCCACATCGCCGATACCTCGCTGGCCCAGATCCGCGAACGCGGCATCCTGCCGGTGATCGTCGTCCTCGTCGGCTTCCTTGCGCTGGGGGCGGGCCTCGAATGGCTCTACTGGCGGCTGTCGCGGCGCAATATCCAATGGCTGATCGGCCAGCCGCTCGACTCGGTGTCCAACCGGCTGCTGGCCGTCGCCGTCCGCCTGGGTTTCGGCACCGGGGCGATCTGCTGCTTCGCGCTGGGCTCGGTCGGGGCCTTCCTGGCCTTCGACTGGCCGCCCTTGCTGCGCCAGCTCGTGCTCAACTACCTGTTGGCGCTGCTCGCCCTGCGCATGTCGGTGGTAATCGGCCGCTTTCTGCTGGCGCCAGGTGGCGAGCGTTTCCGCATCGTGCCCATGGATACCGCGCGCGCCTGGTTCTGGCATCGCCGGTTCACCGTGCTGGTCGGCTGGATCGCCTTCGGGATGGCGACGATCAATTTCCTGGCGCCGCTGGGGCTGTCGCACGATGTCGTCAACCTGATCATCTCGGGCCTCAGCCTGGTGACCCTGCTGCTGACGCTCGAAGTCATCTGGCGCCGTCCGGCGACGACGTCGCTGCATCCGCTGCTGGGGCCGCGCGCGGTTTCCGTGCTGGCGACGATCTTCTTCCTGGCGATGTGGGTGCTGCGCGCGATCGGTGCCACCGGCATCATGTGGACCCTGGCGGTCATCGTCGGCCTGCCCGTGGTCATCGGCGTGGTGCAGCGTTCGGTCAACCATCTGCTGCGCCCGCCGGGATCCGAGCATGGCGACCAGGATATCCCGACGGTGCTGGCCGTCTGCCTGGAACGCGGCCTGCGCGCCGTGCTGATCATCGGCTCGGCGCTGCTGGTGGCACGCGCCTGGCAGATCGACCTCGGCGCGCTGACCGTGCAGGATACGCTGGCCACCCGCGCCATCCGCGGCGTGCTGTCGGGGGTGATGATCCTGCTGGTGGCCGACTTCCTCTGGCACCTGGTCAAGACGGTCATCGACCGCAAGCTGCTCGAGGCCCTGGCCTCGACCGAGACCGAGGGCGATGTCGCCCGCCGCATGGGCCGGCTGCGCACGCTCTTGCCGATCCTGCGCAACGTCCTGTTCATCGTCTTCTCGGTGATGGCGGTGCTGATGGTGCTGGCCGGCCTCGGCGTCGAGGTCGGGCCGCTGGTCGCGGGGGCCGGCGTGGTCGGTGTCGCCGTCGGCTTCGGCGCCCAGACGCTGGTCAAGGACATCATCTCCGGCATGTTCTTCCTGCTCGACGATGCCTTCCGCGTCGGCGAATACATCCAGTCGGGCAGCTACAAGGGCACGGTCGAATCCTTCTCCCTGCGCTCGGTCAAACTGCGCCACCATCGCGGGCCCTTGTTTACCGTGCCCTTCGGCTCGCTCGGCGCGATCCAGAACATGAGCCGCGACTGGGTGATCGACAAATTCCCGATCCGCATCACTTATGACAGCGATATCGAGAAGGCGCGCAAGCTGGTCAAGCAGATCGGCCGGGATCTCGCCGACGATCCGGAATTCGCCGCCGACATCCTCGAGCCGATGAAGATGCAGGGCGTCGAGGCCTTCGGCGACTTCGCGGTCGAATTGCGCGTCAAGATGATGACCAAGCCCGGCCAGCAGTTCACCATCCGCCGCAAGGCCTTCGCCCTGATCAAGAAGGCGTTCGAGGCGAACGGCATCAAGTTCGCGATGCCGACCGTGCAGGTCGCCGGCGGCGACGACGCGGTCGAGGCGGCGGTGGCCCGCACCGCGCTCGATAAACCGGCGCCGTCGGCGGCGTGAGTGGGCCTATGCCGCCTGCAGCGCCTTCTGCACAGCCTTGGGTGCGCGGTCGATGACGAGCAGATAGGCCCGCGCCGGTCCTTCCGGCTGGCGTAGGCCCTGCTCCCAGTGACGCAGCGTATTGACGCTGAACCCGAAGCGGCCCGCGAACTCCGCCTGCGTCATCTTGAGTTTCGTGCGGATCGCCTTCACGTCGATCGTCTCGGGAATATGGACGCGGTATTGTGCGTCGTCCGCTTTGCCTTCGGCAAAAGCGACGGCTTGCTCGAGCCCGCGCCGGATGCTGTCGGCCGCCTTGCTCATTTCCGTTTCCTTTCGAATGCAGCGACCAGCAACGCCGTCAGCTGCTTGAAGTCGTTGCGGTCCTGCTGGCTCAAATCGGACCGTTCGTTCTTGGCGAAGGCGGTCAGCGCAAAGAGCGGCATGCCGGCATTGTGATGGAAATAGATCACGCGGGCACCGCCCCGCTTGCCTCGCCCTTCCAGTGCCCATCGCAGCTTGCGAATACCGCCGGTACCCGGGATCACGTCGCCGGCCATCGGATGCCGGGCCAGGTAGTCGACCAGCAGGGCTCTCTCGGCTTCGTCCATCAGCTTGCGGGTCGCCGAGATGAACTCCGGCGTTTCGACCACGGTGATGAGCGCGGATCGAGCCATATCAAAATCTAGTCCATTGCACTATACGACACAAGCGGCTTGGTGGTGCAATGGACTATTCGAATCCAGCTACTGCGCCGTCGGCGTCACCATCGCCGGCTGGGCGGGCCGGTTCCTGGGCAGGAAATCGTGCTGGAACAGGCACATCCGCGTGACGTCGCGATACTGGCCGTTGATGAAGAATTCGTGGCGCAGCACGCCTTCGACCTCGAAGCCCATCCGCTCGTAGATGTGGATGGCCTTGAGGTTCTCCTTATCGACGATCAGGTAGATCTTGTAGAGGTTCAGCACGCTGAAGCCGTATTCCATGGTCAGCCGCGTCACCTGCGTGGCCATGCCCTTGCCCTGGTGGTCGGGGGCGATGATGATCTGGAATTCGGCCCGGCGGTGGATGTGGTCGATCTCGACCAGCTCGACCAGCCCGGCCTTGGTCCCGTCGCACTCCACCACGAAGCGGCGTTCGCGCTGGTCGTGGATATGCTCGTCGTAGAGGGCGGCGAGCTCGGCGAAGGTCTCGTAGGGTTCCTCGAACCAGTAGCGCATCACGTTGGCGTTGTTGTCGAGCTGATGCACGAAGGTCAGGTCCTCGCGCTCCAGCGGGCGGAGGCGGACATTGATGTCGCCCGTCATCGTCATTCCTCCAGGAAGCGGTCGATCAGCGCGAACTGCTCGGGCGTGTTCAGCGACGGCACATGGCCGCAGCCGGGAATCTCGATCACCGGGCATTTGGGGCCGCGGGCCTGCATCTCGGCCGCGATCTCGCGCGGCAGCACGCTCGACTGGGCGCCGCGCAGGGTCAGCACCGCGGCGGTGATCGCATCCCACTCCGCCCACAGGTCGCGCTCGTCGGGATGATTGGTCAGCTGGCGCACGATGCGCGGGTCGTAGTTCAGGGTCAGCCGGCCGTCGGCCAGGCGGCGTGACGAAGCCTCGGTGATGCCGCGCCACTCGTCGTCGGTCAGCGGGCTCCAGGAAGCATAGATCCGGCGCAGATAGGCTGCCACCTCCAGCATCGTGGCGAAGGCCGGCGGGTTGCCGGCATAGGCGACGATCGGCCCCAGCGCGGCATCGGGCTGCACCGGGCCGATGTCGTTGAGGATCATCCGACCGACGCGGCCGCGAAGCGGCCCAGCGGCGCAGATGATCCCGATCAGCCCGCCCATCGAGGTGCCGATCCAGTCGAAGCGGTCGAGGCCGAGGGCATCGGCCAGGCCCGCCGCCTGGGCGGCATAGACGCGCAAGGAATAGTCGCGATCGGGATCGCGCGCCCATTGCGACAGGCCGCGGCCCGGCGTGTCCGGCACGATCACGCGCCGCGTCGCCGCCAGATGGCGGGCCAGCGTGTCGAAATCGCGGGCGTTGCGGGTCAGGCCGTGCCACAGCACGATGGCGGGCGCCTCCCGCCGTCCCCATTCCATGACGTGGATTTCATGGTCGAGGACGGTCAGGTAGTGCGAGCGCGGGCCGGTCATGCGCGAATCCAGTCTTCCGATATCTCGGTGCCGGCGGCCCGCAGGGTCGCGTGGATCGGCGAGAAGCGGGCGAGGTCCTGCCGCCACACCGCCAGCCGCTCGTCATCGGCATCGGTCGCGATCGTCAGCGTCAGGTGGATGCGCCGCCAGGGTATCTCGACCGGTTCGGCCAGCCAGACGCCGCGGCGGTCGAGCTCGGCCGCCGCCGCGACCTTCAGGTGATGCACGGCAATGCCGTCGCGCCGGGCAAGGCGGCGCAGGATGACGTTGCAGACGCCGATCAGCGCCGCGATCATCAGCTCGGTCGGTGCCGGGCCCTGGTCGGTGCCGTCGCGTTCCGGCGGCTCATCGATCGTCACGACATGGTTGCGCACGCGTACATGGCTGCGCGCATAGCCCGGGCAATCGCCCTCCAGCCGCAGGGTGACGGGCCCGAGCCACTCGGGGGGTACGGCCAGGCCGGCCATCGCATTGCTCCATCGACGTTGGGTCACTAGTATCGCTGCACGGCAGATTCACGGCAATGCAGCATGGGGACGAGCGGTCGATGACGCGGACGAAATGGCTAGTGGGGGCGGCGCTGGCCGCGATGATCGGCGCGGCCGCCCCGGCGGCGGCGCAGCCGGTGTTCCGCTACGGCGGCTCGGCCGATGTCGAGACGATGGATCCGGCCGGCCGGTTCGAAATCTTCACGCTGTCGTTCCTGCATGCGATCTACGAACCGCTGGTGCGCTACAACAGCGACCTGAAGCTCGAACCGGCGCTGGCCACCGCCTGGAACCAGGTCGACACGCTGACCTGGCGCTTCACCCTGCGCCAGGGCGTCAAGTTCCAGGACGGCAGCCCGTTCACCGCCAGCGACGTCGTCTTCACCGTCAACCGCGACAAGGCGGAAGGTTCGGCGATGATCCCGACCCTGGCCTCGGTCAAGGAAGCCGTGGCGGTCGATCCGGCCACGGTCGAGATCCGGCTGAGCCAGCCCTCGCCGACGCTGCTGAACGATCTCGCCTTCGTGCTGATCATGAGCCAGGCCTGGGCCGAAGCCAATCAGGCGACCAAGCCGACCAACCTGCGCGCCAATCAGCTCAGCCCCGCCCATTTCAAGGCTGTCGGCACCGGGCCGTTCACGCTGGTCGAGCGCAAGCCGGACGAGCGGACCGAGCTGGCACCCAATCCGGACTGGTGGGACAGGCCGGCCAAGCCGCTGCCCAAGGTCTCCTTCCGCCCGGTCAAGGCCGGTGCCACCCGCGTCGCCGCGCTGTTGTCGGGCGAGCTCGACCTGATCGACCCGGTACCGCTGCAGGACGTGCCGCGCATCCAGTCGACGCAAGGCTTCAAGGTCGCCCAGCGCGCCGAGCTCAGGACGATGTTCCTGGGCATGGACCAGTTCCGCGACGAATTGCTGGAATCGAGCGTCAAGGGCCGCAACCCGTTCAAGGATATCCGCGTGCGCCGTGCCTTCTACCAGGCGATCGACGTCAACGCGATCAGGGAGCGGGTGATGCGCGGCGCGGCCGACCCGACGGGCTCGATGATCGCGCCGCCGATCGACGGCTATGACGCGTCGCTGGAGACCCGCCTGCCGCTCGACGTCAACGGCGCCAAGGCGCTGCTGGCCGAGGCGGGCTACCCCGAAGGTTTCACCGTCGGCCTGGATTGCCCCAACGATCGCTGGGTCAATGACGAGGCGGTCTGCCAGGCGGTCGTCGCGATGCTGGCGCGCATCGGCGTCAAGGTGACCTTGAATGCCCAGAACCGCGGCCTGTTCCTCAACAAGGTGCTGAAGCAGGAAACGAGTTTCTACCTGCTGGGCTGGACCCCCGGCAACAACGATGCCCTCGACGTGCTGAAGCCGCTGATGTTGCCGCGTGCCGGCGGCGTCGGGTTCTTCAACATCGGCGGCTGGAAGAACGATGAGGTCATCGCGCTGACCAGGCAGATCGAGACCGAGACCGATCCGGCCCGCCGCAAGGCCGAGATCGTCAAGGCATTGGGCATCAATGCCGCCGATATCGGCTACATCCCGCTCTATCGCCAGTACGTCACCTGGGGCATGACGGGCAAGGTCGAGATGGTGCAGCGGGCCGACGGCGTGCTGCCGCTGTGGCAGGTCCACGTGCAATGACCGGCCTGCCGCTCGATGCCGTGCTGGACCTGGCGCGTCGCCTGATCGCGGCGCCGAGCCAGGGCGGCATCGACAGCCCGCGCCGGGTGCTCGACGTGGCTGCCGCCGCGCTCGACAGCCTCGGCCTGGGCCCCCGCATCCTCGGCGATGCGGCTGATGAGCCGGTGGCGCTGCTGGCCGAGATCGAGGGGGCCGGGGCTGGTCCGGCCTGGGTCCTGAACGCCTGCATCGATACCGCGCCGGCCGGCGATCGCGGCGCCTGGAGCGTCGATCCCTTCGCCGGGGTGATCCAGGACGGCTGGCTCTACGGCCGGGGTGCGGGCGATTCCAAGATCGCGGTGGCCACGTTCTGCCATCTGGCCGCGAGCCTGGCGGCGGAACGCGCGCGCCTCAACGGCCGGCTGATCCTGCTGTTCGATGCCGACGAGCACACCGGGCGGTTCGGCGGCATCAAGCGCTTCATCGCCGAGCGGCCGGACGTCGCCGGCGTCATGGTCGGCTACCCCGAGAACGAGATCGTCAATACCGGGGCGCGCGGCTTCTGGCGCGCGGTGATCGAGGTCTACGGCACCGCCCAGCATTCCGGCGCGGCGGTGGCCGAGCCGCCGTCGAATGCCGCCGTCAAGCTCGCCGCGCTGATCCAGCTGCTGTCAGCGGTCAAGCTGCCGCCGGCGCCCGCCCGGGGCGGGTTTACGCGGCCGCCCGCGGTGT
>JAEYTW010000208.1 GCA_023433835.1 Pseudomonadota bacterium | reverse complement strand
GCCGCGATGATAGCGACGACGGATGCGGGCGTCAGTGCAAACGGCAGACGTGCAAACGGCAGAAAACCGCGGCCGCCTGCTTCAGCGGACGTAGAGATGGACCTCGTTGGAGGCGACGCGCGGATTGTTGGTCGCCGATACGGTCACCCGATTGGCGGGCAGGCCCATGTCGGTCAGGCTGCGCAGCACGCGTTCGGCATTGCGGCGCGACGCGCTGGTATTCAGCGCGGTCTGCGTCTGGCTGCCCTGGACGGCGGTGACCGAGACCAGGTCGAAACGCGCATCCGGCTTGCGCTCCAGCGCGCGCGACACGGCATTGTACAGCGCCTGCTGGTAGGCGACGTCCGAGCGGTCGAAGCGGATGACGACCAGCGGCTGGCGCCCCTCGACCGAGACCGGGGTCTGCGGCGCGGCGACGGCCATCGGGCTGTTGGCGCCGGCCAGGCCGGCGAAGGCACGGCCGGTAGACAGGTTCGGCCCATAGAGCTGGCCCGAATTGACCGCGGCGGCCAGCACCGTCAGGTTGGCGCGCTCGGACCCGATATAATCGGTCTGGCGGGCGACATCGGCCGAAAGTTCGGTCAGCAGGCGGTCGATGTTGACCACCGTGCGGTTGGTCTCGTCCTCGAGGATGCGCAGCTGGCGGTGATCCTCGTCGATGGCGCCCGGCAGCACGTAGGTGGCGCGGGCCGAATCGAGGATGAAGCTCGCCGTCGCCGAATCCTGGGACGTCTGGTTGGCCAAGCCGTTCAGGCTGTTGATGTCCTGAGCCAGCTGGTCGAGCGAGCCCTGGATGCCGCGCCACTGTTCGACCAGCACGGGGTTGGCCGGCGTGGTGCCGATCTGCAGCCGGGTCGCGATCGCCGCGACGGTGCCGTGGTAGCGCTGCGAGGTCTGCGAGATGCTCTGGCGCAGCGTGGTGAGCTGGGCATTGCGCTGGCTGATATTGCCCTGCAGGGTGCCGAGGTCGGCACGCATCTGCTCGACCTTCTGGCCGACCGCGGTGCCGGTCGAGCGCGACTGGGTGACGCCGGGCGAGACGAAGGTCGAATTGCCCATCGCCGGCTGGTTCGGGTCCAGCGTCGGCTGCGGATTGGCCTCGGCCGGCGACGGCGCGATCGGGGTCGACGTCGAACCGGAAGACGCGCCGAGCGACGGGGCGAGCGCATCGTTGGTGAACGAGCAGCCGGCCAGCGCCATCAGCGCGATCACTGCGGCACCGGCGGCCAGGGTTCGGCCGGATTGGCGGGTCCGGAGATCTGGACGAACGTGGACCGACATCGGGCTGACCGCCGCCTGATCGTCAGATAGTATTGCCGTCTCGATCGTCACGAGCACCCGTTTTCCCGTTCCAAACACACCCGCAGCACGTCGTCACATCGAGCCGTGCGCGCGTCGCGTCGAGCCGAACCACCCTAGTCGCCAAGGCGAGCTAACCTGTCGCTGAAAGGATTTTCCCGCACGGCAATGGCTTATGCCGCCTGGAGCCCCCCTCCGGCACCATCTTGATTTACCCCTCTACACCCAAGCGCGGCAAGCATTTTTCGACGTTGGAGGGTGCGGCGACCCGTCCCTTTGTGGCATCCGGGCAACTGTGGCATAGTGCTGGCGTGGATGCAGAAGGCTCCCTCGATGCTCGATGAACTCGGCCTGACCAAGCGCGGTCCGGTCTGGCAGCTGCCCGGCGGGCTGGCCGCCAGGATCCGCGAACAACCCTTCGGCGAGCGCCACCATGCGTATCAGGCGGTATGCCGGCAGGTGTTCCGGCAGGGCGTGGGCGCCAAGGTGCCCCCTTGCGCCTCGGAACTCGCCACCCTCGGCGTGGAGATGATTCCCGGCGTGCTGCCGCCCGAGACCTGCGACGATCTGTCCGGCCGCATCGGCGCCTGGCTCGACGAGGCGGTCGCCAATACAGCGTCGAGCAAGGGCAAGTTCGAGTTTCAGACCGATGCCACCAACCGCGTGGTGCCGCTGACCCCCGAGATCGTGCGCGCCGCGATGCCGATCGCCCGCCGGGTTCTCGCCCGGCCGATGACAAGCCTGGCCGAAAGCTACCTGGAGAGCCATTTCAAGCTCGATTCCATCCGGCTTTACCGCTCGGTCCCCAATCCCGACCCGCTGGTCTCGTTCCGCTGGCACTGGGATTCCGCCCCGCTGGGCCAGTTGCACGTCATGGTCTACCTGACCGATTCCGGCCCCGAGGGCGTGGGCGGCGCCACCGAATTCCTGGCCCGGCCGCTGTCCGAGCAGTTGCGCCGCACCGAATATTTCGCCCGCGGCATCGACGACCGCGTGCTGGAGCTGGAAGACTTGCCGGGCGGGGCGGATCTGAAGAGTTTCGTGGTCAAGGCGACGCCGTCGCGCGGCGACGGGCTGATTTTCGCGCCGGGTCTGATCTGCCATCGCGGCATCCCGCCCAGGCAGGGTTTCCGCGACGTGCTGCTGCTGGTGCTGCTGCCGTCGCTCGACCCCTGGGGCGTCAGCCTGGCGGCCGAGGGCAACGACGCCATGATTCAGCGGATGATCGAGCGCTGCTTCGGTTACCTGCCGATCAACGGCGATCCCCTGGCGCCGTAGCAACCAGGAGCGGGGGCTGGTTTCCCAGCCCCCGGGGTCGTCAGACGATCTCGAACAGCCCGGCCGCGCCCATGCCGCCGCCGATGCACATCGTCACCACGACATGCTTGGCGCCGCGGCGCTTGCCTTCGATCAGCGCATGGCCGGTCAGGCGGGCGCCCGACATGCCGTAGGGATGGCCGACCGCGATGGCGCCGCCGTCGACGTTCAGGCGGTCGTTCGGGATGCCGAGCTTGTCGCGGCAATACATCACCTGGACGGCGAAGGCCTCGTTCAGCTCCCACAGCCCGATGTCCTCGACCTTCAGGCCATGGCGCTTCAGGAGCTTGGGCACCGCGAAGACCGGGCCGATGCCCATCTCGTCGGGCTCGCAACCGGCGATGGCGAAGCCGCGGAAGATGCCGAGCGGCTGCAGGCCGCGCTGTTCGGCCAGCTTGGCGCTCATCACCACGGCGGCCGAGGCGCCGTCGGACAGCTGGCTGGCGTTGCCGGCGGTGATGCACTTGTCCGGCCCGCGCACGGGCTTCAGCGACGCCAGGCCCTCGAGCGTCGTATCGGCGCGATTGCCCTCGTCACGGCGCAGGGTGACGGTCTCCTCCAGGGTCTCGCCGGTCTCCTTGTTGACCAGCAGCTTGACCGAGGTCAGCGGCACGATTTCCTGGTCGAAACGGCCGGCAGCCTGGGCGGCGGCCGTGCGCTGCTGGCTTTGCAGGCCGAATTCGTCCTGGGCCTCGCGGCTGATCTTGTAGCGGGCGGCCACCACCTCGGCCGTATCGAGCATCGGCAGGTAGATGTCGGGCTTGTGCTGGTCGAGCCACTCGTCGCGCAGCCGGAAGCTGTTCTTGTGCTCGTTCTGCACCAGGCTGATCGATTCGAGGCCGCCGGCGACCATGACGTCGCCCTCGCCGCTCATGATCCGCTGGGCGGCCATGGCGATGGTCTGCAGGCCCGACGAGCAGAAGCGGTTGACGGTGACGCCCGAGACGGTCACCGGCATGCCGGCGCGGAGCGCGATCTGGCGGGCGATATTCTCGCCGGTTGCGCCCTCGGGCATCGCGGTGCCCATCAGCACGTCCTCGATCTCGCCCATCTCGACGCCGGCGCGTTCGACCGCGTGCTTGACGACATGGGCGCCCAGGGTCGCACCGTGGGTGTTGTTGAAGGCGCCGCGATAGGCTTTGCCGATCGGCGTGCGGGCGGTCGAGACGATGACGGCCTCGGTCATGGTGCGTTCGCTCCCTAAGTTACCAACGAGTAGGATCAGGCCGACAGCTTAAGCCGGGCAATGGTGCAATGCAACGAGGCGCTCAGAAGCGACCGGCGGCGAGTACGGGAATGAGATCGGCAACCAGCGCCGCGGCGGCGCGATCGAGATCGGGATGGCAGGCCACCAGCCGCGCCGCATCAAGGCCGTCCAGGGCCCGCCGCAGCCGGTCGAGCGCGAGCCCGCGCACCAGCCGCGCCAGCCGCCGGGCGCGACGCGCCTGGGCGT
>JAEYTW010000196.1 GCA_023433835.1 Pseudomonadota bacterium | reverse complement strand
CCTCGGATGCGCCGGGCATCACCCTGACGCCGGCGGGCCAGGCCCGCCAGGTCTACCGCGCCAGCCTGGCCTATCCCCGCGTGCCGCTGAACGAAGCGGCGACGCCGGCACCGGATCTGGTGTCGGTCACCGCCGACGGCATCGTCGGCAACGGGCTTTCCGACAACCCGGCGATTTCGCAGGATGGCCGCTACGTCGCCTTCGACAGCGTCGCCACCAACTTCGCCGTCGACCTCGACGGCACGCGGCAGGTGTGGCGCAAGGACCTCGCGACGGCCGAGCTGGTCAAGGTGGCCGCCGGCCGCAACGCGTCGATCAGCTGGGATGGCCGCTGGATCGCCTATGAGGCCGATGGCCAAGTCCACCTGAAGGACATGACGGCGGGCCCGGCGCAGGTGCTCGGCAGCGGCACTGCGCCGAAGCTGTCGGCCCGGGGCGACCGGCTGGTCTACGTCAACGGGGCCAAGGTGATGCTGGGTGCCGCGGCGATCGTCGATGGCGATCAGCCGTCGCTGTCGGCCGACGGCCGCTTCGTCGTCTATCGCAACACCGGCCAGGTCTGGATCAAGGATATCGACCGCGGCACGGTGGCACTGGTCAGCCAGAAGGCTGATGGTACCGGGGCGACCGGCGAGAGCGGCAATCCGTCGATCTCGGGTGACGGCTCGACGATCAGTTTCACTTCGACGGCGCGCGATCTGGTCGGCGGCAACCTGGCGGCGGGCCAGCTCTACCTCGCGGCCAATCCGCTGCCGCTGCCGGATAAGAGCGGCTACTGGTACCAGGCCGGCTCGGCCAACGGCCAGGGCTGGGTGATGGAGCGTTGGGGGTCGAAGGCTTATGTCGGCGGGCTGGTCTATGACGCGGATGGCCGCGCGACCTGGACGACGGGTTTCTGCACGCTGACGGATCTGTCGTGCCACGGCACGCTGTCGACCTGGTCTGATGGTGCGGCGTTCGGCGCGGCCGGCCCTGCGGCGCCGGTCGCGGTGGCAGGCCCTGGCTTCACCGTGACCACGGATGGCCGCAACGCGAGCCTGTCGGTGGGCACGACCAGCCTGGCGCTGTCGCCATTCCCGATCGGCGGGACTGCGACGACCGCCTATCCCGGCCTGCCGCAGGCGGGCTGGTGGTACGAGCCGTCGGCGACTGCCTCGGGCAACGGTTATTTCCTGGCGGTGAATACCCAGGTGTCGGCGGCCGGCGCGATCGCGCAGGTCGCCTATCTGTCGATCCTGACGTTCGATACCCAGGGGCGCGCCGTCTGGTATGCGGCGCAGGGGGCGCTGACGCCCAATCTGTCGGCGACGCTGTACCAGTACAGCGGCGGGGCGTCGGTCAGCGGCACGGCGGCGGGCCAGGTCCAGCTGATCTTCGACGGCACCGATCGCGCAACGCTCAACCTGCCGAACGGCCGTACCGCCAGCCTCGCCCGCTGGCGGTTCTAGCCGTCGCGTTTGGCGATGCGCTGCAACCGGCGCGGCAGGTCGCGGGTGACGGCCGACAGGCGGTAGGGGGTCAGCTTGCGCCAGTCGGCGATCTCGCTGCGCGTGCGGCCGCAGCCCTCGCACCAGCCGGTGGTGGCATCGAAGCGGCAGATGTCGATGCAGGGCGATTTCATGCCGCCGCCCCGGCCATGGCTTCCGACAGGGCGGCGACGTAAGTCGCCGCCTTGATATTGCGGCCGCACAGCACGACCGCGACCTTCTTGCCGCGCAATTCGTCGGCCATGGCGATCAGCCCGGCCAGGGCCACGCCGGCGGCGCCCTCGACCATCCAGCGGTCATGTTCGGCCAGCAGCCACATCGCGCGCTTGATCGCGGCCTCGCTCACCGCGACGCGGCGGTCCATCGTGCGGGCACACAGATCCAGCGTGACCGAGCCCGGTTCGATGCCGCCGGCCGTGCCGTCGGAAATCGTGTCGGTCTCGGGCACGTCGTGGATATGCCCGGCCTCCAGCGCCCGCATCAGACAGGGCGAGGCCTCGGGCCAGCAGCCGACGAACAGGGCTTTGGCGCCGCGGCCTTTCAGCGCCGTGCCGATGCCGCTGGCCAGGCCGCCGCCGCCCACCGCGGCGAACACGGCGTCGAGGTCGGGCTCGCGGTCGAGCAGTTCCAGTCCGATGGTGCCTTGGCCCGCGATGACGGCCAGGTCGTTATAGGGCGAGATGAAATGCCGTCCGCCGGCCTCGGCGTCGCGCCGGGCCGCCAGCTCGACCTCCAGCCCCGGCTCGTCGAGCAGGCGCAGCTCGGCGCCGTAGGCCCTGATCGCGGCAAGCTTGGTTGGCGAGGCGCCGGCCGAGGCGTAGACCGTCACGGCCACGCCGGCATTGCGCCCCGCCAGGGCGACCGCCTGGCCGTGATTCCCCGAGGAGGCGGTGACGACGCCGCGGGCGCGATGCCCGGCATCGAGCGTCCGGATGGCGTTGGCGGCGCCGCGATACTTGAACGACCCGGTGGTCTGCAGGTGGTCGGCCTTGAGCCGCACGTCGCAGCCGAGCAGGCCGGACAGGCCGACGCTTTGTATCAGCGGTGTTTCCAGCATTGCCGCAGGGCGGCGGCCGGCGGCCTCGACGATGGCGTTGAAGAGCGACATTTCCTGATCCGCCTGGCCGGTTTGAGCTGGGCTACCGTCTACACCGAAATCGGCGCCGTCAGGAAGGCCATGGTTTGTTCCAGTGGTTGTGGATAACTTTCCAATCATCCACAAGGAATAGCGTGCACAACTTTTCCGTCTAAGTAAAATCAATGGGTTAATCAATATTCCAAGCTGAAACATATCCAGAACATTGGCGTTGCGTCCGCTCCAGGCCTGGGCATAAAGTGAGGTTTCGCCAGTTCTGGGGACCGGGCCATGACGCCGATCGCGCCGATTTCGCAGCAGATCTGGGACATGAAATACCGGCTGAAGGACCCCGCCGGCGTGCCCGTCGACCAGACCATCCCTGACAGCTGGGCGCGGGTGGCCCGCGCCGTGGCCGGCGCGGAGAAGGAGCCCGCCGCGTGGGAGCCGGCCTTTCGCGAGGCCTTGACCGATTTCCGCTTCCTGCCGGCCGGACGCATCCTGTCGGGCGCGGGCTCGGACCGCCGGGTCACGCTGTTCAATTGCTTCGTCATGGGCACGGTGCCCGACGACATGGGCGGCATCTTCGCCCATTTGCGCGAAGCGGCCCTGACCATGCAGCAGGGCGGCGGCATCGGCTACGACTTCTCCACGA
This sequence comes from Pseudomonadota bacterium, assembly GCA_023433835.1. Lineage (GTDB taxonomy): Bacteria > Pseudomonadota > Alphaproteobacteria > Ferrovibrionales > Ferrovibrionaceae > JAFKFH01. Next base: position 20,390 of record JAEYTW010000196.1, on the reverse strand, counting down.
TCCGGCCCAAGGGCGCGCCGGTGCGCGGCGTGGCGGCCGACGCCTCCGGCCCCCTGTCGTTCATGGACGTCTGGGATGCGATGTGCCGCACCATCATGTCGGCCGGCCACCGCCGCGGCGCGATGATGGCGACACTTGCCTGCGACCACCCCGACATCGAGGCCTTCATCGAGGCCAAGCGCGATCCCGGCCGGCTGCGCATGTTCAATCTCTCCGTCCTGGTCCGCGACGCCTTCATGCAGGCGGTAAGGGACAATGCGCCGTGGGAGCTGCGCTTTTGCGGCACCACCTACAAGACCGTGGCGGCGCGCGAATTGTGGGACAAGATCATGCAGGCGACCTACGCCTATGCCGAACCCGGCGTGATCTTCATCGACCGCATCAACCGCCGCAACAACCTCCATTACTGCGAGACGATCTCGGCCACCAACCCGTGCGGCGAGCAGCCGCTGCCGCCCTACGGCGCCTGCCTGCTCGGCTCGATCAACCTGGCGCGCCTGGTGCTCCGGCCGTTCGAGGCCGATGCCGCCCTCGATCTGCCCGCGCTCGACCGGCTGACCCGCGTCGCCGTGCGCATGCTCGACGACGTCATCGACATCTCGAACTTCCCGCTCGAACAGCAGCGGGCGGAGGCGATGGCCAAGCGCCGCATCGGCCTGGGCGTCACCGGCCTGGCCGATGCGCTGATCATGGTCGGGGTCCGCTACGGCAGTGCCCAGGCCGTCGCGCTGACCGAGACCTGGATGGCGTCGCTGCGCCGCGTCGCCTATCTCGCCTCGACCGACCTGGCGGCCGAGAAAGGCGCCTTCCCGCTGTTCGAGCGCGATGCCTACCTGGCCGGCGAATCGGTCCGCGAACTGGATGCGGAGGTGCGCGAGGCCATCGCGCGCCATGGCATCCGCAACGCATTGCTGACCTCGATCGCGCCGACCGGCACCATCTCGCTCCTGGCCGACAACGTTTCCTCCGGGCTGGAGCCGGTATTCTCCTTCACCTATACCCGCTCGGTGCTGATGCCGGACAATACCCGGCGCGACGAGGACGTCTCCGACTACGCCTACCGCTTCTATCGCCGGCTGAAGGGCGAGCAGGCGCCGCTGACCGAAGCCTTCGTCACCGCCCAGTCGCTGACCCCGGCCGACCATGTGCGGATGCAGGCGGCGGTGCAGAAATACGTCGACTCCTCGATCTCCAAGACCATCAACGTGCCCGAGGCGATCGATTTCGACGCCTTCAAGGATGTCTATGCCCTGGCCTATGACAGCGGCTGCAAGGGCTGCACCACCTACCGGCCGAACGACGTCACCGGCTCGGTGCTGTCGGTGACGAGCCCCAAGCAGGACGACCAGGCCGAACTGCCGCTCGACCGCCCGGCGGCGATCACCACCACGCGCCCGCGCGACCACTTCGAGGCCGGCGGCGTGGTCTACATGACCCGGCCGCTCGACCGGCCCGAGGCGCTGCCCGGCCGTACCTACAAGATCGTCTGGCCGGATTCCGAGCACGCCCTCTACATCACCATCAACGACATCGTGCAGGACGGCCGGATCAGGCCGTTCGAGATCTTCGTCAATTCCAAGAACACCGAGCATTACGCCTGGACCGTCGCCTTGACCCGGATGATCTCGGCCGTGTTCCGGCGCGGCGGCGACGTCTCGTTCGTGGTCGACGAACTGAAGGCGGTGTTCGATCCGCGCGGCGGCCAGTGGCTGAAGGGCCGCTACGTGCCCTCGCTGCTCGCCGCGATCGGCGAGGTGATCGAACAGCATCTGATCGCCATCGGCTTCATCCAGGGGCCGGAGAATATTGCGGCCGAGGTCCTGAAGCGGCCGGTCGCGGTGGGCGAGGGCGCACCCCGCATGGCGCAATGCCCCAAATGCGGCCAGGCTGCGCTGATCCGGCAAGAGGGGTGCGACAGCTGCACTGCCTGCGGCTATTCCAAATGCGGCTGAGTCAGGCCGCGCCTTCGACCGCCTGCATCAGCCGGTGCAGGGCCTTGTCGCGGATGCCGATCTCCTCGAGATGCCGCACGGTGTTGACGAGGTAGTCGCGGCAGGGTCCCCGGGCGCCGGTGGCGAACCTGATGCGCTCGACGATCGCGTTCTCGCTCAGCCGGCCGGCATACTGGGTATGGTGCGGGTCGGCGACGAAGGCCAGCGCGGTCACCGGCCCCTGGTCGGTCTGGGCCTGGGTCAGCACCGGGCGGTAGACGCCGGTCAGCAATTCGCGGCGCCACAGGTAATCGATGACGGCGGGCTCATCCGTCGCGGCCACGCGGAAGGCGCGTCCGCGGCAGGATCCGCCGCGCTTCAGGCCGAGCACCAGGCCCGGATGCTCGCGCGTGCCGCGGTAATGATGCGACCAGACGCAGAAGGCGCGGTGATAGCCGCGCAGCAGCGTGGTGCGGCTTTCCTCGAACGGAAAACCCGGATCCCACATCAGCGAGCCGTAGCCGAATACCCAAAGGGGTTCGCTACCCTCGCGCTGCAGCTTGGGGCGGGGGACGACTTCCGAGGGGTCGAGGTTTTCCTCGGCGTCGAACGGAATCTGCGTGATGGCGGCGTCAGTTTTTTCAGCGGCGGACATTGACCAGGGCTACTCCGAGCGCGACCAGCGCCATGCCTGCCCAGGCCAGCGCCGACAGCCGCTCGCCGAACAGGAACCAGGCGACCACCGCGGTGCAGGGCGGCACCAGGTAGAACAGCGAGGCCACCCGGGCCGCCGCCCCGCGGCGAATCAGAATATAGAGCAGGGTGATGGCGCCGAGCGAGAGGACAACGCAGAGCCAGGCCAGCGCGAAGACGAATTCCCCGCTCCAGGTGATCTTCATCGTCTCGAAGACCAGCGCGAAGGGCAGCAGTGCCGCGGACGAGGCGGCGAACTGGATGGCGCTGCCGGTGCGCAGGTCCATATGGGCGCAGAACCGTTTCTGGTAGAGCGTGCCGATGGTGATGCCGACCAGGCCCAGCACCGACAGCAGATAGCCGAAGCTCGTGCCCTGGCCCTGGCCGAGCTTGGCCGAGACCACGAGGCCGACACCGGCCAGCCCCATGAGGAAGCCGAGCCACTGCCGCCCGGTCACGGTTTCGCCCAGCAGGCGCGAGGCCAGCACCGCGGTGAACAGGGGCTGGGTGCCGACGATCAGCGCCGAGACGCCGGCATCGACCCCATGGGCGATCGAGGCGAAGACCCCGCCGAGATAGACGGCATGGACCAGCAGGCCCGCCACCGCGATATGCAGGGCATCGATCGGCCGCTTCGGCCAGGGGGCGCCGAACATGCCCGCAAACACGGCGATCATCACGGCGACGATGCCGAAGCGCAGCGCCAGGAAAGTCATCGGCTCGGCATAGGGCAGGCCGAGCTTGGCGCCGATGAAGCCGGTCGACCACAGCACGACGAAGACGCCGGGCGCCAGGGCCAGCATCGCGGAAGACGACGACGGGGATGAAGCGGACATCGAAGGGTTACTCGCTGACGCTCAGAGGGTCGGAGGACCCTGCAATTGACAATTCCGGCGCCTGAGGAGAAACATGAACCCATGCTCAGGTCAATCGGCGTGCATCGGGCGCCGCGTCTGCATCTTCCGGCCCTCCTATGCCTGCTGCTCGTCGTCCTGGCGCTGGCCGGGCCGTCGGCCCGCGCCCAGGTACTGCGGCTGGGCTACACCTTGCCGCCCGATTCCCATTACGGCGAGGCGGCGAGCGCGATGGCGGAGGAACTTGCCCGCGGCTCGTCCCAGCGGCTGCGGCTGCAGCAGTTTCCCAACGGCCAGCTCGGCGATGCCGCCAAGATGGCAAGTGCGGTGCGGCGGGGCGAACTGGACCTGCTGATTGCCGCGAGCGGCACCTTCGCGGCCCAGATCCCGGATCTGCAGATCCTCGACCTGCCCTACCTGTTCGAGGATGCCGCCCATGCCGCCGCGGTGCTGGACGGCCCGCTGGGCAAGCGGCTGATGGCCGCGGTGACGGCGTCCGGCATGATCGGCCTGGCCTGGGGCGACAACGGTTTCCGCGAGATCACCAATGCCAAGCGGCCGTTGCGCCGGCCCGAAGACCTGCAGGGCCTGCGCATCCGGGTAATGGAGAACCCGGTGCTGGCCGAGGGTTTGCGGCGGCTCGGCGCCATTCCCGCCACGAATGTCGCTTTCCTGGAACTGTTCGGCGCGCTGCGCCAGGGTACGCTGGACGGCCAGGAAAACCCGCTCGGCGTCATTCTGTCGGTCGAAATGTGGCGGGTGCAGCGCTATCTCTCCCTGACCGACCACGCGTTCTCGGCCGCCCTCATCGTCGTGTCGCCGGCGCGCTGGGAAACGCTGGTCGCCGCCGAGCGCACGCTGCTGATCGCCGCGGCCCAGGCCGGCGCGGCGGCGATGCGGGCGCGCAGCGCGGCCGACCGCGAAGCCGGGATCGCCCAGGCCCGCCAGCGCGGCATGGTGATCGAGGTCGCCCCCGACCGCGCCGCCTTTCGCGCCGCCCTGGACTCGGCGACCGCCGATTTCGCCACGCGGTTCGACCAGGCCGAACTCGATGCCATCAGGCATTTCCAGCGTTAGAAGGAAGACATGCGTTATTACCTGATCGGTGCGGCAGTCCTTGCCCTCATCGCCGCCTATGTCGGTTACTGGTTCTATGCCGCGGGGTTGTTCCGCGACGGCGCCGAACGCTGGGTGGCCGAGCGCCGCGCCGCCGGCTGGGTGGTCGAGCACGGGCCGATCGCGATGGGCGGTTTCCCGTTCCGGCTGGAGATGACCGTGCCTGCGCCGCATCTGGCCGGCAACGGCCTGGACTGGCGCGGCGCCGGGCCCCTCAAGGTGGTGGTCCAGCCCTGGTCGCCCAGGCATGCGATCGCCGAGGCCGACGGCCGGCAGACCGTCGAGATGCTCGGCCATAAGCTCGAGATCGAGGCCAAGGTGCTGCATGGCAGCCTGCTGGCCGAGCCGACGGGCTGGCGCGACATCGTCGTCGAGGCCAAGGAACCGGTGATGTCGGCCGACGGCCAGAACCTGCCCGCAGCCCGCGCGCAACTGAATCTGCGCCGCCTCGAGGGCGCGACCGAAATCTCGCTGATCGCCGAACAGCTCGACCTGCCTGAAACCGTATCCGCGCCGCTCGGCCGCCGGGTCGACCGGGTCGGCATCCTCGGGCAGGTCGACGACCGCTGGCCCGGCGGCCCGCTGCCGGCGGCGATCGCCGCCTGGCGCGATGCCGGCGGCTCGATCGAGGTCAAGCGGCTGGAAATCGCCTGGGGCCCCTTGCGCCTCAACGGCGACGCGACCCTGGCGCTGGATGCTCAAGGGCGCCCCCTCGGCGCCGGCACGGTGACGATCCAGGGTGCGAAGGCCGCCGTCACCGCGATGGGCAAGAGCGGTTATCTGACGCCCGGCCAGACCACCGCGGCCGGCATCTTCGCCCTGACCCTGCCCGACGGCACCAAGCTGGCGTTCTCCGGCCAGGACGGCCGGCTGTTCGTGTTCGAGCGGCCGGTCGCCAATCTGCCGGTGATCCTGCCGCCGGCGCTGGTCAAATAGCCGACAGGAACCGCGCCAGCATCGGGTTGTAGATTTCGGGCTTCTCGTAGAACGGCACGTGGCCGGCCTCCGGGATGATGTGGACCCGGCCCTCCCACAGATTGCCCCAGGTCAGGCCTTCGACATAGGCGTTGTCGAAGAACGGTTCGTCCCCGCCCTGGATGACGGCGATCGGCTTCGGCCAGGCCGCGACGAAGGGCACGGCGGGCGTGCCTTCCTTGCCTTCGACGAAGGACTGGCCGATCAGGGCGCGCAGGCGGCCGTCGGCCCGCCGCGCGGCGGCGACGAAGACGGGGTCGAGCGGCAGCGTCAGCGACGTCGTGTACCGCGCGTAGGTCTCGGCCTCCTCGGCGGTGAATTCCGGCTTGAAGGTGAAGGCCATCTGCGGCTGGGGCGTGAACACGGCCATCACGTCCGGGCCGGGGCCGCAGGGCGGCGTGCCGCTGATCGAAAGGCCGCGCACGCCGGGCAGGCGGCTGGCCACTTCGATGCCGATATGGCCGCCCATCGACGAGCCGACGATGACGGGATCGGCGATGCCGAGGGCCGACAGCGCCTCGATGACGACGTCGGCCAGGCCGGTCAGGGTATAGGTGCGGGCCGGGTCGATGGCATTGTCGGACTGGCCGTGGCCCGGCAGGTCGAGCGCGATCAAGCGGTAGCGCCGGGCCAGGTCGGACGCCATCTGGTGGCGGAAGATCGTGCTGCAGGACGAATTGCCGTGCAGGAACAGGACGGCCGGGCCAGTGCCGCCGCTGTCCTGGGCGTAGATCTTGCCATGGCTGGTCTCGATCCGGGTTTCTTGCATGGTTGCCTCCACTGGTATTTCAGGATGAGAACCGGCGCAGCGCGGACCACAGGCCGCCCGGCCAGATGCGCACGACCGCGACGATGACGACCGCGATGGCGATATGCCGCCAGGGGCCGAGGTCGACCGACGCCTCGGACAGGAATGTCAGGCCGAGTGCGGCGATCACGGGCCCGTAGATCGAGGCGAGCCCGCCCAGCAGCAGGATCGAGAGCAGGAGCGACAGCAGGCTGACCCCGAAAGCGTCGGGCGAGGCGATGCGCAGATAGGCGGCGTAGTAGGCGCCGGCGATGCCGGTGAAGAAGGCCGAGGCGGCAAGCGTCAGGATCCGCTGGCGGGCGACCGAGATGCCGCGGGCCGCGGCATAGTCCGGATCGTCGCGCAACGCGCGGATGGCCAGGCCCAGCCGCGAGCCGACCACGACGCGCAGGAAGACGGTCGAGGCGATCAGCAGGATCAGCCCGCCGAAGTAGTAGCCGAGCTTGCCGTCGCGGGCGAGGTTGTAGCCGGGGATCTGGAAGGTCGGCAGCCCGACCATGCCCATCATGCCGCCGGTCAGCCCGGACTGGCTGACCACGAGCTGCAGCACCAGCTGGGCGAAGGCGAAGGTGACCAGGATGATGTAGATGCCCGACAGGCGCAGCACGGGGATGGCCACCAGCACCGCGGCGGCGACGGCAAGGATGCCGCCGGCGACGAGCGCGAGCCACGGCGACCAGCCGGCGAGCTTGGTCAGGATGCCGTAGCCGTAGACGCCGATCGAGAAGAAGGCGACATGGGCGAAGTTGAAGATCCCGCCATAGCCGAGCGACAGGTCCCAGTTCGAGGCGACCACGGCGTAGATGAAGGCCAGGATGAAGATGTGCCGCAGATAGGGCACGGGGAAGACGAAGGGCAGGGCGGCCAGCAGCGCCAGGACGCCGAGGCCGAGGATCAGGCCGCGCCGCGTCATCGCCGCGCGCCCCCGAACAGTCCTTGCGGACGCAGCATCAGCGTGCCGATCATGAACAGGAACAGGACCGACGGCGTCCAGTAGAGGCCGATCGCGTAGGTCGAAACCGCCTCGACCAGGCCGATCAGATAGGCCGCAACGACCGGCCCGGCGAAGCGGGCGACGCCGCCGAAGATGACGACGACCATGGCTTTCAGCAGCGGATCGCCGCCCATCGCCGGCGACATGAAGCGAATGGCCCCCAGGAAGACGCCGGCGATCGCGGCAAGCCCGGCGGCCAGCGCGAAGGCCAGCGCATAGAGCCGTGCGGCCGGCAGGCCCATCAGCAAGGCTGCCTCGTGATTCTGCGCCACCGCGCGCAGGGCCGCGCCGGTCCGGGTGCGGCCGAGGAACAGCCAGACGGCCAGCAGGATCAGCGGCGTGACCGCGACGATCGTGGCCTCGTGCGCCGACAGCGCCGCGCCGAACAGGTTGACCGTGCCGGTCGACAGGGGCGGCAGTTGCTTGGGCTTGCCGCCCCAGGCGAGCAATACGCCGTTCTCCATCAGGGTGGCGCCGGCCAGCGTGGTGATGACGGCGACCAGCACGACGTCCTTGCGGCCGAGGAATGGACGGACCAGCAGTTCGCAGGCGATGGCGCCGACCACCATGGCGGCGGCGATCGCGGCGGCGATACCGGGCCACAGGCCCCAGCCGGCGCCGGAGGCCACTTGCCAGGCGACATAGGCGCCCAGCGTCATGAACAGGCCGTGGGCGAAATTGAAGATGCCGAGGCTCGACCACACCACGGCCAGGCCCAGCGCCATGACGGCATAGAGCGAACCCAGCACCAGGGCCGAGACGACGATGGTGATCAGCGCATCGCCGCTCATGCCGCGTCGCCGAAATAACGGGTCATGATCGCGTCCTCGTCGATCGTGCCGCTGGGCGCCTCCAGCACGACATGGCCGCGATCGATCAGCACCAGCCGCGGGCAGACATGCCCGAGGAAACGCAGGTCCTGTTCGACCACCAGCATCGGCAGGCCGCCGGCGGCCAGTTCGGCGATGGCCGCGGCCAGCTCGCCGCGCACCTTGGGGGCGAGGCCCAGCGTCGGTTCGTCGAGCATCAGCAGCGCCGGCTCGGCCATCAGCGCGACGCCGATCGCGAGCATCTGGCGCTCGCCGCCCGACAGGCCGTGGATCTTCTGGCGGCGGCGTTCGGCCAGCCGGGGAAACAAGGCTTCGACGCGGCCGCGGTTGGCCGCCTCGCGGGCGCGGGCGCGCCTGGGCCAGGCGCCCAGGGCCAGCGCCTCGGCCACGGTGCAGTCGGGAAACAACAGGTTGCCTTGCGGCACATGCACCAGCCCGAGCTCGACGATGCGGCCGGGCCTGGCCGCGGTGATGTCGGTACCGGCGAAGCGGATCGCGCCGCCGCGCGCCGGCACCAGGCCCGAGATGGTCTTCAGCAAGGTGGTCTTGCCGTGGCCGTTCGGCCCGAACAGGCCGACCGTCTCGGCCGCGTCCAGGCGCAGGTCGAGATCATGCAGCACGGTGACGCCGCCGTAGCCGGCCTGCAGACCCGATACCTCAAGCAGCATGCCGGCCCGGCCCGAGATAGGCGTCGACGACGCGGGGATCGCGGATGACCTCCTGCGGCGCGCCGGTCGCCAGCACCACGCCCTGGTGCAGCACCATCAGCCGGTCGGACACGCCGAGCAGCGCGGGCAGCACATGCTCGACCAGGATCGCCGCGGTGCCGCGATCGCGCAGCCGGCGCAGGATGGTCATGACGGCCTGGATCTCGGGGGGCGCCAGCCCTGCCACCGGTTCGTCGAACAGGCAGAGCTTCGGGCCCAGCGCCAGGGCCGAGGCGATCATCAATCGCTTGCGGTCGAACACCGACAGATCGGCCGCGACCCAGCCGACGCGTTCGGCCGGGAAGCCGACGAAATCGAGCGCGGTTTCCGCCCGGGCGCGCGCCTCGGCATGGGGCGTGCGCAGGTTGTGCAACGGGCCGGCCAGCACGTTCTCCAGCGCGGTCAGGGTCTCGAAGGCGGTCTCGCGCTGGAAGGTGCGCACGAGGCCGGCGGCGACGATGGCGGGTGCGGGCAGATGGCGGATCTCGCGCCCGTCGAAGCGGATCTCGCCCTGATCGGCGCGCACGGGAATGCCGGTCAGCACGTTGAACAGGGTGCTCTTGCCGCTGCCGTTCGGCCCGGCGATGCCGAGGATCTCGCCGGCCGCGACGTCGAACGAGACGTCGCGCAGCACGGCCAGCGCGCCGTAGGACTTGGCGAGGTTACGGACCGAAAGCATCACATCCCACCGTCATCCCGGACGGAGCGCAGCGGAAATCCGGGATCCAGGGTAGGCGCCGCGACATTTGCGGCGCCCTTGCCCTGGATTCCCGCTTTCGCGGGAATGACGATGATGGGCATAAGAACCTACGCTCCGCTCAGTTCTTCATCCACGGCGGCAGCTTGAAGTCGCCCGTCGCATACTGCGGAGGCGAGAGCAGCACGCGATCGCCCTGCCACAGCTGGTAGAACTGCAGCGGCACGTGCGTGTCGTCCTGCACGGCCAGATGCGTCTTCTGGTCGAAGGCCATCTTGCCCTGCGCGGAATCGAGGGTCATGGCGCCCATCGCCCTGCCGATCGCCTCGTGCTTCGACGGATCCTTGACCTGCTCCAGCGCCTTGAAATAGTGCCAGGCCATCTCGTAGAGCATAACGCCGTAGGGGCCGCCCTCGGCACCCCAGCGCGCCTTGTACTGGGCCAGCCGCTCGCCGGCCAGCGGGTACTTGGGGCTGCGGATCGGGCCGCCCAGCAGGTTGTAGAGCACGCCGGTAGCGTTATTGCCGGCCAGCTTGACGAATTCCGGCACCGACGGGGCGTATTGCAGGAAGACCAGGCTGTTGGTCGGCTGCTCCATGAACTGGTTCATGAAGGTGGCGGAATTGCCGGGCAGGTAATCGGTGTTGATGACGACGTCGGGCGGGTCCTGCCGGACCTTGGCCAGGATGACGCGCCAGTCGGTGACCTCGCCGAACGGCACCAACTCGTCGACCGTGATGGTCCAGCCGGCCTTGGCGAACACCTTCTTCATGCCCTCCGAGATCGTCTTCGAATAGGCATTGTCCGACGAGACGATCGCGACCTTCTTGTTGGCCAGCTTGATCTTGCCGGCCTTGGCCAGGCTCTCGACGAACGGCGTGACCTCCGTCTCGTAGCCGTCGAACGACGCGGTATAGGACCAGCAGCACCAGTATTTCGCCGGGTCCGGCGCGATGATGCCGCGCGTCTGGCCGGAGGGGCCGGCAATCAGGAACGGCATGTCGGCATCGGCCATCAGGTTGATCTCGAAATTCGAGATGCTGGCATAGCCGGTCAGGATGACCTGGACTTGCCTGTCGGCCAGCAGGCGCTCGACGGCCGAGGTGACCGCGGTGGCCGAACCGTCCTTGACGTCGACGGCCATGACCTCGAACTTCGAACCGCCGATGCCGCCCTTGGCGTTGGCCTCCTCGACCGCCATGGTGACGCCGTGCACGTAATCCTCGCCATCGCCGCTGGCCGGACCGGTCAGCGGCGCGAGTACGCCAAGCTTGACGGTCGCCGCATCGGCAGCAGCCGGTACCGCCCACAACAGGGCGACGGCCGCCGCCGCGCCCAACAGCTTCTCTCGTGAAATGCCGAACATGATCGCCCCTCCTGCCTGGACAGGCACGGATGGTAGGCCCAAGAGGCCCCGGCGATCCCCTAGCAGGGTTGCTAGGTCAGATAAGGCGGAGGCGATGCGCCTTCAGCGCGGCGTGATGCTTGTTGGAGGCATCCATCTTGCGGATCGCCGATTGCAGGTGGAAGTTCACCGTGGCGACCGACCGGCCGAGGATGCAGGCGATCTCGCCTGACGTCTTGCCGTCGGCGGTCCAGGCCAGGCATTCGCGCTCGCGCGGCGTCAGGGCCTGGGGCTCGGCGCTGCCGCGGGCGCCGAGTTGCTCGACACAGCGGGCGTGCACCGCCTGGGCCAGCGCCTGCAATGGCATGATCGAGGCGGCCAGCGCATCGCCGAACTCGGCCTGGCGCCGGTGCGAGATCGAGAAGATGCCGCAATCGCCGTCCGGCCCGTGCACCGGGATGGCGTAGCCATGGACAATGCCGAAGCTGCGCGCCTCGCCGAAGAAGACTTGCTGGGGCTGTTCGAGCGAGGCGACGTACCCCTGGTCGCCCCACAGGAACGGCCGCCGCGCGCGCTCGCCCACCGCCACCACGGTATCGAGCGACTGGTAGCTGCGACCGAGATAGCGGTCGTACCATTCGGCGGGATAGTTGGTGATGAACACCACCCGGCTGGCGCGGCTCAAGCGTTCGCCTGGGCGGTGACTGGTACCGTAGGCGAAGAAGGTGAAGCCGGCGTCGGCCACCAGGCCGGCGATGGCGGTGCGCAGGGTATCGTCGTCGGGCAGGGTGTCGATCTGGCGCGACACGGCCTCGTATCTGGCGATATCGATCGATTTCCGGCCCGGGCCGATGCCCGGGGCCGCCATGGCGCCCATGTCGTGCATGCCTCACCCTGCTTATTGCCCGCAGTCTAGCGCCGGCCATGGCGGCCCTGCAACCTAGAGCGGTTTGCGCCCGATCATGGCGCAGGCCGGGCAGAACCCGACGAAGCCGGTGACGGCGGCCATCGCGCCCGAGGCGATCAGGACGTAGCCGAGCGGGCTGCCGGGCAGGCCGATCGCGCCGGCGGCGATCAATCCGGCTGCCGCGGCGATCCGCAGGCCGCGTTCGACGGGGCCGACATTCTTGCGGTAGAGCATGGCTGGTTCCTCCTTGCCGATGGTCTCATCGGCAAGGAGGGGCGGGCGCGCCGAAAGGATTCAGGTTTTCGTCGCCGCGCGGCCGAAATCGGGGGCGGCGGTTTCCTGGCCGGCGTCGATGATCTCGCGCCGGATCGCGCGGGTCCGGGTGAACAGGTCCTGCAGCGCCTGGCCATCGGACCAGCGGATCGCCCGCTGCAGCGCGAAGAGATCCTCGGTAAAGCGGCCGAGCATCTCCAGCACCGCGGTGCGGTTGTTCAGGAACACGTCGCGCCACATCACCGGGTCGGAGGCCGCGATCCGGGTGAAGTCGCGGAAGCCGCCGGCCGAGAAGCGGATGACGTCGTTGTGGGTGACGGTCTCGAGGTCGTCGGCGGTGCCGACGATGTTGTAGGCGATCAGATGCGGCACGTGGCTGGTGATGGCCAGCACCAGGTCGTGGCGGTGCGCATCCATGATCTCGACCTTGGAGCCGAGCGCGCGCCAGAACGCCGACAGCCGGTCGACCGCGTCGGCGTCCGAGCCCGGCGCCGGGGTGATGATGCACCAGCGATTGCGGAACAGCGAGGCGAAGCCGGCCTTCGGCCCGGAATTCTCGGTGCCTGCCACGGGGTGGGCCGGCACCAGATGCACGCCTTCGGGCAGCAGCGGGCTCAGGTGGTCGATGACCGACTGTTTCGACGAGCCGGTATCGGAAACGATGGTGCCGGGCTTGAGGAAGGGGCTGAGCGCCTCGCCGGCGGCACGCATCGCGCCGAGCGGCACGGCCAGGATGACGAGGCCGGCCTCGCCGATCACCGGGCCCGGCTCGGTCAGTGCCTCGTCGACCAGGCCGAGCTCGAGCGCCTCGGCGCAATGCTCCGGCTTGGCATCCACGCAGACGATGCGGCGGGCGAGGTTCTGCTCGCGGATGCCGCGCGCGATCGAGCCGCCGATCAGCCCGATACCGATCAGCGCGACCGTATCGAACGGCTGGCCGCTCATGCCAGCGCCGCCGGATCGACCAGGGTGTCGGGATGCGCCGCCATGAAGTCCGCCAGCGCGGTCAACACCGCCTCGTTCTCCTCGTCGGTGCCGAGGCTCAGCCGCAGGAACTCAGGCAGGCCGTAACCGGCGACGGGCCGCAGGATCAGCCCGCGCCGCTGCAGGAAGCGGAAGGCGGCCGCGGCATTGTGCGCGCCTGCGGGGAAGCGGATCAGCATGAAGTTGCCGACCGACGGCAGCGTCGAGAGGCCCGTGCGGGCGACGCCCTCGGCCATCCTGGCCAGCCACTTGTCGTTGTGCCGCCGCGCCGCCTCGACCCAATCGACATCGGCCAGCGCCGCCACCGCGGCCGCCTGGGCGGGGGCGTTGACGTTGAAGGGGCCGCGCATCCGGTTCATCACGTCGATGAATTCCTCCGGGCCGTAGGCCCAGCCGACGCGCATGCCGCCCAGGCCGTAGATCTTGGAGAAGGTGCGCAGCACGACGGTATTGTCGGTTGCTTCGACCAGTTCCATGCCGGCCGAATAATCGTTGCGGCCGACATACTCTGCATAGGCCGCGTCGACCACCATCAGCACGTCCGCCGGCAGGCGGTCGCGCAGCGACTTGAGCTCGGCGGCGGTGACATAGCTGCCGGTCGGGTTGTTCGGGTTGGTGACGAACACGATGCGGGTGCGCGGCGTCACGGCGGCCAGCAGCGCCTCGATGTCCGTCCGGTAATCGATCTCGGGCGCCATCACCGGCTCGGCCCCGGCGGTGCGGGCCGAGATCGCGTACATCAGGAAGCCGTGGCGGCTGAACAGGACCTCGTCGCCCGGCCCCGCGAAAGCGCGGACCAGCAGGCCGATCAACTCGTCCGAGCCGTTGCCGACGACGAGGCGCTCGGCCGGGATGCCCCATTTCGCCGCCAGCGCCTGGCGCAGGTCTCCATGGCCGCCATCGGGATAACGATGCAACTCGGCGGCCAGCGCCATATACGCGGCGACCGCCTTGGCCGAGGGGCCGAGCGGGGATTCGTTCGACGACAGCTTGGCGACCTTGGTCACCCCCTCGACTGAGGCCTCGCCCCCCTTGTAGGGGACGATGTCGAGAATACCGGGTTGGGGCTTGGGGAGAGGCACGACGGCAATCCTTCAGGCAAAAAAATATCAGCCCGGCGGCAGGCAGGCGTAGGAACCGATGCTTATCAGCCGATGCAGGGCGCCGCCGCTGTCGACGACGGCCTGGGCCAGCCGCGGGTCCTGCTCGGCGACGAAGCCGCGGATCTCGAACAGCAGATGGCTGCCGCGGCCGTCCTCGCGCACGGCGATGATCTGGCCTTCGAGCCCGGCACGCGCCAGCTTGCCCGACAGCGTGCCGCGCGACATCTGGTCGGAGATCGTCGCGACGACGAGGCTCAGGTCCTGGCCGGAGGGTTCGGGCGTCGCCGTGGCGATGACGTAGGAGGTCAGTTCCTCGAAGCGGCCGGGCGGATCGGCCAGGCCCGGCAGGCGGGCGATGACCCGCGGCGGCAAGCCTTCACCCAGCGCGGCGGCTTCGACGGCGATCGAATCCCACCAGGGTTCGGCATCGCCTTCCGGCGGCAGCGGCAGCACGCCGACGGTTCCGGGCTGGGTCGTGATGCCGCGCAGCACCACCGGGGCGGTCCGGTGCAGCGACATCTCGATGGTCGAGCCGAAATGGTTGCGCGCCAGGTCCCAGTAGCCGACCGATTTTTCCGGGGCCAGCACCGCGACATGCAGCGGCGCCTGCAGATGATAGAGGCCGCCGGTGATCTCGCGATAGACCCGGGCGAGCGTTGCGGCCGGCAAGTGCCCGTCATGGCGCCCCAGCAGGTGCTGCATCGTCACCGCCTCGCGGCCCGGCCGCAGGAAACGGGTGCCGCGGGTCGGGGCGAGGCTCGCGGCGAGCTTGGCGGTCAGCGCGGCGCGCTCGCGCAGCAGATCGTGCAGCCGCTGGTCCAGCGCATCGATGTCGCGGTGGATCGCTTCGGGGTCTGCGGTGACGGGATCGGCGGGAATGTCGCTCATGTCTGGGGCAATCCCTCCGGGTGGTCCCGGGGCGAAAAAGGGGTAATCGAGGGGTTTCCTGTTTAAGGGTGGCACGGCGCAAAAGCAAAGGAAAGATCGCGCAAGTTTCTTGACGCCAAGCCCCGCCAGGCGTAACAATCCACGCTGATCCGTGGTGATTTGAGCCGACCGGCTTGCGGCCACGTTAAACAAAGCGCTAAAAGGTCGGGTGTCGCAAACCCCGGCCCTTTGGCGTCCGGGGTTTTTTTGTCCCTGGCGGCCGACCTCGCGGTCTGGCGCCATGGGGGGAGCGGCGAAGATGAACACAGCGCCAGGCGCGGAGGTCGCGACCGCGAAGGTCGAGGCCGACGGTGCGGTCGAAGCCCGGGCCACTCTCGGGGTCGACCAGCCGCTGCTGCTCGATTGCGGCCTCGATTTCGGGCCGTTCTCGATCGCCTACCGCACCTATGGCCGGCTGAACGCGGAAAAGTCGAACGCGATCCTGATCTGCCACGCGCTGACGGGTGATCATCACGTGGCGTCGAACAATCCGCTGACCGGCAAACCCGGCTGGTGGACCGTGATGGTCGGCCCCGGCAAGGTGATCGACACCGACCGCTACTACGTCGTCTGCTCCAACGTCATCGGCGGCTGCCTCGGGTCGACCGGCCCGAAGGAGACCGATCCGAAGACCGGCAAGCCCTACGGCCTGTCCTTCCCCGTCATCACCATCAACGACATGGTGCGGGCCCAGGCGCTGCTGCTCGACCATCTCGGCGTCGGCGACCTGTTCTGCGTCATCGGCGGATCGATGGGCGGCATGCAGGTGCTGTCCTGGGCGGCGCTGTTTCCTCAGCGCGTCTTCGCCGCCATCCCGATCGCCTGCGCGGCGCGCCATTCGGCGCAGAACATCGCCTTCCACGAGGTCGGCCGCCAGGCGATCATGGCCGATCCGGAATGGCGCGGCGGCAGCTACCTCGAGCAGGGCGCCAATCCGCGCGCCGGCCTCGCGGTCGCGCGCATGGCCGCGCATATCACCTACCTGTCCGAAGCCGCGCTGCACCGCAAGTTCGGCCGCGCCCTGCAGGACCGCGAGCGGGTGACCTACGGTTTCGAGGCCGATTTCGCGGTGGAAAGCTACCTGCGCCACCAGGGTTCGGCCTTCGTCGATCGCTTCGATGCCAATTCCTATCTCTACATCACCCGGGCGATGGATTACTTCGACATCGCCGCCGAGCATGGCGGCTCGCTCGCCCGGGCGTTCCAGGGCACGAAGACCCGGTTCTGCCTGGTCTCCTTCACCTCCGACTGGCTGTTCCCGACCGCCGAATCGCGCGAGGTGGTGCAGGCCCTGAACGCGGTGGCGGCCAACGTCTCGTTCGTCGAGATCGAGACCGACAAGGGCCACGACGCCTTCCTGCTGGATGAACCGGAAATGTTCAAGACATTGGGCGGCTTCCTCGAAGGCTGCGCCGAGCATCGCGGGATCGGCCGCAAATGAGCGCGCCGTCCGATATCCGCGGCGATCTTGCGCTGATTGCCGAGATGGTCGCGCCCGATACCCGGGTGCTCGACATCGGCTGCGGCGACGGCCAGCTGCTCGAGCATCTCGGCCGCGCCCGGCGCGTCGACGGCCGGGGCATCGAGATCGGCCAGGCCGGCGTCAATGCCTGCGTCGCCCGCGGCCTGTCGGTCATCCAGGGCGATGCCGACAACGACCTCAAGGCCTATCCGGACGAAGCCTTCGACTACGTCATCCTCAGCCTGACCCTGCAGGCCACCCGCAACCCGCGCCTCGTCCTGAACGAGATGCTGCGCATCGGCCGGCGGGCGATCGTGTCCTTCCCCAATTTCGGCCATTGGCGGATCCGGCGCTGGCTCTTGTTCCGCGGCACCATGCCGATGACCGACGCGCTGGCCGATCCGTGGTACGCCA
Organism: Pseudomonadota bacterium; assembly: GCA_023433835.1. Taxonomy (GTDB): domain Bacteria; phylum Pseudomonadota; class Alphaproteobacteria; order Ferrovibrionales; family Ferrovibrionaceae; genus JAFKFH01. The sequence continues at coordinate 3,370 of JAEYTW010000196.1, read as the reverse complement.
CGCCCAACATCCACCTGTGCACGATCCGCGACTTCGACAATCTGTGCCGCGAACTGGGCATCCGGATCGAGCGGCGGGTGGCGGTGTCGGGCCCGGCGACGGAAGGCGGCTACCGCCCGGTCTCGCTGTTTCCCAACCTGTTCGGCGAACAGGCCGTTTACCTGCTGTCGCGCCGCCGCTAATCTCCCGGCCGGGAGATTTTTCGGGGGGTCCGATGAGGTTCAGCCGCCGCAGCCTGCTGCTTGCGACCGCCGGGACGATGGTTGCCGGCTGTACCTTGCCGGAAGCCCGCGATCCCCTGGACAAGCGGATTGCCCGCCATATGCAGGAACGCGGGATCACCGCGGCCTCCTTCGCCGTGGTCGACGGCGGCTCGCTGGTGCTGGCCGACGGCCTGGGCAGCACCGCCGCCTCGCTCGGCGATCCGACCACGCCGGCAACCCTGTTCCAGGCCGCCTCGATCTCGAAATCGGTGACCGCCGCGGTCGTGCTGGCGCTGGTGGCCCAGGGCCGCCTCGATCTCGACCGCGACGTCTCGGGCTATCTGACGCGCTGGCGCCTGCCCGACAGCGATCTGACGCGCGACCGGCCGGTCACCTTGCGCCGGCTGCTGGCCAACACCGCCGGCGCCAACGTGCCGGGCTATCGCGGCTATCCCCTGGGCGCGACCCTGCCCGATACCATCGCGATCCTGTCGGGCGCCGCGCCTTCGAATTCTCCGCCCGTGCAGATCGTTACCAAGCCGGGCACCCGCTGGTCCTATTCCGGCGGCGGCTACGAGATCGCCCAGGCGGCGGTCGAGGACGTCACCGGGGAAAGCTTCGATGCGGCCGCCTCCCGCCTGGTGTTCGGGCCCTATGGCATGGGCCGGGCGACCTTCGCCCAACCGCTGCCGCCGGAAAGCGAGATCCTGGCGGCCCGCGGCTATGCGGCCGACGGCCATGCCTTCGCCGGCGGCAGCCATATCTATCCCGAGCTGGCGGCAGCCGGCCTGTGGTGCTCGCCCTCCGATCTCGGCCAGTTCGCCTGCGGGCTGATCGACAGCTATGCCGGCCGGGCCGGCGCGCCGCTGCCGCGCGATCTGGCCGCGGCGATGATGCAACCGGTCGACGGCGAGCGCTACGGCCTGGGCGGCGGGCTGATCCGGACCGCCGACGGCACGCCGGTCTTCGTCAAGGAAGGGGCCAATGCCGGCTTCCGCTCGTGGCTGACGATCCTGCCGACCGAGGGCAAGGCCGCGGTCATCATGACCAATTCGGACCGCGGCAACGACCTGTTCGGGCCGTTCTTTGCCGAGGTCGCCGCGATCTGGGGCTGGCCGCCATTCGCCCAGCCGCTGTTCGGGGCCGGCTAGACTAGAATCCCAGGGCGCGGGCCCCGGCGACCAGGGCGACCGCGCCGCAGACCGCGACGAAGTCGTTGACCGTCGCCCGCATCAGCCCGACCGCCGCGGCAAGGCCCAGCCATTCGGGCGGTCCGCCCTTGACCGCCACCGGCCCGACGATCGCGCCGATCAGCGCGATCGGCATGGCGCGCAGCCAGGCCTCGACCCGCGGGGTGATGGCGACGTAGCGCATCAGGAAGAAGCCCGCGGCCCGGCAGGAATAGGACAGGATCCCCAGCGCGGCGATCGCCGCCAGGATCTCAGGCCGGATCGGCATGGCGCATTGCCCCCGCGATGCTGCCGGCCAGCGCGCCGGCCAGGATGTACCAGGGCCCCGGCACCAGCCGGTCGACGATGACGGCGACCGCGATCCCGACGATCAGCGGCGCGATGCCGCCGGCCCGGCGGAAGAAGGCCAGCGCCATGGTCGCGAAGAAGGCCGGCAGCATGAAGTCGACGCCGAAGCGCTGGGGATCGCCGATCACCTGCCCGCCGAGATGGCCCAGCGCGGTCGACACCACCCAGCCCAGCCATAACATCGCGCCGCTGCCGGCCAGGAAGGCGGCGTCGGTGCGGCCGGCTGCATGTTCGCGCAATGCCAGCGCCCAGTTGCCGTCGCCCAGCACGAACAGCGACGGATAGGCCTGGCCGGCGGGCAGCGGCCCGAACCACGGCCGGAGGGCCGCGCCGAGCAGCAGGTAGCGCGAATTCATTGCCACCGTGGTCAGCCCGACGGCCAGCCAGGGCAGCGGATCGTCCCACACCGCCAGCGTCGCCATCTGGGCACCGCCCGCGTTCAGCCAGGCCGAGAACAGCACGGCTTCCAGTCCGGTCAAGCCCCGGGCCGAGGCCATCACGCCGAAGGCGAGGCCATAGAGCACCACACCCGGCGCCAGGATCAGCGAGGCCGCGATCCCGGCGCGGAAGCCATCCGATGTGAAGGGCGGAATCGTCGTCTGCAGCGTCATGGCGGCAGAGTGCGGCAGTCTGTAACCAGTGTAAATAGTTTTATAGGTTTCATGGAGAATCGACTTGCGTGGGAAAATTACCCACGATATAGAAATTGGCGTGGGCAAAAATCCCACGCCCTATGCCCGAGTAGAGAGTGTCGCCATGATCGCCGTTTCCCCTGCCCAGGACGTACAGGCCCTCCGCGCCTACCCCGGCGTCCTCGGCGGCGATGATGATGGCGACGGGTTGGACAGCCTGGTGGCGCGGCTGGCGATGCCGGCCGCCCGCCGGCTGTTCGACGAAATAACGGGCGTGGAGCCCAATCCCCGCGGCCGTCGCCTGCGCCGGCTGCTGCTCGACCGCCTCAACCGGGCGCGGCCCGAGCGGGCGCAGCGGTTGTTCACCAGCCTGTTCGAACCTTTCCTCTGTGCCGATCTCAGCCTGCTTGCCGCTCCCTTTCCGGTGCCGTGGCTGATCACCCGGCCCGACATCGCGGCTTTCTGGCAGGTGCTGGCGGCGGTGCCGCTGCGCCCTCTGGCCCCGATGGTCGGCGCCGAGCTCGACGAGATGGCGCGCGACCGGCTGGTCGACGAGGCCATCACCTGTCCCGCGGCGCTGCGCCGACGCGAGGAACTGGCGCAGACCGCCGCCCAGGCACTCGACACCGCGCTGATGTCGAGCACGGCAACGCGCGACATCCTAGGCCTCGTCAATGCCGCGCGGCGGCGCATCCTTGCCTGGCAAGGCATCGCCGCCGACGATGCCCGACCGCTGGTCCGCGCCGATATCACGCAGATGGTGACGCTGCTGCGGCTCGGATCGCTCGTCGCGCCGCAGGTCCGGCTGATCCGCCGCCGCACGGCCGACGCGACCGGCGACGATGGTGCCGTGCTGCGGCAGGCGATCGCCGTGGTGCAGGCCCAGGCGGTGGCCGCGACCTTGCTGGGGCCCGAGCACGCCGCGGCGGCGGCCGTGGTGCCGGCGATGGCGTTGCACGCCAATGCCGCCTATGTGCCGGTCGCGGCAGCCCTGGCC
>JAEYTW010000155.1 GCA_023433835.1 Pseudomonadota bacterium | reverse complement strand
ACTGGCGCAGGAAGTGCAGCTTGACGTCGCCGAGCGAGGAGTCGGCCTTGCACAGGCTCTCGAACAGCTTCGGGGTCGACTTGTCCACCGCCTTCACCACCACCACCGGCTTGTGCACGGCGACGCCGGCCGTCCGGCCACCCTTGGTGCGATCGTAGGTGATCGGCACTTCCGCCGAATACTGCGCGGCGATGCAGGCGATCTTGTTCTCGAAGCCGGTCTCGGTGGCTTCGCCTTCATGCTTGCAATCCATGATGATCAGGTCGGACATGACACGGTTTCCTTTGAGGAGCTTTGAAGTGTTCGGGGTTGTCGTTTGCCTTGAGACGACTATGCCCCGAACATCTCCGGCGGGATGTGACCGGCGTCAAAACCTTGCCTGTTGGTGGGTTTAGATCTACATTTTTCCTGTAGATCATGGAGGTTCGTCATGCAGGTCGCACGCTGGGGCAATAGTTTGGCCATCCGCTTGCCGGCTTCGATTGTCGAAGCCCTGGAATTGCGCGAAGGCGATGACATCGAGATCCGCATCGCCGGCCAACGAACCTTCGACATTCAGCGCGACAAGGAGCGTGAAAGGGCGTTGGAGCGCATCCGGGCAATGCGCAAACCAATTCCACCCGGCTGGAAATTCGATCGCGAGGAGGCTAATGAGCGCTGACGCGCATGGCTCACGAATTTCTCGATACCAATGTTGTCGTCTATGCCTTCTCAGATGATCCGCGTGCAGCGGTCGCGCAAGATTTGCTTGCGCGCCGCTGCCACATCAGCGTTCAGGTCCTCGACGAGTTCACGCATGTCGCGCGGCGCAAGCTCGGCTTCGACTGGAATGAAGTCAGCGCTGCCCTCGCCGATATCAGGTTGCTCTGCGACCGTATCCACCCGTTGGAGCTGGATACTCATGACCATGCGATAGCACTGGCCGAGCGCTATGGCTTCTCGATCTACGACGCATTGATCGTCGCCTCCGCGTTGAAGGCCGGATGCGATATCCTTCACAGTGAAGACGTGCGGGACGGCCTGGTCGTGGAAGGGCGCCTTCGGATCGCCAACCCGTTTCGTCCTAACCGTTCCTGAACACCGACGCGTAGCCCGAGATCGCCGGCACGCCGCCGAGATGCACGTAAAGCACCTTGGCGCCCGTGGGAAAGTAGCCCTTGCCCACCAGGTCGATCAGGGCCTGCATCGATTTCCCCTCGTAGACCGGGTCGGTCAGCATGCCTTCGGCCTGCGCGCAGAGGCGGATGGCGGCGAGCGTCTCGGGCGACGGGCGGCCGTAAGCCGGATAGGCGTAGTCTTCGTTCAGCACGATGTCGGCGTCGGTGATGGGCCGGCCGACCGCGAGCATGTCGGCGGTACGCTCGGCGATCCTGCGCACCATCGCGCGCGTGTCGGCGGGCCGCGCGGTGATGTCGATGCCGATCACCCGCCCGGCCCGGCCTTCATGGGCGAAGCCGGCGACCATGCCGCCCTGGGTCGAGCCGGAACCGGAGGCCGTGAGGATGTAGTCGAAGCGGAAGCCCAGCGCTGCTTCCTGGGCGCGCAACTCATCGGCAAAGGCCGCATAGCCGAGCCCGCCGAGCGGATGGTCGGAGGCGCCGGCGGGGATGGCGTAGGGTTTGCCGCCCGCCCGCTTCACCCGGTCGACGACGCGCGACCAGCTGTCCTTGATGGCAATCGAGAAATCCTCGGTCGAAAACTCGATATCGGCGCCCATGATGCGGCTGAGCTGGATGTTGCCGACGCGATCGTAGACGGCATCGGGCCAGTCGACCCAGCTGCCCTGCACCAGCACGCATTTGAGGCCGAGCTTCGCGGCCACCGCCGCCACCTGGCGGGTGTGGTTCGACTGCACCCCGCCGATCGAGACCAGCGTGTCGGCGCCCGAGGCAAGGATGTCGGGCACCAGGTATTCGAGCTTGCGCAGCTTGTTGCCGCCGAAGGCCAGGCCCGAATTGCAATCCTCGCGCTTGGCCCAGATCTCGACCTTGTTGCCGAGACGGGTCGACAGCCGCTTCAGCGGTTCGACCGGCGTCGGGCCGAAGGTCAGGGGGTAGCGTTGGTAACGGTCGAACATCGGGATCATTCCGCGGCGATGATGGTGGCGGGGGGAGAGGGCACCTCGCAGCCGGTGACGCAACAGCGCCCGGGCTGGCTGGAGACGCGGCGGCCATCGGCCAGCACGCCGCGGTCGAGCAGGCGTTCGACCATCTCGGCCCTGGAGGCGACGGGATAGTTGCGCCAGATCTCGCGCTTCATCGCTTCCGGCGAGCCGCCGCCGTGCAGCGAGATCATCGAGTACCAGCCGCCCTGGTTCGACGCGGTCAGGTCCTCTACCAGCCGGGCGACCTCGAGCCGGCGGGCGGCGGGGATGTCGGCCCGGCCGGCCAGCACGGCCGACAGCGAGGCAGCCGTCTCCGGATTATGATCCTCGTCAGGCCCGGGCAGGGCGACGACCAGGCCGCCCGAGACGTAATGGGCCAGGCGGTGCATGTCGTAGATCTGGGTGGCAAGCAGCAGCTTGCCGACATTGGCGAACACGGCATCCGGCATGATCGCCCCGGACCCGTCGGTCGCACCGTAAACCGAGGCGGCGACGCCGCAGGCGAAGAAACCCTCGACGATCTTGATCAGGTCGACCATCGCATCGCGGATATGGCCGTGGCGGTCAGCGTCGAGGCCGTTCGCCTCGATCATCAGCGCGCCGGCGCCGATCAGCTGGTCGCCGAAGCCGGCGGGGGCGCCGATGCAGGAATGGCGGTGGTGGGTGGCGTAGGTGGTGGTGAGATGGCCGCCCTCCTCGTGCTCGCCGGCGAGGAACACACGGTCCCAGGGCACGAAGACGTCGTCGAAGATGACGACGCCGGTCGACTGGCCGTAGCGGCCGGAGAATTTCGCCGCCGCCTCGCCCGGCCGGCCGGCGGGGCGGGCGACGATGGTCACGCCCTCGGCATCGACCGGCACCGCGCAGCAGACGGCGAAATCGCGGTCGTCGGCGGTGTGGGTGCGGCAGGGCATGACCAGGAATTCATGCATATAGGGCGCACCGGTGACGATCGCCTTGGTGCCGCGGATGACCAGGCCGTCCGCCCGCCGTTCGGCGACATGGACGTAGACGTCGCGGTTTTCCTGCAGGCCGGGCTTCAGGGACCGGTCGCCCTTGGCGTCGGTCATGGCGACGCCGAGCGTCAGGTCGCGGTCCTGCACGCCGTGCAGGTAATTGAGGAAGCGCTGGTGATAGTCGGTGCCATGGGCGGCATCGGTGCGCGCGGTGGCCTGGAAGATGCCGTTCAGCGCGTCATGGGTCAGATAGCGCTGGGCGCAGCCGGATTCGGCGCAGAGCAGCCGCACGGCCTCGAGCTTGTAGAGCAGGTCGGTCGAGGTTTCGTTGATATGCAGCATGCGGTTGACGACCTGGCCCGAGGTCGCCTGGCGCGCCGTCATCAGCGCCCGGTGCCGGTCCTGCAGGGCGAAGTCGTAGGTGACGCCGACCGCATTGATGCCGGGGGCCAGCAGCGGCTCGTCGGCGACGCTGTCGACCTGCGATCCGTTGACGAAGACCCGCGGGCGATAGGCGCGCAGCGAGTCGCGATAGCCTTCGGCCGACATCAACATGGGCGATCCTTCCAGTTTTATAGATAATCTAACGGCGTTCGAAAATCCGGTCAAGCGCTCGACGATGGGGAGCGGGCCCGTTAAGGTGGGTTGATGACACAGCGCGATTCGTCGCCCCGGCGCCGGCTCTTCATCGTCATTGCCGGGCCTGACCCGGCAATCAGTACGAGCAGTCCGTGAGATGAGATTGCGGCCACGGACTACCCCGTCCGACCGCCGGGACAAGCCCGGCGGTGACGGTGTCGTGGGGCGTTCACGATGACCGCCCCGGCCAAGCGCCGCCAGGCGGTGATGCGGCTCAAGCGTTCGCTGATCCTCGATGCCGCCCGCGCGGTATTCGAGGCCGAGGGGCTGGAAGGGGCGAGCCTGCGGTCGATCGCCAAGGCGGCGGGCTACACCCCGGCGGCGCTCTATTTCCATTTCCCGTCGAAGGAAGCGGTCTACGCCGCGCTGCTGGCGGACTCGCTGGAACGGCTGAAGGCGGTGACCGAGGCGGCGGCCGTGGGCGCGCCGGCGGCGGCCTTTCGCGCGGCCGGCCTCGCCTTCTTCACCTTCTACGCCGAAAATCCCGGCGATCTCGATCTCGGGTTCTATCTGTTCCGCGGCGGCATGAAACCGCATGGCCTCGGCCGCGACTTCGATGCCGGCCTGAACGAGGCCCTGGCCGCGACGCTCGCGCCCCTCGGCCGGGCGGCCCGTGGCCTGGGAGCGGACGAGGCCACGGCCGGCCGGCTGGTGGCGGATTTCTTCGCCTATGCGGTCGGCGTGCTGCTGCTGGTCCATACCCGCCGCATCAGGATGTTCGGCCAGGATCCGCTCGATATGATCGAACGGCATCTCGATCTTGCCGTGGCGGGGTGCTGCGGGTAGCCCTGGCCCATGCCCCCATGATACGGTCCTGCCCCGAATCCATGGCAAGCCGGGGGGGCTGAAGCGACCGATGGGTGACCATCGCGCCTATGACGAGATGGTGGCCGGCAACGGCCAGTTGCGTCCGCATTGGCACGGGCTGCTCGGCACGCTCAGCGGCCTGCCGGAAGGCGGCCTGGCCGAACGGGCGTTGCGTGCCCGCGCGCAAGTCGCCGAAACCGACGAAATCCTGACCATTTTCGGCCACAACCAGCCCGGCGGCTGGACGCTGGACCCGGTGCCGCTGATCCTGCCGGAAGCCGAATGGGAAGACCTGGCCCGCGGCCTGGCCCAGCGCGCCCGGCTGCTCGACCGCATCCTGGCCGATGTCTATGGCCCGCAAGCCCTGATCGCCGAGCGGTTGCTGCCGCCTTACCTCGTCTACGGCAATCCGCATTTCCTGCGCCCGTGCCGCCGGATGGGGGCGCCCGCGCCGGGGCCGCATCTGCCTTTCTACGCGGCCGATCTGATGCGCGGGCCCGACGGCACGTGGCGGGTGATCGCCGACCGCACCCAGGCGCCGGCGGGCGTCGGTTATGCGCTGCGCAATCGCCGCGTGCTTGCCCGAACCTTGCCGGAAGCCTTCCGCGCCACGCCGGTCAAGCGGCTGGGCGCCTTCACCGACCTGTTTTTGGCAAGCCTCCAGGCATTGGCCCCCTGGGGCGGGCCGACGCCGCGGGTGGTCGTGCTGACGCCGGGACCTTACAACCCGGCTTATTTCGAGCATGTCTATCTCGCCCGCGAACTCGGCCTTACCCTGGTCCAGGGCGCCGACCTGACGGTGCGCGACGATGTCGTGTTCCTCAAGACGCTCGACGGCCTGCGCCGGGTCGACGTGATCTATCGCCGGGTGGATGGCGCCTATTGCGATCCGCTGGAACTGCGCGACGATTCCGCGCTGGGCATCACCGGCCTCTTGCAGGCC
>JAEYTW010000121.1 GCA_023433835.1 Pseudomonadota bacterium | reverse complement strand
CCCCCGCAGGCTGCCGGCGCCTTTTTCTGGCTACTTTTTCTTCGCTTTCGCCTTGGTCTTGGGCTTGGCCTTCGTCTTGCGCCTGGGCGCCTCTTCCTCGGCCGCGCGATTGGCGAAGCTCGCATTGCCGAGGCCCGTGCCGATCGTCAGCACGCCCCAGTGGCCCGCCTCGCGCATCGTCGGCACCTCGCTCAGCCCCTGTACCACCGCGTCGTTGTGCATCACCACCACGGTATCGTGATCGCCGATCGTCGGCATCTTCGCCTGCAGCAGATCGGGCAGGTTGAAGCGCTGGCTGGACCAGTTGCCCGGCAGGTTCTGCGCCCCGCGCTCGATCGCCCCGTCGGCCTGGATCAGTCCGGGACAGCCGACACCGATCAGCGGCGCGAGTCGGGCGCCCTTCTTCTCGGCCTTGCCCCGCAGGTCCTGCAGCATGTCGACCAGGCGGTCGACCGCCTCTTCGCGCTTCGGCTTGTCGTCGGCATGGGTCCACAAGTCGAAGTGGGCGACGTCGGCCGCCGACAGGTCCGGTGCCTTGTCGGTATTGAGCCGCACCACGCCGCAGCGGATGTTCGTGCCGCCGACGTCGACCGCCAGCATCGCGTCGAAGCCCTCGATCAGCCAGGACGGCATGATCCTGGTACAGCCGATCAGCCCGGCCTGATCCGGATGGTGGGTCAGCGGCACCAGGTCGACCGCGATATGCTCCGCCTTGAGGATGACGCCGGCCCGGCCGATCGCCAGTTCGCCGATCCGGCTGTGGCGCAATCCGCCACCGACCACGACACGGGTCACCGGTGCCCAGGCTTTCAAGCGCAGGAAGCGGCGCACGACCGCCGCCAGCGCCGTGGCAAATTCCTCGATGGCGCCATGGATGATGCCGGCCGCGACCGGGTCGCCTTCGGCCAGCACCTTGTCGAGCGTCTTTTTCTTCAACTCGCGGCTCGGTATGGCCCCGAACGGGTCGTCGGCCACCTCGCCGACCTTGGCGCGCAGTTCATCCAGGATCGCCCGGAAGGCTCGACCCGACGCGCGATCGCCGACGAATCCTTCCTCGTCGCGCAATTCGAGATTGTAGCTGGTGATGGTGACGTCCGGCAGCGTCAGCGCGCCGTGGGCGAAGCCGGAATGATCGCTCGATGTCGACACGTAGGGACCTTTTCGCGGGGGGAAGGCCCCGGGAAAACGCCCCTACGGATCGATTGGTTGCGCGCGGTCCGGTCAGGCCGCGTTGGTCGCCGGCGCCTCGGTCAGCAGGGCATAGAGCGCGTCGGGATTGTCGGTGCCGCGCAGCTTCTCGCACATCGACTTGTCGCGCAGCAGGCGCGAGACGCGGGCCAGCGCCTTCAGGTGGTCGGCCCCGGCGGTTTCCGGCGCCAGCAGCACGAAGATCAGGTCGACCGGCAGGTTGTCGATCGCATCGAAGTCGATCGGCGTGTCCAGCCGGGCGAACAGCCCGTGCAGCCGGTCGAGGCCGGGGATGCGGCCATGCGGGATGGCGACGCCATGGCCGACGCCGGTCGACCCGAGGCGCTCGCGCTCGAGCAGGGTCTCGAAGATCTGCCGCTCGTGCAGGCCGGTCAGCCGCGCCGCGCGCGTCGCCAGGTCCTGCAAAGCCTGCTTCTTGCTGGTCGCCTTGAGTGAGGCAACCACGCCGTTCGCTGTCAACACTTGAGCTATCTCCATGCGCGCGCGCTCCCAGATCGCGCGGACGCGACGACCTGGGGCGCAGGTCGCGCGTTTTTAGCCGAGATCGGCCGCCCTTGGCGGCACGCTGGCATGATGGTTGCGCCGCTCACGCTTGTCGCGCCGGAGTTGCTTCTCCAGTCGCTCGATCGCGGCATCGGCTGCGGGGTAGATTTCGTTGGCCTGGCCCTCGGCCACGGCAGTTATGCCGGCACCGACATGGACCTTGCACTCGCATTGAAACATCGCGCCCTCGCGTCGGAGGACGACGTTGGCCTCGATGGCGTGGTCGAAATACTTCGCGACCTTGGCCTCTAGCCGCTCGCTGATGTGCTGGCGGAGCGCATCGCCGAGGTCGATCTGCTTGCCGGAGATATTGATGTTCATGCTTCGAAACCCGTGCTGTTGGGTCCGGTCACCGAGTAGTCCACCCAGGGTCCCCGTCAGGAGGTTGTCCATCGGGAGTTGATCCGCCGGGTGCAGCCGCCGCCGAAGCGTTGATGGCCTCGTCGAAAGCGGCCTGGGTGAAGCCTACCACGGCTTCGCGGGGCCGGACCATAGGGATTAGGTCGGTGGCTGTCAATCCGACCAGAAAACGCCCAAGAAAGCGTTGTGTTCCAAGGCCTTACACCTTGTGACCAAGTTCCTTCTGGCGGCGGCGCTGCACCGATGAGGGAATGTTCAGGGCCTCGCGGTACTTCGCGACCGTGCGGCGGGCGATATCGATGCCGTCTTCCTTCAGCAGCTCGACCAGCCGGTCGTCCGACAGGACGGCTTTCCCTTCGGCGTCGATCAGCGACTTGATGCGGTGGCGCACCGCCTCGGCCGAATGGGCGGCGCCGCCGTCGGTCGAGGCGATGGCAGCGGTGAAGAAATACTTCAGTTCGAAGATGCCGCGTGGCGTCGCCATGTACTTGTTGGAGGTGACGCGGCTGACCGTGCTCTCGTGCATCCCGATGGCATCGGCGATCGTGCGCAGGTTCAGGGGCCGCAGATGCGCGACGCCCCGCACCAGGAACGTGTCCTGCTGGCGCACGATTTCGGAAGCGACCTTCAGGATCGTCGTCGCCCGCTGGTCGAGCGAGCGCATGAGCCAGTTGGCCGAGGACAGGCAATCCGACAGATAGGATTTCGTCGCCTTGTTGTGGCTGCCGACCCGCGCGAGATAGCGCTGATTGACCAGGAGGCGCGGCAGCGTCTCGCCGTTCAGCTCGACCGTCCAGCCGCCCTCGGGCGCGCGGCGCACCAGCACGTCGGGGATCAGCGTCTGCGCCGTCTCATGCTCGAAGGCGGCACCGGGGCGCGGGTTCAGCGCCCGGATCTCGCGGATCATGTCGGCGACATCCTCGGCATCGACACCGCAGACCCGCATCAGCGCCGCGGTGTCGCGCGCCGCCAGCAGATCGAGGTGGTCGAGCAGCTTGGCCATCACCGGGTCGCAGCGATCGCGCTCGACCAGTTGCAGCCGCAGGCATTCGGCAAGGTCGCGGGCCATCACGCCGGTGGGATCGAAACCCTGGCAACGGACGAGAACGGCATCGACCTGCTCGACGGCGGCACCCAGCCGCTCGGCGATCTCGGGCACGGGTTCGCGCAGATATCCCGCCTCGTCGACCAGGCCGACGAGATGCACGGCGATGGCACGCTCGACCGGATCGGTGAATTCCAGGCTGACCTGGTTGGAGAGATGCTCGCGCAGCGTCAGCCGCTCCGACATCAGCTCGGTGAAGTCGGTGCGATCGTCGTCGAAGGCCTGCGAACCGCCGCGCCCCTCGATCAGGCCTTCATAGGAACTATATCCCTGGTCGGCCGGGCCATCGCCGGTGAAGGTATTGTCGATCTCGGCATCGATCGCGGTATCGGCCTCGGCCTGCCGCGGCTTGTCGGGATCGAGCTCCAGCGCCGACAGCCCCTGCGCCGCCTCCGGCGCCGGCTCGGGCATGTCGCCCTCGGCGCCGTCGAACTCAGGCCCGCCATCGGCGTCGATGCGTTCGAGCAGCGGGTTGCGCTCCAGCTCCTGCTCGACATAGGCGACGAGTTCGAGATTGGAAAGCTGCAGCAGCTTGATCGCCTGCTGCAATTGCGGGGTCATCACCAGGGCCTGGCCCTGGCGCAACTCCAATCGCGGCGCCATCACCATCGCCGCGCGGCCCTACCAGGAGAAGCGTTCGCCGAGATAGACCCGGCGCACGCCTTCGTGCGCCACGATTTCCTCGGGCGCGCCCTCCATCAGCACCTGGCCGTCGTGCAGGATGTAGGCGCGGTCGATCAGGTCGAGCGTCTCGCGCACGTTGTGATCGGTGATCAGCACGCCGAGGCCGCGATCCTTCAGCTGCAGCACCAGATCGCGGATTTCGCCGACCGCGATCGGATCGATGCCGGCCAGCGGTTCGTCGAGCAGCATGAACGACGGCTGCGAGGCGAGCGCGCGGGCGATCTCGACGCGCCGCCGCTCGCCGCCCGACAACGCGATCGACGGCGTGCGCCGCAGATGGCTGATCGAGAATTCGGCCAGCAGGTCGTCCAGCATCTGCTCGCGCCGGTCGGCCTCGCTCTCGGCCGCCTCGAGCACGGCGCGGATGTTCTGCTCGACCGTCAGGCCGCGGAAGATCGAGGCTTCCTGCGGCAGGTAGCCGAGGCCGAGCCGGGCGCGACGATACATCGGCAGCGCGGTGATCTCGTGGCCATCGAGCATCACCCGGCCGTAATCGGCCTGGATCAGCCCGGTGATGATGTAGAAGCAGGTGGTCTTGCCGGCACCGTTCGGGCCGAGCAGCCCGACCGCCTCGCCGCGCTGAACCTTGACCGACACGTCGCGCACGACGGGCCGCCCCTTGTAGCGCTTGCCCAGGTTGAACGCGGCAAGGCCCGGGTTGTCCGCGACCAGCCGCGGGCCCTGGTCGGCTGCCGCCTCGGTCGCCGTCATTGCTTCGGGCCCTGCTGGTTGTTGCTGCGTTCGGGTACGAACAGGCCGCGCACGCGCTGGCCCGGCTGCACCTCCATGGTCGAGCGGCCGGTGATCATGTCGACGGTGGCCTTGTTGCCGCGCAGCACGCTCTGCCCGCGGGTGATCACGACATTGCCGACCAGCACCACGACCTTCTTGTCGACGTCGTAGTCGCCGGTCTCGCCCTGCGCCGTCTCGGTCGGCGAGGAAACGAAGACATTGCCGATCGCCTCGATCCGCGAGATCGAGCCCATCGAATCGTCCTGGGCCGGCGCGGCCGCCGGTGCCGGCGTCTTCACCGCCGGCTTGCCCGGGGCGGGCGCGGCCGACTTCTGGCGGTAATGCACCTTCAGCGTGTCGGCCTTCAGCCTGAGGTCGCCCTGAATCGCCTCGACCTGGCCGGTGAAGATCGCGACCTGCTTGGCCTGCTGCACCTCGAGGGCATTGGACGAGATGTCGATCGGCTGGTCGGTCGAGGCGGCCCGGCCGCCGCCGAAGACGCCGGACGGGCTGGCATTGCTGCCCTGGCCCGCATTGTTCTGGGCCGGCGCCGGCTTGGGCGCGGCCTTCGACGGCTGCTGCGCCAGGGCCGGTGCCGCCCCGACCAGCAGGGCGCAGACCAGCGCCGGCAAGAACCTGAACCTCGACATCACCCTGCACCCTTGTTGCTATAGAGGGTGGTCTTGACTCCGTTGATGAACCGCACCACCGCACCGCGCTCGTAAACGCGCAGGCCGTTGGCATTGATCCGGCCCATGGGCCCGTGGCCCCAGACCTTGGAATCGCTCTCGACCGTACCCTTCGCGAGATCCGCCTCGGCTTCGTCGGCATGGAATTCGTAGCCGAGGTCGGAATAGACGGCGACATTGCCGTGCAGCGCCAACTTGCGCTCGTTCTGGAAGAAGACTCCGGTATCGGCGCGCAAGGTCAGCCAGGTGCCGTCCTCGAGCGTGATATCGGCATTGAGGGCATCCAGGATCACCTGATCCTGGTGGGCCGGGTCCTGCATCGCATTGTCGGCGGTGATCAGGAACGGCCGGTTTTCCGAGTCGGTGCCGCGGAAGCGCGCGTTGCGCATGACCAGCTGGTCATCCGAGGTGCCGACGTCGGTGAAGGACAGGCGGAAGCCTTCGGGCTTGTTCAGCTGCGGCCAGACCAGCACGACGGTGGTCAGGATCAGCG
>JAEYTW010000216.1 GCA_023433835.1 Pseudomonadota bacterium | reverse complement strand
CCGCGGGGGCGCTGCGCCAGGGCCGCGGCGATCGCCTGGCGCAGCTTCGGGTTCGACAAGAGCGGATCGCGCGTCTGGAAGAGGAAGGCGTGCTTGGAAGCATCTGATGGCGTCTGCACGACGATGTCGGGCCGGGCCTTCAGTTCGGGGATATCCGAGGTCGCCGCCTGGGTGATGTCGACCGCGCCGGTCAGCAGAGCCACCTTCACCGTCGCCGCATCCGGCACCACGATCAGCCGCGCTTCGGCGATCTCGGGCTTCTTCGCGCCGACATAGCCGTCGAGGGCGTCGCCCGGCGGCGAGACATAGTCGTCGAAGCGCGTCAGGGTCAGCGACTGGCCGCGGCGCCAGTCGCCCAGACGAAACGGGCCGGTGCCGACGGGCTTGTCCCACGTGCCGTCGGCCTTGACCGAATCCGGATGGACGATCGCGGTCATGCCGCAATCGGTGCGGGCCAATGTGTCGAGGAAGATCGCCGACGGCTTGTTGAGGCGCATGACGACGGTTTCGTCGTCGGGCGTCTCCAGCGCCTCGACCTTCAGGCCGTTGCGGCCATCGAACTCACCGAGGCAGCGCCATTCGGTCTTCGGGTCCATGTAGCGCCGCCAGTTCCAGGCGACGTCGGATGCCTTGAGCACGGCGCCGTTGTGGAATTTGACGCCCGGGCGCAGCTTGAAGGTATAGGTCAGGCCGTCGGCCGCGCGGTCGACGCTGCGCGCCAGCAGCGGCTTGACCGTACCGCCCTCGGCATAGCCGACCAGCCCCTCGACCATGTTCAGCACGACGCCGTCGGTATTGTCGTCGCGGTTCACGCCCGGATTGGTCGAGCGGATATCGGCGGTCAGCGCCAGCTTGACCGTCTGCGCCATCGCGGGTGCCGCGACCAACGTCATCGCCACCGCCGCCATCACCAGTTTCGTCATCGCCCGCCCCTGTACGTTCATCTGTTGGCCTGGACCGCGTCGGCCAGGAAGGAAATCGCCGGCGCCACCGGCGCCATGCCGTCATGGTCGACGCCGGGCATCACCTGGAAGCGCACGTTGACGCCGGCGCCTTCGAACGAGCGGCGCAAGGCGTCGAGCCGTTCGGGCCGGTCGCGCCCGGCATCGTTGGCGCCGGGCATCGACCAGCGGCCGCTGTCGCCATGGGTGATTTCCGAGGTGTCGAGATCGCGATCGCCGATCAGCATCTGCACCGGCACGCGGGCCAGCGCGGCAAGATCGACCTCACAGCCGAACAACGCCGCCGTATTGCGCGTGCCGACCCACCAGTCGCGGGTCGGGTCCAGCAGCGTGACCGAGCCGGGCGCCGCGATCGACGCAGCCCACAGGCGTTCGGGATGCAGGATCAGGTAGCGATGGGCGAAATGGGCGCCGCCGGAGAAGCCGAACAGGGCGAAGCGGCGGTCATCGAGGCCGTAGGTTTCGGCCACTTCTTCGACGATGCCGTCGAGCACGAGGTCGTACCGCAACTCGCCTTCCAGCAGGTACTTGTAGCCATGCCGCTCGCCGTCGCCCCTTACGCCGATCGGGAACAGCGGGCAGAGGATCAGGCAATTCTGCGCCTCGGCGAAGGCGGCAAAGGCGTCGCGATAGGCCCAGAACCAGCGATAGCTGCCATGGACCGCGACGACCAAAGCCGGCGGCACCGGCCGGCGGTCGTAATCCGGCGGCACGTACAGGCAATAGCTGAACCGCGGGTCCCGGCGGCTGGCCAGGACCGGGGTGGGGCCCAGATCGCGCAAATCAATCTCCGCATTATTGGCGCCAAAATTGGCGCCAATAATCTGGCAGCGAATTTCCGGGCTGGCAAGCCACAAAGCCGGCGGCTATGAACAGGCGATGGTGCGTGCGGCAAAAACCAGCGGGCAGACCGGGGAGGTCGTCGAGGCGGCGATCGCCGCGGATATCCAGGCGGGGGCATTGCCGGCGGGCAGCTGGCTCAAGCAGATCGACCTGGAGCGGCGCTATGGCTGCACGCGGACCGACATCCGCCGCGCGCTCGACCGGCTGACCACCCGCCGGCTGGTGCAGCACATCCCGGAGCGCGGCTATTACGTCTGCCTGCCCGACGACCGCCGCAAGGCCGAGTTGCGCGAGATCCGCGTCATCCTGGAAACGGCGATGGTCGACTTCCTGGCGGCGACGCCGGAAGCGATTGCCGAACTGCGGCGCCTGGCCCAGCGCTTCGCCGCGGCGTCAGCCGCCGGCACGCATCTGGAACGCTACGAAACCAACCGCGAATTCCACGTCTACCTGACCGGGCTCAGCCGTAATCGCGAACTGGCCGCGCTGATCGTCGACCTGCGCGGCCATCTGCCGGCGACGCCGGTGATGCAATGGCACAGCCAGGCCCGCATCGAGCAGTCGGCCGCGGAGCATTTCGCGATGGTCGAGGCACTGGCCGCCGGCGATGCTCCGCGCCTCAAGGCGTTGCTGGCCGACCATATCCTTCAGCCGACGCGGTAGTTCAGGCGTCGGCCAGCACGAGGTCGGCGCCTTTTTCGCCGACCATGATCGACGGCGCGTTGGTGTTGCCCGAGGTCACGTTGGGAAAGATCGAGGCGTCGATCACGCGCAGGCCGCCGAGGCTGTGCACCTTCAGCCGATGATCGACCACGGCGTTGCGCGGATCGGGCCCCATGATGCAGGTCGAGACCGGATGGAACACCGAGCCGCCGCGCTGGCGGATATCGGCGATCATGTCTTCCTCGGACTGGACCTGGGCGCCGGGGTGCAATTCCTCGGCGATGATCGACGACAAGGCCGGGGTCGCCGCGATCCGCCGCATCAGCCGGCTGCCGTCGACCATGTCCTGGACATCGTTGTCGGTCGCCAGGTAGTTCGGATGGATCTCGGGACTTGCGAACGGGTCGGCGCTGCGGATCGCCAGATGGCCGCGGCTGGTCGGCCGGCAGGCGGAATAGCCGAGCAGGAAGGCCGGATAGGGGTCGGGATTCATCAGCGGACGCGTGCGCGGCGGCGCCTTCAGGTAGCTGACCGGCGAGAAATAGAGCTGGATGTTGGGCCGTCCGGCCCCAGGCCGGCCGCGCGCGAAGCCGCCGCCCTGGTTCAGGCTGAGCGAGAGCGGGCCGCGCCGCAGGGCCAGATAGCGGATGCCGGCAAACATCTTGCCCCACCAGGGGTACAAGGCATCGTTCAGCGTCGGCCGGCGTGAGCGGTACATGTAGTCGAGGCCGAGATGATCCTGCAGGTTCCGGCCCACCGCGGGTGCGTCCAGCACCACGGGAATGCCGTGCCGCTGCAGCAGCGCGGCCGGGCCGATGCCCGAGAGCTGGAGCAGCTGCGGCGAATTGATCGCGCCGGCCGACAGGATGACCTCGCGCCCGGCCGCCGCGCGATGGATCTGGCCGCGCCGGCGGTATTCGACGCCGGTAACCCGGCCGCCCTCGACGATCAGCCGGGTGGCCTGCGCCTCGGTCACCACCTCGAGATTGGGGCGCGAGCGCGCCGGCTGCAGATAGGCGGTCGCGGTCGATTCACGCCGGCCGTTGCGGGTGGTGATCTGGTAGAGGCCGGCGCATTCGTCCTTGTCGCCGTTGACGTCGCGCACCGCGGGGATGCCGGCTTCCTCGCAGGCGGCGAGATAGACGGCGCAGAGCGGATGGCTGTCGCGCTGGATATGGACGACGTTCAGCGGGCCGTCGGTGCCGTGCAGGTCGCTGGCCCCGAGATCGTTGGTCTCCATCTTCTTGAAGTACGGCAACACGCCGGCCCAGTCCCAGCCGGGATTGCCGGCCGCGGCCCAGTCGTCGAAATCGCCGGGCTGGCCGCGGACATAGACCATCGCGTTGATCGACGACGACCCACCCAGCACCTTGCCACGCGGCCAGTAGCTGGTGCGGCCGGCGATGCCCGGATCGGGTTCGGTCTCATACATCCAGTTGACCGAGGGGTCGTAGAAGATGCGGCCATAGCCGATCGGCGTCTCGATCCAGAAGCGCCGGTCGCTGCCGCCGGCCTCGAGCAGCAGCACCTTGTGGCGGCCCGATGCAGTCAGGCGGTTGGCCAGCACGCAGCCGGCGGAACCCGCGCCGACGATCACATAATCCCAGGTCAACGCCCGCTCTCCGCCGGTTTGTCGCGCTGGATCAGGATCGAGATCAGGGCCAGCGTGCCCGACCCCAGGATCAGCACGAAGGACACCGCGTTCAGCACCGGGGTCGACCCCATTTTCGCGATGCGGTCGTACATGGTGATGGTCAGCGGCGCGTCCGACCCGATCAGCATCAGCGTGGTATTGAAATTCTCGAAGGAGACGAGGAAGGCGACGAGGCCCGCCGCGATCATCGCCGGCGCCAGAAACGGCAGGGTGATGGTGCGCAACACGCGCGGGCGGCTGGCGCCGAGGTTCAGCGCCGCTTCCTCCAGCGCGATGTCGAACTTGCGCAGCCGCGCGCCGATCACCAGCGTGGTGATCGTGGTCAGGAACGAGAATTGGCCGAGCACGACGAGAAACAGGCCCGGCCGCAGGAAATCGAGGTCCACGCCGAAGGCCGCCTCGGCCCCGTTCGCCAGCATGCTGGCAAAGACCAGGATGGAGATGCCGAGGATGACGCCGGGGATGACCAGCGGAATGACCGAGAGGATGTAGAGCGCCCGCTTGAACGGGAAATGGTGGCGTTCGAACAGGAAGGCATTGCTGGTGCCGACCGCGACCGACAGCAGCGCGACGATGGCGCCGACGATGGCCGAGACGCGTAGGCCGGCCAGCATGCGCCGGTCGTTGAACAGGCCGATCTTGGGTTCGGTGCCGCCGAAGAACCAATCGAGTGTGAAGCCCTTCCAGGGCAGCGCGGCAAACATCGAATCGTTGAAGGCGAAGATGCAGGCCGCCACCAGCGGCGCGGCCAGATAGAGGAAGAATAGCGTCACATAGGCCCGGTAGGTGGCCTTGAGCAGCGGGGTCTGCGGGGCGGCGACATTCATGGCGCGTTACCCCTTGGCCACGGTGGTCGCCAGGCTCTGCCCGGAAAGGCGCAGGCCGGCCCAGACGACGAAGGAGGTGAAGGCGAGCAGGAGGATGCCGAAGGTGGAGCCGCTTTCCCAGTTGTAGCGGGTGATGAACTGCTCGTAGATCTGCTCGGTGAACCACATCGAATTCTTGCCGCCGAGCAGGATCGGCGTCAGGTAGCTGCCCGCGGTCAGCATGAAGACGATGATGCAGCCGGCGACGATGCCCGGCATCGCATAGGGAATGACGATGCGGCGCAGCACGGTCCAGCGGCTGCCGCCGAGATTGTAGCCGGCCTCGATCAGGCTGTTGTCCATGCCGTCGAGCGTGGAGACGATCGGCACGATCATGAACAGCACGACGGTATAGACCAGGCCGACGATGACGGTGGCGTCGTTGTAGAGCAGCTCGACCGGGCCGCCGACGATGCCCGTCCATTGCAGGAAGCCCGAGATCAGCCCGGTTTCGCGCAGCAGCACGATCCAGCCGAAGGCCCGCACCAGGTCGGAGACCCAGAGCGGCACGAGGCAGAGCAGGAACAGGGCCGCGCGGCTGCGCCTGCCCGCGACCTTGGCGATGTAATAGGCGATCGGGAAGCCGACGACCAGGGTCATCGCCGTCACCAGCACCGACATGACGGCGGTGCGCAGCAGCGTATTCCAGTAGATCGGCTCATGCATGAAGTCGATGTAGTTGGCGAAGCTGAACTGATAGACCCGCGGCGCCACCTTCTCGCGCAGCGACAGATAGCCGACGCCGAGATGCGGCAGCACGATCAGCAGGCCGATCCACAGCACCAGCGGCGCCAGCAGCAGGAACAGCGACAGGCGGGCGGCATCGCGGTTGCCCATCGCGCTCAGCCCGCCCGGGCAAAGCAGCGGGTCTGGTCGGGCGACCAGCTGAGCGCGACCGGCGCCCCCTGGACGAGGCCGCCGTCGCGCCCGTCCGGCACGTGCGAGACCTCGACCAGCTGGCCGTCGGCCAGGCGCACCAGGACGCGGCTGGCGGCACCGTTGAACAACAGGCTGTCGACGGTGCCGTCGAGCCGGTTGGCGCCGGCCGCGGCGCCCAGAGCGATCGCCTCGGGCCGCACGAAGATCTCGACATCGGTCCCCGCCGGCGCCGAACCGGCGGCGACGAACGACAGGCCGTCGCCGATATCGACGCGGACGCCCTGCCCCTCCGCCCCGACGACGCGGCCGGCCCAGCGGTTGGAATCGCCGACGAAGCCGGCGACGAAGGCCGAGGCCGGGTTGTGGTAGAGTTCCTGCGGCGTGCCGATCTGCTCGAACCGGCCGGCGTTCATGACCGCGACATGGTCCGACATCACCAGCGCTTCGGACTGGTCGTGGGTGATGTAGACGAAGGTGGTGGCGAACTGATGCTGCAGCAGCTTCAGCTCGATCTTCATCCGCTCGCGCAGTTTGAGGTCGAGCGCGCCGAGCGGTTCGTCCAGCAGCAGCACGTCGGGTTCGAGCACCATGCAGCGGGCGATGGCGATGCGCTGCTTCTGCCCGCCGGACAGCTGGGCGACTTCCTTGCCCGCGACATCGGGCAGGCCGACCCGCGCCAGCACGTCCCCGACCTTGCGCTCGATCTCCGCGCGGCTGACGCCGGCGCAGCGCAGGCCGTAGGCGATGTTCTCGCCCACGTTCATCATCGGGAACAGCGCCAGATGCTGGAACACCATCTTGACGTTGCGCTTGTTGGGCGGAAGGTCCAGGACCGAGCGGCCCTTGATCCGGATATCACCCGAGGCCGGCTGCTCGAAGCCGGCGATCATCCGCATCAGCGTGGTCTTGCCGCAGCCCGACGGCCCCAGGATCGAGAAGAACGAGCCGCGGGGGATTTCGAATGAGACGCCGTCGACGGCGGTGAACGGGCCAAAGCGCTTGGTCAGGCGCTCACATTCCAGATCGTTGGTCATGGATCTCCGCGCGGGCAAAATAAAAGGGGCTCAAAACAGGCTTTGAGCCCCCTGTCCAAGTCTAGCGCCGTTTACTTGGCCGTCGCAGCCTTGATGCGCTCCAGCACCTTGCCCTCGATATCCTCGATGCCCGGCTGGATGTTGGCGAAGAACTTCAGGTTGGCGACATCGGCCGGCTTGAAGGCGGCGGCGACCGCGGCCTTCTTGTCGTCGGGCAGCAGGTCCTGGCCGTTCTTGACCGCCGAGGCAGAGCCGGTCGAGGCCGACATCAGCTTGACGATCTCGGGCTCCATCACGAAGTTGATCCAGCGATAGGCCGCGGCATCGGCCTGGCCCTTGGCCGGAATGGCGAACGTGTCGATCCAGGTCAGGGCGCCGGTCGCCGGCGGCACGTAGACGATGTTCGGATTCTGGGCATAGAGGCGGTAGGCGGTCGAATCCCAGGTTTCCGAGGCGATCACCTCGCCCGAGGTCATCAGGGCGATCAGCTCGTCGCCGCCGTTCCAGTAGGTCTTCACGATCGACTTGCAGGCGATCAGCTTGTCGGCGACCTTGTCCATGATCTGCTGGTACTTGGCCTTGTCGCCATAGGCCTCGAACGGGTTCTCGCCCATCGCGAAGGCGGTGCCGAGCAGGATGGTGCGGCGCAGCCGCATCGAGGTGCGGCCCTTGTACTGCGGATCGCACAGATCGGCCCAGCCCTTGACGTTCGGGGCCTTGGTCTTGTCGGCCATCAGGCCCGAGGTGCCCCACTGATGGGGCACGGCATAGACCTTGCCGTCGATCGTGGTGTTGGTCTTGACGGCATCGAGCAGGTTCGGGGCCAGCTTGTCCGTCTCGATCTTGGAGAGGTCCATGGCCTTGTAGACGCCGTATTCCTTTTGCACCGCAAAAATGCGGTCATGGCTCGGCTGGGCCAGGTCGAAGCCGGCGCCGCCGGTGGCGCGCAGCTTGGCGATCATCTCCTCGTTGTTGGAAAGGGTGACCTCGACCTTGGTGTCCGGATATTTCTTTTCGAACGCCTTGATGACGTTGTCCGGCGCGTAGCCGCCCCAGGTCAACAGCCTGAGCGTCTCGGCCTGGGCCGGATTGACGAGCGCCAGCAGCGCGGCCGCCGCCAGAATGGTGCTCTGTACCCGCATGGTGCCTTCTCCCTGTTATGCCCCAATTACTCGTGAGTAGACGACGGTAGTGGTCGAGCGGTTAGGTCCATTATGGACAAAGTCTGATACCACTATCGGCTAGAGACGTACGGTGATGCTCTTGACCTTGCAGTAGGCGCGCAGGGCCTCCAGCCCCTTCTCGCGGCCGAAGCCCGACAGGCGGTTGCCGCCGAACGGCGTCTCGATGCCGCCGGCGAAATATTCGTTGACGTAGATCTGCCCGGCATCGACGTCGCGGGCGAGCTTGAGCGCCGCGCCGATGTCGCGCGTGTAGACGCCGGCGACCAGGCCGTAATCGGTGCCGTTGGCGAGCGCCAGCGCCGCGGCCGCATCCTCGGCGACCTGCACGGTCAGGACCGGCCCGAAGATCTCGTCCTGCGCCAGGGGATCGCCCGCGGCGACATCGTCGTAGATGGTCGGCTCGAAGAACCAGCCATGGCCGGTCTCGGGATCGACCGCGCGGGCCCCGCCGGTGGCCGGCGACAGGCCGCGGGCCCGGGCCGCCTCGACATGGCCGGCGACCCGTTCGCGATGCTCGGCCGAATTGAGCGGCCCCAGCGTCGGGTTGCGCAGGCCGTGGCCCATCGTCAGCGCGCGGGCACGGGCCACCAGCCGCTCGACCATCTCGGCATGCACCGCGCGTTCGACGACGAGGCGCGAACCAGCCGAGCAGATCTGGCCGGCATTCTCGAAGATCGCGCCGATCACGCCGTCGACCGCCTCGTCCATGTCGCAATCGGCCAGCACCACGACCGGCGACTTGCCGCCGAGCTCGAGCGTGACGCTGGTGATGTTCTGCGCCGCCGCCTGCATCACCCGCCGGCCGGTGGCGACCGAGCCGGTGAAGGTGACGTGGTCGATGCCGGCATGGGCCACCAGCGGCGCGCCGGCCTCCGGCCCGGTGCCGGTGACGACGTTCAGCGCGCCCGGCGGCAGGCCGGCCTCGGCCAGGATCTCGGCCAGCAGCAGCGCCGACATCGGCGTCTGCTCGGCCGGTTTGGCGACCAC
Organism: Pseudomonadota bacterium; assembly: GCA_023433835.1. Lineage (GTDB taxonomy): Bacteria > Pseudomonadota > Alphaproteobacteria > Ferrovibrionales > Ferrovibrionaceae > JAFKFH01. Next base: position 328 of record JAEYTW010000216.1, on the reverse strand, counting down.
GGTGCAGCCGGCGGCCAGCGCCGGGGCGATGCCGCGCGCCGCGGTCGACAGCGGGTAATTCCAGGGAATGACCTGGGCGACGACGCCGACCGGCTCGTTCAGCGTGAAGGCCATGTAGCCGTTGCCGAGCGGGATCGAATCGCCCTGCAGCTTGTCGACGGCGCCGGCATAGTATTCGAAGGCGCGCGCGGCACCGCGCACGTCGCCGTCGGCCTCGCCCACGGGCTTGCCGACGTCGAGCGCCTCGGCCACTGCCAGGCGGTCGGCATGGCGGCGGATGGCGTCGGCGCCGGCCAGCAGGATGCGCCCGCGCTCGGCCGGCGTCATC
>JAEYTW010000213.1 GCA_023433835.1 Pseudomonadota bacterium | reverse complement strand
GGTGATGGCGGCCGCGCGCGCGCCGGCATCCCGCATCAGTCTTCGAACATTGGACAATTCCGCTATGGACGGGGAATTCTATCGCATCAAACGGCTGGCGCCGTATGTCTTCGAAGAAGTCAACCGGATGAAGGCCGCCGCCCGGGCCGCCGCCGAGGACATCATCGATTTCGGCATGGGCAACCCCGACATGCCGACCCCGCCCCATATCGTCGAGAAGCTGGTCGAATCCGCCCGCAACCCCCGTGCCCATCGCTATTCGATGAGCCGCGGCGTGCCCGGGCTGCGCAAGGCCCTGTCCAATTATTACGGCCGCCGCTTCGGCGTTGATATCGACCCGGATTCGGAAGCGATCGTCACGCTCGGCTCGAAGGAAGGCCTCGCCAACCTCGCGATGGCGATCTCGGCCCCCGGCGACGCGATCCTGGTACCGAACCCGAGCTATCCGATCCACCCCTACGGCTTCATCATCGCCGGCGCCTCGATCCGCTCGTTCCCGATCGGCCCGGGCATCGACTTCATGCAGGCGCTGGCCCGCGCCCATCGCCATTGCGTGCCCAAGCCCGTGGCCCTGGTCGTGTCGTTTCCCGCCAACCCGACGGCCGAAGTGGTCGGCCTCGACTTCTATCGCGAGGTCGTCGATTTCGCGAAGAAGAACGACCTGATCGTGATCTCCGACCTGGCCTATTCGGAAATCTATTTCGACGACGTGCCGCCCCCCTCGATCCTGCAGGTGCCGGGCGCCAAGGACGTGGCCATCGAGTTCACCTCGCTGTCCAAGACCTACAACATGCCGGGCTGGCGCATCGGTTTCGGCGCGGGCAACAAGAAGCTGATCGCGGCCTTGGCCCGTGTGAAGTCCTACCTCGACTACGGCGCCTTCACGCCGATCCAGGTGGCCGCGACCGCCGCCTTGAACGGCCCGCAGGATTGCGTGGCCGAGATCCGCGCGATGTACAAGGCGCGCCGCGACGTGCTGATCAAGGGTCTGGCCCAGGCCGGCTGGGACGTGCCTTCGCCGTCGGCCTCGATGTTTGCCTGGGCGCCGATCCCCGAGCGCTACCGCCACATGGGCTCGCTCGAATTCTCCAAGTTCCTGCTGCGCGAGGCCAAGGTCGCGGTGGCGCCGGGCCTCGGCTTCGGCGAATACGGCGACGAGCATGTGCGCATCGCGCTGGTCGAGAACGAACATCGTATCCGCCAGGCGGTGCGTAACATCAGGAAGGCCCTCGGTGTGGCCTCCAATCTGGAGCCGGCGGCATGAGTGACGCGTTGCGGGTCGGCATTGCCGGCCTTGGTACCGTTGGTGCGGGAGTGGTCAAGCTGCTGGCCGAGAATGCCGACCGGGTCGCCGCCCGGGCCGGCCGGCCGATCGAGGTCGTGGCCGTTTCCGCGCGCGACCGCAAGAAGAAGCGCGGCATTTCGCTGAAGGGCATCAAGTGGCATGACGACGCCCTGACGCTGGCCGACGATCCCAAGGTCGACGTCGTCGTCGAACTGATCGGCGGCTCCGAAGGCCTGGCGCGCAAGCTGTTCGACCGGGCCGTGACCAACGGGAAGGCGGTCGTCACCGCCAACAAGGCGCTGCTCGCCCATCATGGCGTTGCCCTGCTCGGCCGGGCCGAGGATCTCGGCGTGCCGGTCGGCTTCGAGGCCGCGGTGGCTGGCGGCATCCCGATCCTGAAGGCGCTGCGCGAGGGCCTGGCCGGCAACAACCTGAGCCGCGTCTACGGCATCCTCAACGGCACCTGCAACTACATCCTGACCGAGATGCGCCGCACTGGTCGCGATTTTGCCGACGTGCTGGCCGAGGCCCAGGCGCTGGGCTATGCCGAGGCTGATCCCAGCTTCGACGTCGACGGCATCGATGCCGCCCACAAGCTGTCGATCCTGGCCAGCCTTGCCTTCAACACGCCGATCGATTTCAAGTCGGTGCGCATCGAAGGCATCCGCAAGGTCTCGGCCGTCGACATCGCCTATGCCGAGGAATTCGGCCTGCGCATCAAGCTGCTCGCCGTTGCCACGCGCACCGAGCACGGCCTGGAACAGACCGTCCAGCCGAGCCTGGTGCCGGTCGGCACCCCGATCGCCCATGTCGACGGCGTGTTCAATGCCGTGGTTGCCGAGGGCGACTATGTCGGCCGTGCGATGTTCGAGGGGCGCGGCGCCGGGGCCGGCCCGACCGCTTCGGCGGTCGTCGCCGACCTGATCGATCTGGCCGCCGGCCGCTACGGCCCGGCGCTGGGCGTGCCGGTCGCCGAGCTGCGCAAGCTGCCGGCCGCGCCGGTGAAGCGCCATGTCGGCCGCACCTACATGCGGCTCTCGGTGCTGGACAAACCCGGCGTGCTGGCCTCGGTCTCGGCCATCCTGCGCGACCTCGACGTCTCCATCGAATCGCTGGTGCAGCGCGGCCGCGCCACCAAGGCGAACGAACCGGTGGCCGTCGTCATCATCACCCACGAGGCCGAGGAAGCCGCAGTCGCCAAGGCGGCCGAGCGTATCGGCAAGCTGAAATTCGCGACCGAGCCGCCGCATCTGATGCGGATCGAACAGCTCTGATCCGGCGTTCGCCCTTTTCTGACCAGACTGAAGACGGAAGACAAGCAATGACCAAGCGCAGCGCCATGGAGCGCAACTTCACCCTCGAGGCAGTCCGGGTCACCGAGGCCGCGGCGATCGCCGCCGCCAAGCTGGTCGGCCAGGGCGACGAGAAGGCCGCCGACCAGGCCGCCGTCGATGCCATGCGCACCGCGCTGAACGGCATCGCCATGGCCGGCAAGGTGGTGATCGGCGAGGGTGAGCGCGACGAGGCGCCGATGCTGTTCATCGGCGAGGAAGTCGGCTCGGGCAAGGGCGCGCGCATCGACATCGCGCTCGACCCGCTCGAGGGCACGACGCTGACCGCCAAGGACATGCCGGGCGCTTGCGCCGTCTGCGCCTTCGCCGAGGAGGGCGGCTTCCTGCACGCCCCCGACGTCTACATGGACAAGATCGCGGTCGGCGGCGGCCTGCCCGACGGCGTCGTCGATCTCGATGCCGGCCCGGCCGAGAACATCCGCAGCCTGGCGAAGGCCAAGAAGGTCGAGCCGGCGCAGATCACCGCGCTGATCCTGGACCGGCCGCGCCATGCCGAGCTGATCCAGGCCGTGCGCTCGACCGGCGCGCGCATCCGGCTGATCACCGACGGCGACGTCGCCGGCGTCATCGCCACCACCGATCCGTCGACCGGCATCGACATCTACATGGGTTCGGGCGGCGCGCCGGAAGGCGTGCTGGCGGCAGCCGCACTGCGCGCCATCGGCGGCCAGATGCAGGGCCGGCTGCTGTTCCGCAACGATGACGAGCGCGGCCGCGCCCATCGCCTGGGCATCACCGACCTGAACCGCAAATACGGCCTGACCGACCTCGCCTCGGGCGACGTCATCTTCTCGGCTACCGGCGTCACCAACGGCCACCTGCTCGACGGCGTCAAGACCGGGTTGGGCGGCGGCCTCGTCACCCATTCGCTCGTCATGCGCTCCAAGACCGGCACCTTGCGCTGGATCAAGGCGCATCACGGCGTCGGGCGCAGCTGACGCCATCATGCAGGACGCCGCGGCGCCGGCGTTTCTCGGCGTCGAACGGTCGCTGACCGGGCGACGCTGGCGCTCGCGCGTGACCGACGACCGGCTGGCCCAGGCGCTGTCGCAGCGCCTCGGCCTGCCCGAACTGGTCGGGCGGGTGCTGGCCGCGCGCGGCGTGACGCTCGACGACGCGGAACTCTACATGGCGCCGACCCTGAAGGCGCTGCTGCCCGATCCGTCGCGTTTCCTGGACATGGACCGTGCCGCCCAGCGGCTGGTGCAGGCGGTGACGTCGGGCGAACGCATCGCCATCTTCGGCGATTACGACGTCGACGGCGCGACCTCCTCGGCGCTTCTCCTGCGCTTCTTCCGCCACCTTGGGATCGAGCCCCGTCTCTACATCCCGGACCGCATGGTCGAGGGCTACGGCCCCAACATCCCGGCGATGCAGCGCCTGGCGCAGGAAGGCGTGCGGCTGGTCATCACCGTCGATTGCGGCACGCTGGCCTTTCAGCCGCTGGCCGCGGCGCGCGCGGCTGGCCTCGACGTGCTGGTCGCCGATCACCACCTGGCCGAGCCCGAGCTGCCCGAGGCCTTCGCGCTGGTCAACCCAAACCGGCTGGACGAGATGGTTGGCCATCGCCAGCTCGCCGCGGTCGGCGTCACCTTCCTCATGATCGTCGCCGCCAACCGCGCGCTGCGCGCCGCCGGCTGGTATGGCGCGGGCCGGACCGAGCCCGAGCTGATGGCGTGGCTCGACCTCGTCGCGCTCGGCACGATCTGCGACGTGGTGCCGCTGACCGGGCTCAATCGCGCGCTGGTGTCGCAAGGGTTGAAGGTGATGGCCCAGCGGCGCAATCCCGGCCTCGCGGCGCTGGCCGACATCGCCGGGCTGACGGAGAAACCCGGCTGCTACCACTGCGGCTTTCTGATGGGGCCGCGCGTCAATGCCGGCGGTCGCGTCGGCCGCTCCGATCTCGGCGCCAGGCTGCTCTCGACCGACGATGCCGGCGAGGCGGCGGGCCTTGCCGCCGAACTCGACCGCCACAACCGCGAGCGCCAGGCGATCGAGGCGCAGGTCCTGGAACAGGCGCTGGCCCAGGTCGCCTGCGGCGTCGAGGGCGCGGTCGCGATCGTCTCGGGCGAAGGCTGGCATCCCGGCGTGGTCGGCATCGTCGCCGCCCGGGTGCGCGAGGCGACGCACCGGCCGAGCCTGGTCATCGCCATCGACGACAAGGGCATCGCCAAGGGGTCGGGCCGCTCGGTGCCGGGCATCGACCTCGGGACGGCGGTCGTGGCCGCCCTGCAGGCCGGCATCCTGATCAACGGGGGCGGGCATGCGATGGCCGCGGGCGTCACGCTCGACGCCAATCGCATCGGCGAACTGAAGAAATTTCTCGACGAGCGGCTGGGCACGCCGGTCGCGGCGCTGGGCGATGTCCGCAGCCTCGGGCTCGACGGCGCCGTGTCGGTCGACGGGGCGAATGCCGCCCTGCTCGAACTGCTCGAACGCGCCGGTCCGTACGGCTCGGGCAATTCGGAGCCGCGGCTGGTCCTGCCGCAGGCCCGCGTCGTCGATGCCTCTGTTGTCGGCGAGAAGCATGTCCGCGTCGTGCTGTCCGGCATGGGCGGCGGAAGGCTGAAGGGCATCGCCTTCCGCGCGCTCGACAACGAGCTCGGCAAGTTCCTGCTGGGCCCCGGGCGCGACGGCCTGCACGTTGCAGGCCATCTGCGCGCCGACAACTGGCGCGGCGAACGCCGCGTCCAGCTCGTCATCGAGGACGCCGCGCCCCTGCGGTGACGGTTACCAGGGCTGGAACAGCGTCACCACGCCGATCAGTGCGAACAGGAGCGCCGCGCCGCGGCGGATCCAGGCCAGCGGCAGCCGGCCGGCGAAGCGATGGCCGAGCCAGATCGCCGGCAGGTTGGCGATCGCCATGCCGACCGTGGTGCCGATGACGACTGCCGTCAGCGAGTCGGCGCGCGCGGCCAGTGCCACGGTGGCCAGCTGCGTCTTGTCGCCGATCTCGGCCAGGAAGAAGGCCACGACGGTGGTGACGAACGGCCCCCAGGCGGCAAGGCGCGACAGCAGGCTTTCCTCGCCTTCCTGGTCGAGCTTGTCGGGGATCAGCGCCCAGCCGGCCATCGCCAGGAACGACAGGCCGATCAGCCAGCGCAGGACCTCGGGGCCGAGCAGGGCGGACAGCCAGCCGCCGGCGGCGCCGGCAATGGCATGGTTGAACAGTGTGGCGGCGATCATGCCGCCGGCGATCGGCCAGGGCCGGCGAAAGCGGGCGGCGAGCACCAGGGCGAACAGCTGGGTCTTGTCGCCGATCTCCGCGATGGTGACGGTGGCGGCGGAAAGGGCGAAGTCGCCGAGCCCCAGATGCGAGAGGGTCAGGGCCGACGGCAGGGCGATGGCTTGCATTTTGGCTACGCTTCGTCACGGGGATGGGCGGGCACACCAATGACAGCGATGCGCCGCCCATCCCCGGATGCGCGGCATCGCTGTCAAAGGTCTCGCCAAAATCACCGCAGGAACCCTACGGTCGCCTCATGCGCGCCATGGTGCCGGAAGCCCGGCGACCAAGTCTGTTGACGCACATCCCGTTCAGGACGGGAGGCTACTCCCCAATGACGGGGTGGACGCTAAGGCCTTCGCCCGCCGCCATCAAGTGGAAAAATCGATCTCAATCCTTTGCCACCTCGATCACCAGCTTGCCGAAGTTGCGGCCCTCCAGGAGGCCGATGAAGGCTTGCGGCGCATTCTCCAGGCCTGTGACGATGTCTTCGCGATAGCGGAGCCGGCCCTGCGCGATCCAGCCGGCCATCTCGCGATAGAAGGCCGGGCGCTGGTCGGCGAATTCGCGCTGGATGAAGCCGCGCAGCGTCAGGCTCTTCGACAGCACGTCGCGCATGACCACGGGCAGGCGGTCGGGGCCGGGGAAGTCGCCGGTGGCGTTGTACTGGGCGATCAGGCCGCAGACCGGAATGCGCGCGAACTCGTTCAGCAACGGGAAGACGGCATCCCACACCGCGCCGCCGACATTCTCGAAATAGACATCGATTCCCTTGGGGCAGGCGGCGGCGAGTTGGGCGGCGAAGTCGGGGGCGCGGTGGTCGACCGCGGCATCGAAGCCGAGCTCGCGCACGAACGCGCATTTGTCGACGCCGCCGGCGATGCCGACCGCGCGCGCGCCGTGGATGCGGGCGATCTGGCCGACGGCCGAGCCGACCGGCCCGGACGCGGCCGCGACGACGACGGTCTCGCCGGGCTTGGGCCTGCCGATGGTGAGCAGCCCGGCATAGGCGGTGAAGCCGGGCATGCCCAGCACGCCCAGCGCGGTCGAGACCGGGGCGGCGGCGGGATCGAGCTTGCGCAGGGTGCTGCCCTCAGCCACCGCATGGGTCTGCCAGCCGGAATGGGACAGGACGAGATCGCCCGCCGCGTAGTCGGGATGGCGCGAGGCCAGGACCTGGCCCACCGTCCCGCCCTCCATCACCGCGCCGACATCGACCGGCTTGGCGTAGGAGCGGGCGGCGCTCATCCGGCCGCGCATGTAGGGATCGAGCGACAGATAGCGGATGCCCAGCAGCACCTGGCCGTCGGAAGGGGTCGGCACGGCCGTTTCTTCCAGGCGGAAATTGTCCGGCGTCGGCTTGCCGGCAGGGCGGGAGGCCAGCACGATTCGGCGGTTGATCGCGTCGCTCATGGCAAATTTCCTGTGGGACGTAAGGGGTTGGAGGTACGCGGCCAGGATCTTAGCCCAAGCTCGCGCGATGAAAATTGCTGCAAGATTCTGTGGAACCGAATCGAATTCTCGGCGTTACCGGCCCTGGGACAAACGTGCACTACACCGCACGGCCGGCGTGAAAAAGGACTGGCGTTCCGACGGCGAAATAGTTAATAATTGGTAAACACGACACGGATAGTGTTAACCAGATCGGGGACAGGCCCGTCAGGGCCGGGAAAAATCGGGGATGTTGTCAGCCGACATGACGATGGGAGCAGCAGGCGCGACGGCGGTAGGGCCGAACGTACGCAGCCGCCTCCGGCATTCCGTGACGTTTTTTCGCCGCGGCCGTCAGGTGGGTTGCCAGGGCCGCCAGTTTATAACAATGTCGTAAGAGTACAGGCGTCTGCCGACCAAACCGCAGCTTGTATCGACAGAATGGACCGCGTTTGATACCCATCAGACCAGCGGTAAATTTCAGGAGAGTGCCATGACCGCCATGATCACCGTCGAGGAAAGCGCTCCTCTCCGCCGCGCCCGCCGCCCGAAGGGTGAAGCCACCCGGCGCCGCATTCTCGAAGCCACCCTGGCGGTGATTGCCCGCGTCGGTGTCCACGGGGTGACGCATCGTGCCGTCGCGGCCGAAGCAGGGGTCCAGCTGTCGCTGACCACCTATTTCTTCCGCAGCCTGAACGACATGATCGAACAGGCCTACGAGCATTTCATCACCGGCGACCGCCCGGACCGCGACGCGGCCTGGGCGCGGCTCGAGGCGGTGCTCGACCGGCACGGCCCGGCCGAGTTGCTCGACGCGGGCGTCCGCCGCAGCCTGGTGCCCGAGCTTGCCGCCATCACCACCGAGCTGATCCTCGACCAGGTGCAGCGCGATGCGGTCGGCCTCGGCGTCGAGGCGACGGTGGCCTACGGCTACCGCCTGAACGAGGGTCTGCGCCATCTGGTGCAGCGCCAGCGCGAGCGTAACCTTGCCCGCTTCGCCGATCTGTGGCGCCGCTTCGGCGCGGCGGATCCGGTGCTGGAGGCGGAGTTGACGCTCGCCCTGCTGCAGCGCCTCGAATTCGAATGCGCCGCCAAGCACGAGGCGCCCTCGCGCGAGCGTATCTTCTCTCAGCTTGCCCGCCTGCTCGCCGCCCAGCTCGGCATTCCGGCCTGACGCGGGCGACCGGCTGACGCCAAAATGACGGCCGGTACCACCGGCCGTGGTGGGCTTCGTGTTAGATTGTTTTTTTGTAGCCCCATAAAAAA
>JAEYTW010000078.1 GCA_023433835.1 Pseudomonadota bacterium | reverse complement strand
CGGGCGTGCGAGCGCCTTTCCATCGGCCGCGCCGCAGCATAGATTGCGCGCCCGAGCCTTCGGGGCTCATCCAAGGCAAAGGGCTTCCTCTCATGACCAAACCCGCCGTTCGCGTCGCAGTCACGGGCGCCGCCGGTCAGATTTGCTATTCTCTTCTTTTCCGCATCGCCAACGGCGACCTGTTCGGCAAGGACCAGCCGGTCATCCTCCAGCTTCTCGATCTTCCCCAGGCGCAGGGCGCCGTGAAGGGCGTGGTGATGGAGATCGAGGATTGCGCCTTCCCGAATTTCGCGGGCGTGGTCATCACCGATGATCCGAAGGTCGCCTTCAAGGACATCGACGCCGCGATTCTCGTGGGCGCCCGTCCCCGCTCGAAGGGCATGGAGCGCGCCGACCTCCTCTCCGCCAACGCCGAGATCTTCAAGGTCCAGGGCAAGGCGCTGAACGAGGTGGCCAAGCGCGACGTGAAGGTGCTGGTGGTCGGCAACCCGGCGAACACCAATGCCTACATCACCGCCAAGAGCGCCCCGGACCTCCCGGCCCGCAACATCACCGCCATGCTCCGCCTCGACCATAACCGTGCGCTGTCGCAGTTCGCGGCCAAGGCCGGTGTCGAGAGCAAGGACATCGAGAAGGTGGCGGTGTGGGGCAACCACTCCCCGACCATGTATGCCGACTACCGCTTCGCCACCGTGAAGGGCAAGCCGCTGCCGGAGCTCATCAACGACGAGACCTGGTATCGCGAGACCCTGCTGCCGACCGTCGGCAAGCGTGGCGCCGCCATCATCGAGGCCCGTGGCCTGTCGTCTGCGGCCTCGGCGGCCAACGCCGCCATCGACCACATGCACGACTGGATCCACGGCACCAACGGCGGCTGGGTCTCGATGGGCATCGCCTCGGACGGCTCGTATGGCATTCCGGAAGGCGTGATCTACGGTACCCCGGTGACCTGCGCCGGCGGTTCCTACACCCGCGTCACCGGCCTGGAGATCAGCGACTACGCCCGCGCGATGATGGACAAGACGCTGGCCGAGCTGAACGAAGAGCGTGACGCCATCGCCTCGCTGCTGGGCTGAAGCCTGAAAAAAGGCCGATCGTCATCCCGGCGAAAGCCGGGATCCAGGGCAAGGGGCGTCGCAACGGCGCCGCGCTTTCCCTGGGCCCCGGCCTCTGCCGGGGCGACGACTGGCTGTTTCACACCCCCAGCAGCTTCAGCTGGCTTTCCAGTTCGGCCGGGCTCAGCGGGTAGTCGAAGCCGTTCTTGGCATTGAGGATCTGCTGGGGCGGGATCAGGGCGACGCGCAATTGCAGGCGCATCGCCGTGCGCATCGAGAAACCGGCCTTCCAGGCCAGCGCCACCACCGAGCGCGGCACCCGCGACTGCACGATCTTGGCGACCATCTGCTGGTCCAGCTTGCTTTTCAAGGTCAGCGCGGTGAAGACGAAGTCGCGCTCGTTCTTGTCCATCGCCGCGACCAGCGCCTCGTCGTCGAGCTTGCCCTGCTCGAACAATTTGCGGGCGCGGTCGGGGCCGGGCGCGCCGGCTTCGCCCTCCTTGGCATTGCCGAGGCGATTGCGCACGGAATCGCGCAGCTCGCCGGCCACGCCGTCCTCGAGCTTGTGACGGTCGACCAGCTCGTCGATCAGCGAGGCGGCGACGAAACCGGCGATCCGCCGCATCGCGCGCAGCGACAGTTCGGCCCGCATCACCAGGGGCTTGTGCCAGTTCTCCATCGAGGCGGCATGCTCGATGATCGTATCGAGGGTTTCCTCGCGCACCTGGGCCGACTTGTTGGCGAGCAGGGTGGCGACCGCCGGGCCGTCGAGGGTGGCGACGACCGCGTCCGAGACGTTGTAGGAGAGGTTGGATCGCCGCGCGATCGCCGACAGCTTCTCGGCCGCGGTGCCGGTGGCGATGATCTCGAGGAGGTCGTCGTCCGACAACAGCGGCGAATATTCGAGGACCGGCGTCGAGACGATCGAGGAAAGATCGGCCGCCAGGCGCTTGACCAGGCCGTGCGGCACGTTGGTCGCGTGCTTGATCTCCTCGGCGACGATGGCGCGGATGCGCGGCAGCTGGTCGCGGGCCAGGACCTCGATGACCTGGAGCGTCAGCTCGCGCACACGGCTCGATTCGTCGGCCGGCATGCCCGGCAGCAGGCGCCCGATCTTCTTGGCGAGCTCGGCCCGGGTGTCGTCGTCGACATCCTTGGCTAGCAGGAGATTGGCGTGCGGCGGGGTGATGACGTTGTTGGCGATCGCCCGGCGCACTTCCGGCACCGCGTCGCCGGCCAGGAAGTAGAGGATCTCCGGCTTGACGTTCTGGCGGCGGGCGAGCGCCGAGCGCTCGGTCGTCGAGCCGTCGCGCGCGAGGAGCTTGTCGTCCTCGTAGGTCACCTCGGGGTCGACGGCCACCTCGGTCTCCGCGGGCTTGTCGCCGTTGCGGCGGCCGAAGCCGAAGAAACGCCCGATCATGGCTGCCCCCCGGACCCGTCGCCGACCGCGACCTGGCCCTTGCCGGCCCGCTTGGCCTGGTACATTGCCGTGTCGGCGCGGGCGAGCAGGATGTCGGAGGTGGTGTCGCGCACCGGATCGCTCATCACCACGCCGCAGGACACGCCGAGCGGCTTGCCGGCGACGCCGTGCAGCACGTCGAGCGACTGGCCGAAGGCGACGATCGCCTGGGCCTTGCCGCGGGCGCCGCCGACATCGGCCTCTTCCAGCCAGACGGCGAATTCGTCGCCGCCGAGCCGGGCGACGAGGTCGCCGGCGCGGCTGTGCTCGGTCAGGTAGTCGGCCAGCGCGCGCAGGGCGGCATCGCCCTCGGCATGGCCGCGCACGTCGTTGACCGCCTTGAAATTGTCGAGGTCGATATAAAGCAGCGCGCCCGGCCGTTCGTGCCGGCGCTGCTGGGTCAGGCGCAGGTCGAGCGCTTCATGGAAGGCGCGGCGGTTGAGCAGGCCGGTCAGCCCGTCGGTGCGGGACAGGCGCTCCAGCCGGGCATAGGCCCGCTTCAACTCGGCATCGCGGCGGCGCGCCTCGGTGACGTCGCGGCAGACGCCGCGGGCGCCGATCCAGCGCCCGTCGGGACCGGCGACCGGGATCGAGGAGACTTCGTAGCAGCCGATGGTATCGTCCTTGCGCGTCAGCCAGACTTCGATGGCATCGAGCGTCATCTCGGCTTCGAACGGCCAGGAGGCGAGATCGGTGCCGGTCCGCTCGGGCGCGACGATCTTCTCGACCAGGCCGTCGATCGTGCCATCCTCGAGGTCGGCCGGATCGGCGCGGAATTCGCGGGCCGAGCGCCCCTCCAGCTCGAAGGCCTGGTAACCCAGCGCGCCGCGCGGCGAGACGAAGCCGAAGCGGCCGGCCGCATTGGTTTCCCAGGCGAAGTCGGTCGAGCAGGACACGAGGTCCTTGTAGCGCTGACGGGAGTCGAGCAGCGCCTTGGCCATGTTGCGTTCGAGGGTGACGTCGCGGGCCAGCGCCAGGACCCGGCGGCCATCGGCGATCTCGACCGGCAGCAGCGTCACCAGCAGCGAGGAGGAGCCGTCGGCATTCGGCAGCTCGATGCGCTCGCTGCCCGGCCGGTTCCGTTCGGCGGCACGCACGACCGCGTCGGTCAGTTCCGGCAGCTCGCCCAGCAGGAAGGCGGTGCCGAGCGCGGTGCCGACGTCGTTGTTGAGCAGCACGATGCCTTGCGGGTCGAGCAGCAGCGCCGGGCCCGGATACCCCGCCACCATCTCGGTCGGATTCAACCGCGCGGGATCGAGCAGGCCTTCGGCCGGCATCATCATGTCGTCGTGGGTGGACGCCGTGACGGCGGTCAGCGCCCCGGCCGCAGCCTCATCGCGCGTCGCATCGCCGGTCATCACAAACTCTCTCGCAGCTCACTCTCCGTTCCGCCGGTCGATTTCCAGCCTGTTTGCCGGTCCGCGTCAAGCCTCAAGCAGGGCTCGCGGGGCCCATTCTGCCTGCTATGATGCCGGCCCATGACGATCTTGCCCGAAGCTTACCGAACCTGGTTGTTTGACCTCGACGATACGCTCTATCCACGCTCATCGGGCGTGTTCAAGGCGATCGAGCAGCGCATCCTGGAATACCTCGCCACGCATCTGAGCGTCGATCTCGCGGGCGCCGCCGCGCACCGCGCGCGGCTGGTCGGCGAATACGGCACGACCTTGCGCGGGCTGATGATCGAGCATGGGATCGAGCCGAAGCTGTTCACCGACTACGTCCACGACGTCGACCTGTCGGTGCTGGCCCGCCACGAGATGCTGGACCTGGCGCTCGCCCGCCTGCCCGGTACCAAGCTGATCTTCACCAACGGCACGTCAGACCATGCCGAACGGGTGCTGGAGCGGCTGGGCCTGGCCCACCATTTCTCGGCGATCTTCGACATTGCCGCCGGGGGCTGGGTGCCCAAGCCGTCGGTCGCCACCTATCGCCGGCTGATCGACCAGTTCATGGTCCAGCCGGGCAAGGCCATCATGCTCGACGATTCCACCCGCAACCTCGCCACCGCCAAGCAGCTGGGCCTGGCCACCGTCTGGGTGACCGAGCTGGTGCCGGAGGAGACCCCTGAGGGTATCGACGTGATGACAGCCGACCTGCCGGGATGGCTGACCGCGCTGAAGTGACACCGGACTTCCTCCGCGCCCATACGCGCCTGCAGCAGGTCGCCCATGCGCCCGAGCTGCAACTCCATCTCGCCGACGAGACCTCGCCGCTGTGGCGGCTGGGCGAGGCCGAGCTGGCGGCGCTGGGCGTGGTCGACCCCTACTGGGCCTTCGCCTGGGCCGGCGGCCAGGCGCTGGCCCGGCATGTCCTCGATCATCCCGCGCTGGTCGCCGGCCGCAACGTGCTGGATTTCGCCACCGGCAGCGGCCTGTCGGCGATCGCCGCGGCCCGTGCCGGGGCGGCCGCGGTGGCGGGCGTCGACATCGATCCGCTGGCGATCGCGGCGCTGCAGCTGAACGCCGCCGCGAACGGCGTGCGCGTCGAGGGCATCTGCCTGGACCTGATCGGCCGCGACGACGGCTGGGACGTCATCCTGGCCGGCGACGTCTGTTATGAGCGGGCGCTGGCGGCGCGGGTGATAGCCTGGCTCGACCATCTGGCCGGGCGCGGCGCCCGGGTACTGATCGGCGACCCCGGCCGCGCCTGGCTGCCGCGCGAACGGCTGACGAAACTGGCCGAATACCAGGTGCCGGTGGCGCGCGAACTGGAAGACATGGAAGTCCGCCGGACCGCAGTCTGGCAACTGCGATCCGGCTGAACCCCTATCAGCCGGCGGCCGTCAGCGCCTGGTCGAGATCGGCCAGGATGTCGTCGATATGCTCGATGCCGATCGACAGGCGGACATAGCCGGGCGAGACGCCCGAGGCCGCCTGCTCGTCGCCGGTCAGCTGCGAGTGGGTGGTGCTCGCGGGGTGGATCGCCAGGCTGCGCGCATCGCCGATATTGGCGACATGGTAGAACAGCTGCAGCGCGTCGATGAAGCGCTTGCCGGCCTCCAGCCCGCCCTTCAGCTCGAAGCCGAGCAGGCCGCCGAAGCCGCCCTTGAGATAGGTGTCGGCCCGCCGGCGCGCCTCACCCGTCTGCTGGCTGGGGTGGATGACCTTGGCCACGGCCGGGTGCTTGGCCAGATGCTCGGCCACGGCCTGGGCGTTGCGGCTGTGCTCGCGGATGCGCAGCGGCAGCGTCTCCAGCCCCTGCAGCGTCTGGAAGGCATTGAACGGCGACAGCGCGGCGCCGAGGTCGCGCAGCAGGGTGACGCGGGCCTTGATGATGTAGGCGATCGGCCCCAGCGGCTTGACCGCCTCGACCCAGACCGCGCCGTGATAGCTCGGGTCCGGCTGGTTCAACAGCGGCTGGCGGGCCGGGTTGGCGCCCCAGTCGAAATTGCCGCCGTCGACGATGACGCCGCCGATCGAGGTGCCGTGGCCACCGATGTACTTGGTGGCCGAGTGCACCGCGACGTCCGCGCCGAGGTCCAGCACGCGCGAGAGGTACGGCGTGGGCGCGGTGTTGTCGACGATGAGCGGCAGGCCGAGCGCGTGGGAGGCCTCGGCCCAGGCGGCGATGTCGACAACGTTGATCTTCGGGTTGCCGACGGTCTCGGCGAAGACCAGCTTGGTCTTCTCGTCGACGGCGGCGGCGAGCTCCTCGGGCTTCTCGGGGTCGACGAAGCGGACCTCGATGCCGAACTGCGGCAGCGTGTGCGCGAAGAGCGCGTAGGTGCCGCCGTAGAGGGTGGAGACCGCGACGATGTTGTCGCCGGCGTAGGTCAGGTTGAGCACGGCGTAGGTGATCGCCGAGGAGCCCGAGGCGGTCGCGAGCGCCCCGACACCGCCCTCGAGCTGGGCCATGCGCTCCTCGAACACCGACTGGGTCGGGTTCATGATGCGCGTGTAGATGTTGCCGGGCTCGGCCAGCGCGAAGAGGTTCGCGGCGTGCTCGGTGTCGTTGAAGACGTAGGACGTCGTCTGGTAGATCGGCACCGCACGGGCGTTGGTGGCCGGGTCGGCCTCCTCCTGGCCGGCGTGCACTGCGAGGGTCTCGGGGCGGTAGGTCATGTCTCTCCCTGCGTCGTCGATAGGCCAAGCCTAAAGTCAACCGAAACTATAGACATTTAGGTGTCCGCCTGGCGAGAGCCCGATGGACCCCCTCCGCCGGTGGACCGCATGGTTAACGATCGCTAACCTGGCCGGGTGAGCCACATGACGGAGCTGGTGGACGAGCTGCGCGAGCGGCTGGCCGTCGCCCGGCGGGGCGGCAGCGAGGCCGCCCGCCAGAAGCACACCGACCGCGGCAAGCTGCTGGTGCGCGACCGGGTGGACCGGCTGCTGGACCCGGGCAGCCCGTTCCTGGAGCTGAGCCCGCTCGCCGCCGACGGCATGTACGGCGGGGGCGTGCCCTCGGCCGGCATCGTCACCGGCATCGGACGGGTCGCCGGCCGCGAGGTCGTCGTCGTCGCCAACGACGCCACCGTCAAGGGCGGCACGTACTACCCGATGACGGTCAAGAAGCACCTGCGCGCCCAGGAGATCGCCTCGGCCAACCGGCTGCCGTGCCTCTACCTCGTCGACTCCGGCGGCGCGTTCCTGCCGATGCAGGACGAGGTGTTCCCCGACCGCGAGCACTTCGGCCGGATCTTCTTCAACCAGGCCAACCTCTCCGCGCGCGGCATCCCGCAGATCGCCAGCGTGATGGGCTCGTGCACCGCCGGCGGCGCCTACGTGCCCGCGATGTCGGATGAGACCGTCATCGTGCGCAACCAGGGCACGATCTTCCTCGGCGGCCCGCCGCTGGTGAAGGCCGCCACCGGCGAGGTCGTCACCGCCGAGGAGCTCGGCGGCGGCGACGTGCACGCGCGCACCTCGGGTGTCGTGGACCATCTCGCCGAGGACGACGCTCATGCGCTGGCGATCGTGCGCTCGATCGTGGGGACGCTGCCGCGGTCTCGATACGCCGGCTCGTCCCTCGCCGGCTACTCGACCACCGAACGCGCCGAGGTCGAGGAGCCGCACGAGGACCCGGCGACGCTCTATGACGTCGTGCCCGCGGACACGCGCACGCCGTACGACGTGCGCGAGGTGATCCGCCGCGTCGTGGACGGCAGCCGCTTCCACGAGTTCAAGAAGCTGTACGGCGAGACGCTGGTGACCGGCTTCGCGCACATCTGGGGCCACCCGGTCGGGATCGTCGCCAACAACGGCATCCTGTTCAGCGAGTCGGCGCTCAAGGGCGCGCACTTCATCGAGTTGTGCAACCAGCGCGGCATCCCGCTGGTGTTCCTGCAGAACATCACCGGCTTCATGGTCGGCCGCGAGTACGAGAACGGCGGCATCGCCAAGGACGGCGCCAAGCTGGTCACCGCCGTCGCCTGCTCGGTGGTCCCGAAGTTCACCGTCGTCATCGGCGGCTCCTTCGGTGCCGGCAACTACGGCATGTGCGGGCGCGCCTACGACCCCCGCTTCTTGTGGATGTGGCCCAACGCCCGGATCTCGGTGATGGGCGGCGAGCAGGCCGCCTCGGTGCTGGCCACCGTCGCCGGGCGAGCGGACGACGAGGAGTTCAAGGCGCCGATCCGCGAGCAGTACGAGACCCAGGGCTCGCCGTACTACGCCACCGCCCGGCTGTGGGACGACGGGATCATCGACCCCGCCGACACCCGCCGCGTCCTGGGCCTGGGACTCGCGGCCGCCGCCAACGCGCCGGTCCCCGAGCCCAGCTACGGAATCTTTAGGATGTGATGGCGATGTTCGAGTCCGTCTTCATCGCCAACCGCGGCGAGATCGCCGCCCGTGTCGCCCGCACCTGCCACCGGCTGGGCATCGAGGCCACCGTCAGCTCCGGCGACTACCTCGACGCGGAGGCCCAGGTCGCCCAGGCGCTCGCCGCGGGCGCCCAGGCCGTGCACCCGGGCTACGGCTTCCTCTCGGAGAACCCCGCGTTCGCCCGCGCGGTCGCCGCCGCCGGGCTGGCCTGGGTCGGCCCGCCGCCCGAGGCGATGGAGGCCATGGCCCGCAAGGACCACGCCCGGGAGATCGCGGTGGCGGCCGGCGTACCCGTAGTGCCCTCGTGGGACCTCTCCTCCTTCGGTGATCGAGTAGCCCGCGACGAAGGAGCGGGCGTATCGAGATTTCCGGTGCTCGTGAAGGCGGCCGCCGGCGGTGGCGGCAAGGGCATGCGCATCGTGCGGGAGGCCGGCGAGCTCGAGGAGGCCCGGGCCGCCGCGGCGCGCGAGGCGCGCAGCGCCTTCGGCGACGACACCCTGCTCGTCGAGAAGTACGTCGAGCGCGGGCGGCACATCGAGGTCCAGGTGCTCGCCGACGCGCACGGCCAGGTGATCCACCTCTTCGAGCGCGACTGCTCGACCCAGCGCCGGCATCAGAAGGTGCTCGAGGAGGCGCCCGCCCCGACGATCACCCCGGAGGTCCGCGCGCTGGTCACCAGCAGCGCGGTCGCCCTGGCGAAGCAGGTCGGCTACGGCAACGCCGGCACGGTGGAGTTCCTGCTCGACGAGAGCACCGGCGAGCCGTACTTCCTGGAGATGAACACCCGCCTGCAGGTCGAGCACCCCGTCACCGAGGCCGTCGTGCAGATCACGGGCCAGGGCCTCGACCTGGTCGAGCTCCAGCTGCGCGTCGCCGCGGGCGAGCCGTTGCCGTTCACCCAGGACGACGTGACCGTCAGCGGCCACGCGATCGAGGCCCGGGTCTACGCCGAGGACTCCTTCGGCGGCTTCCTGCCCCAGGCCGGCACGGCGACGCTGGTGCGGTGGCCGACCGACGTGCGGGTCGACCACGCCCTCGAGAGCGGCCAGGTCGTGAGCACCTCCTTCGACCCGATGCTCGGCAAGGTGATCGCCCACGGCGCCACCCGCGAGGAGGCGCGGGCGGCCCTGGTCGCGGCGCTGGACGGCACGGCGATCCTCGGGCTCACCACCAACACCGGCTTCCTGCGCACGCTGGTCGCGAGCGATGAGTTCCGCGACGCGACCATCGACACCGCGTGGCTCGACCGCCACGAGGTCCCGGCGCCCGACCCGGCGCCGGCGCGCGAGGCCGCCGCATGGGCGGTCTTCCTGGCCCGGCGCGAGGACGCCGGTCCGTTCCGCTCCGACGGCTTCCGGATCGCGGGCGACCCGGCCCCGATCGTCGTCGAGCTCGACGA
>JAEYTW010000041.1 GCA_023433835.1 Pseudomonadota bacterium | reverse complement strand
GTTCGACGATCCCCGCGACTTCGCCGACTGGTTCTTCGAGCCCGAGCGGGCCGAAGGTTACGTCGCCACCTTGCGCGCCGCCGCCTGACGGCGGCGCAGTTCGGGCTGCATCAGCGCCGGCGGCATGTAGGGCGCATGCAGGATGCCGGCGTCGGTGCCGGGCGCGACGATCGCATCGATCGCGTCCAGCACCTCGTCGGCCAGCCCGACCTCGGCCGCGGCCAGCAGATCGTCGAGCTGCTCGATGGTCCGCGGACCCAGGATCGCGGCGGTGACGCCGGGATGGCTGACGGCGAAGGCCAGCGCCAGATGGGCCAGCGGCAGCCCGGCCTCAGCAGCCAGCGGGATCAGCCGCTCGACGGCGTCGAGCTTGGCGTCATCGGCGAAATAGCGCGGGTTGTACCGGGTCCGCCCGCTTTCGGCCGTTTGCCCGCGGCGATGGCGCCCGGTCAGCATGCCCATGGCCAGCGGGCTCCAGACCATCGCGCCCATGCCGTATTGCTGGCAGACCGGCAGCACCTCGCGCTCGATGCCGCGATTGAGGATCGAATAGGACGGCTGCTCGCTGCGGAACCGGGCGAGGCCGCGGCGCTCGGCCACCCATTGCGCCTCCACGATCTGCGAGGCGGGGAAGGTCGACGAACCGATTGCGCGGATCTTGCCCGCCCGCATCAGGTCGGTCAGTGCCGACAGCGTTTCCTCGATGTCCGTATCCGGTGCCGGGCGGTGGATCTGGTAGAGGTCGATATGATCGGTCTGCAGCCGGCGCAGCGAATTGTCGACCGCCTGGAACAGCCAGCGGCGCGAATTGCCCTGCTGGTTCGGATCGCTGCCCATCGGCAGATGCGCCTTGGTGGCGAGGACCACGGTGTCGCGACGGCCCTGCAAGGCCTTGCCGACGATTTCCTCGGACTCGCCGCGGCTGTAGGCATCGGCGGTATCGATGAAGTTGATCCCGGCGTCGAGCGCCCGGTGGATGATGCGGATGCCGGCGTCGTGGTCGGGATTGCCCGCGGCGCCCAGCATCATCGCGCCGAGGCAAAAGGGGCTGACCTTGATGCCGGTGCGACCCAGCGTGCGATACTGCATGATCTCTCCTTTTCGGCCTGACCCCTCTGGTCTCGGCCGATCCGTTGCGTTAGAACTGTAGACGGAACATCGTTCCGGATTTTTATACGGAACAATGTTCCGTTTATCAAGGAGATTGTCGTGGCCGAGATGTCGGGCGGTCGGCGCGTGCGCGCGGATGCTCAGCGCAACCTGGATGCGCTGCTCCAGGCGGCAATGGCGGTATTTGCCGTGTCGGGCGTCGATGCGCCGGTGCGGGAAATCGCCGAGAAGGCCGGGGTCGGCATCGGCACGGTCTATCGCCATTTTCCACAGCGTTCGGACCTGGTGGTCGCGGTGTTCCGCAACGAGGTCGATGCCTGTGCCGATGCGGCGCCGGTCTTGGCGGCGGCTTATCCGCCGGGCGAGGCGCTGGCGCGCTGGATGCAGCGCTACGTCGATTTCATCGCGGCCAAGCGTGGTCTCGCCGCCGCGTTGCATTCGGGCGATCCCGCCTTCGATCCGCTGCCCGCCTATTTCGAGGGGCGGCTGTGCCCGGCGCTGCAATCGCTGCTCGATGCCGCGGCAGCGGTGGGCCAGGCGCGCAACGACGTCCAGCCGCTCGACCTGCTGCGCGCCGTGGCCAGCCTGTGCACGCCCGACGCCGATGGCGGCACGGAGCGGGCGCGGCGCATGGTCGATCTGCTGATCGACGGTTTGCGCGCGCGCCCGTAAGCCCTATTCCTGTTCGACCGCGTCGGCGAAGGCACTGAGACTTTCGAAACGCCAGCCGATCCTGGGCATGTCGGCGGGGATCGGCGTCGCCCCTTCGCCGGTCAGGCCGGCGCGGCGATCGATCCAGACATTGGCCAAGCCCTTGTCCGCGGCGGGCACATGGTCGTGGAACAGGCTCTGCGCCACGTGGAGCACCTCAGCCGGCGCGATGCCGCGGCGTTCCAGTTGGGCCAGCGCGTAGTCGAAATTGCGCGGCGCGGGCTTGTAGCTGCCGATATCCTCGGCGGTGAAGGTGGCGTCGAACGGATGGCCGAGACGCGGCAGGCTGCCACCGATGCTGCGGTTGTCGACGTTCGACAGGGCATAGAGCTGGAAGCGCCGCTTCAGCCGCGCCATCGCCCCGGCGCTGTCCGGGAAGGCCGGCCATTCCGGCACCGAGGCGCCGAAGGCCAGTGCCGCCGCCTCGTCCGGCCCCACGCCCCAGCCGCGTTGCAGATCGCGATGCACGGCGGCGAGCAGCGTCGAGTAGAGCATGCCCGGATGATCGGCTTCCCACCGGCCTTCCTGCGCCGCGAAGGCCTTGAGCAGGGCCTCGTCGTCGAGCTTGAGGTCATGCCGGGCCGCGAACGGCCGCAGCTGGGCGAGGATGCCGGCTTCCCAATCGATCAGGGTGCCGTAGACGTCGAAGGTGAGGGCGCGGAATTTGCCGAAGCTCATGATGGTCTCCTGAATTGCGGCGGCCAGCTTCGTCCGGTCCGGCGCGCGCCGTCTTGACCCAAACTCCCGTTTCCTTGACCGCAAATGGTGGAGTCCGAAGGTCGCCAGACAAGGCGGGGGACGGTGCCTGCCTTGCCGCCATGACCGATACCGACGTTCGGGGCTTCGTCACGCGCCCCCGCCTCGACTGGCGCGGCGTCGACAAGTTCCGCCTGCGCGAGGGGCGCATCATCGAGGAACGCGTCTACATCCACACCGTGATCCTGCGCGCCGCGCGCGCGGGAAGGCACCGGGACCGACGATGCGGTTGCAACAAATAACGAAATTTGCGCATTTTATGCTATCGTCGCGCTCTCGATAGATCAGGAATGCGACATGAACGTATCCATCGGAGAGCGTTGGGAAGATTTCGTCCACCAAGCCGTCAAAAGCGGCCGCTACGGCTCTGCAAGCGAAGTGGTGAGGGAAGGCCTGCGGCTTGTCGAAGAGCGGGAATCCAAACTTTTAGCCGTCAAACGGGAAATCGAGGCTTCCATCGCCCGGGGCGGTAAAAACACCGACGAGGATATAGATCGGGCGATTGCCGAAGTCGACGCGGAGATGGCGCGCGAAGGCTTCTAAGTGGCTCGACTTGTCCTTACTGATCATGCTCGCGAAAGCCTGCAGGAGATATATCGCTACATCAGTCGTCGCAGCGGCGATCGTGCCGTCGCAAGTCACTTCGTAGCGCGGCTGCGCCAGCAGTGTCAGCGCCTCGCCGATTTGTCAGGTACCGTGGGCCAGGCGCGCCCCGAATATCATCCGCAGATCCGCAGTATATCCTATGGCAATTACGTAATCCTTTTTCGTTACGACGGTGGTGACTTGGTGGTGACGAACGTGATCGAACGTCACCGAGATATTCGGCGTCACTTCGAGTCGGACGAGGAATAATATCCTCTATCGCCGCCTGACCTGTCCCGGTGTCATCCCGCGCCGCCGGCGCAGCGCCCGCGTCAGCGCGCTCTGTTCGGCGTAGCCGCAGGCCAGCGCGATCTCGGCGATGCCGAGGCGGCCCTGGCCCAGCAGCGCCATGGCGCGGTCGAGGCGCAGATCGGCCAGGCAGGCGGCAGGACCTTGGCCGGTGGTGGCGCGGAAGGCCGCGTGCAGGCGGGATACGGACAGGCCGGTTTCGGCCGCGAGTGCGGCGACGGTTAGCGGCTCGCCCAGACGCTGCTCCATCACCGCCATCGCATCGACAACGACACGCGGCAGGGTCGGCGTGCCGAAGCGGCGTTCCAGCGCGTCGCGCAGCAGGGCCGTGGCGTGATGGGCCAAGGCCGGGTCGATGCGGTCGGTGCCGCGTTCGCCGAGATAGCCGAGCAGATGGCCCAGGCCGGCATCGACGGGAAAGAACGGATCGGTGGCCGAGCGCGTGCGCACCAGCCGCTCGGCGCGGTCGTCGCCGAGGCTGAGGTCGAGCACGACGAAGCGGTTGGCCCCGTCGCCCGGGCGGAAGCGATGCAAGGCGCCGGCCGCGACCACCACGGCGCGGTCGCCGCCGACGGTATCCTCATGGTCGCCGACCGCGAGATGCAGCCGCCCGGCCAGGGGCAGCACGACCTGGTGATGGTCGTGGGCATGCGCCGCCTCGGCCGCGCGATAGCTGCGGAGCGACAGGTCGTGCAGGGGTGAGGGATGGGCGCCCATGGCACCCATCCTAACCGAAACCGCCGCTCAACCCCAGAGGGCGGCCGCGGGCGGCGAAACCTGACTGCCCTTGAACTCGAGGCCGGGATCGCGGTCGGTCTTGAGCAGCAGCGGGCCGTCGAGATCGACGAAGGCCGCCCCGGGCGTCACGCACATCGCCGGCGCCATGGCGAGCGAGGTGCCGACCATGCAGCCTACCATGATGCCGGCGCCGGCCGCCTTGGCCGCGCGCGCCAGCGCGATCGCCTCGGTCAGCCCGCCGGTCTTGTCGAGCTTGATGTTGATCACCTCGTAGCGTTTCAGCACCTCGGCGAGATGGTGGCGGTCGTGCAGGCTTTCGTCGGCGCAGATCGGGATCGAGCGGTCGCGGCGGTCGAGGGCGGCGTCGGCATTGGCCGGCAGCGGCTGCTCGATCAGCGAGACGCGGGCCTCGCGGCAGGCACTCAGGCAGTCGTCGAGGATCTCGGGCGTCCAGGCCTCGTTGGCGTCGGCGATGATCAGTGCCTGCGGCGCACCGCGGCGAACGGCCGCGATCCGCGCGGGATCGCCGAGACCGCCGAGCTTGATCTTCAGCACCGGCCGGGTCGAGGCGGCGAGCGCCGCTTCGTACATCGCATCGGGCGTACCGAGGCTGAGCGTATAGGCGGTCACCACTGGCGTCGGCGCGTCGAGCCCGGCCAGTTCCCACACCCGCTTGCCGACCCGCTTGGCTTCGAGGTCCCACAGGGCGCAGTCGATGGCGTTGCGCGCCGCGCCGGGCGACATGCCTTCGCCGATCTCGGTCCGGCCGGCACCCGCGGCGATCGCCGGGGCCATCGCCGTGATCGCGGCGACGACGCCGTCGACCGTCTCGCCGTAGCGCGCATAGGGCACGCATTCGCCGCGACCGGCGTGGCCGGCGTCGCTGATCGTCGCCACGACGACCACGGCCTCGGTGCGGCTGCCGCGCGAAATGGTGAAGCTGCCGGCGATCGGCCAGCGCTCGACCGCGACGGTGAGTTTGGGGCCGGTCACGGGAACAGCTTCCGCAGGCGGTCGACGATCGGCCCGACGCCGAAGCGCACCGGATCGGTCGCCGGCAGGTCGTGGGCGCGCGCGGTCTCGTCGAGATAGGCCCGCGCCGCGGCCTCGTCGAGTGCCTGGGTATTGATCGAAATGCCTACGGGGCGGATCGCCGGGTTGGTCAGCTGGCCGCAGGTGACGGTGAGGTCGATGACCTGCTGGATGGTGGGCAGCGGATGCTGCACCCCTCGCATCCTGGTGCGCGTCGGCTCGTGGCAGATGACGAAGGCATCGGGCTGCGCGCCGTGCAGCAGGCCGAGCGAGACGCCGGCGAAGGACGGATGGAACAGCGAGCCCTGGCCTTCGATCACGTCCCAGTGGGCGGGGGCCGCGTCCGGCGACAGCCATTCGACCGCGCCCGAGATGAAGTCGGCGACGACGGCGTCGATCGCCACGCCGCGGCCCGAGATGAACACGCCGGTCTGGCCCGTCGCCCGGAAATCGGCGTCGAGGCCGCGGGCGCGCATCTCGCGCTCCAGCGCCAGGGCCGTGTATTTCTTGCCGGCCGAGCAATCGGTGCCGACGGTGAGGAGCCGCAGGCCCGGCCGCTTGGTACCCTTGCCGGTGGCGAAGGTCATGTCGGTGTGGCGCACGTCGAACAATTGCCGGCCGTGGCGTTCGGCCGCTTCGCGGATGGCGGGCTTGGAGGCGAGCCGGGTATGCAGGCCCGAGGCGACGTCGAAGCCCGCCTCGATCGCCTGAACGATGACGTCGACCCAATGGTCGGGCAGCACCCCGCCGGCATTGACCACGCCCACGATCATCGTCCTGGCGCCCTTGGCGAAGGCTTCCGCGATGGTCAGGTCGGGGATGCCGAGATCGGCCTTGCAGCCGGAGAGGCGCAATTGGCCCAGGCACCATTCCGGGCGCCAGTCGACGATGCCGTAGGCGGTCTTGGCGGCCAGCGCGTCGGGCACGTCGCCGAGGAACATCAGATAGGGTGGGGTGATCGTCGACATCGGCCGCCTCGCGAGAGTAGGGTTTGCCTTCGAGGGTTAAGGCTGGCGCATCCGCCCTGTCCAATGCAAGATTTGCATTAGAGATTCGCCGGCCGGCTGCATACCATGCCGCCTCCTGGGCCGGGGGGCTCACGACATATAAAGCAACGGGGCGGACGCAGGCGTTGGACATACGCTGGTTGCAGGATTTTCTGACGGTGGCGGAGGTCGGCAATTTCACCAGGGCCGCCGACAGCCGCAATTCGTCGCAGGCCGCCTTCTCGCGCCGCATCCAGTCGCTCGAATCCTGGCTTGGCGTCACCCTGGTCGACCGTTCGGTGTTCCCCACGCGACTGACGCCGGAGGGCGACCGCTTCCGCCATTATGCCGCCGACATCCTGGCGCTGGCCGGCGATGCCAAGGGCGAACTGTCGGGCGTGCCGGCGCAGGAAAACATCCGCATCGCCATTCCCTATGCGCTGGCCACCGCCTCGCTGCCCCGCTGGTGGGCCGACTGGTCGCGCCAGCGCAACCTCTCCTGCTCGGTCCAGCTCGGCAATATCCACGACCTGATCACCTCGCTGGTCGCGGGTAACGTCGATCTCCTGATCTGCTTCCACCACGCCCAGCAGCCGGTGCATCTCGAGCCCGAGCATTTCGACCGAACGGTCATCGAGGCCGAGCGCCTGCGCCCCTATGCGGCGCGCGGCCTGGTCGAACGCGGCGAGGCCGAGTTTCCCGGGCGGCCGGGCAGGCCCCTGCCACTTCTGATGTATACGCCCGGCATCTACTTTGCCCGTATCATCGACCTGACGCTTGCCGCCGCGCCCGAACCGCTGGTCGGCCGCCGCGTGCTGGAGAGCGACATGTCCGACGTGCTGCGCGACATGGCCTTGGCGGGTTTCGGCATCGCCTGGCTGCCGGACCGCACGGTCGAGGCGGGGCTGCCCGGGCTGGTGCCGCTCGATGCCGAACCCTGGTCGCTCGATCTGTCGATCGTCGCCTTCCGCGACCGCGCCAATACCAGGCCGTCGGTCGACCGGCTGTGGGCCGATCTCGCCGGCCAGCAGACCCTTTCACCGCCGCCGCGCCGCAACGGCCGGCCGCATCGTTCCATCAGGAGGAGAGAAGCATAATGCGCCTTACCACGTTTGCCGCCGCCCTGCTTGCCACCGCTGCCGTCTGCGGCGGGGCGCAGGCCCAGGAACTGACCGGCACGCTGAAGAAGATCAAGGAAACCGGCTCGATCACGCTCGGCACCCGCGATTCGTCGGTGCCGTTCTCCTATCTCGACGACAAGCAGCAGCCGATCGGTTACGCGATGGACCTGTGCGGCCGCATCGTCGAGGCGGTGAAGGCCGAGCTGAAGATGGATAAGCTCGAGGTTCGCCTGAACCCGGTGACCTCGGCCACCCGCATCCCGCTGATGGCCAACGGCACCATCGACCTCGAATGCGGCTCGACCACCAACAACGCCGAGCGCCAGCAGCAGGTGTCGTTCACCATCACCCACTTCCTGACCGCCAGCCGCTGGGTGACCAAGAAGGCGTCGAACGTCAAGGCGCTGACCGATCTCAAGGGCAAGACGGTGGTCTCGACCGCCGGCACCACCAACATCAAGCAGCTGAACGAAGCCAATGCCGCCCAGAATCTCGGCATCAACATCGTCGCCGCCAAGGACCATGCCGAAGCCTTCCTGATGGTCGAGACCGATCGCGCGGTCGCCTTCGTGATGGACGACATCCTGCTGGCCGGCCTGGTCGCCGCCTCGAAGGCTCCGGCGGCCTACGAGATCTCGGCCGACGGCCTGTCGAAGCCCGAGCCCTACGGCATCATGCTGCGGCGTGAGGATCCGGCCTTCAAGAAGGTCGTCGATGCGGCGATGAGCAAGATCTACACCTCGGGCGAGATCACCAAGATCTACGACAAGTGGTTCGTCAGCGCGATCCCGCCGAAGGGGCTGAACCTCAACACGCCGATGTCGGCCGAGCTGAAGAAGTTGATGACCAAGCCGACCGACAGCCCCAATCCGGCCGACTACTGAGCGGCCGAAGGGCAGGGGCTGGACGACGTGAACTACAACTGGAACTGGGGCATCTTCTTCCAGCCCTCGCCCGAGGGGGCCGGCACCTATCTCGGCATGCTGATCACCGGCCTGCAATGGACCGTGGTCACCGCGTTGTGTTCATGGCTGCTGGCCTTCACCCTCGGCTCCATCGTCGGCATCGTGCGCACCCTGCCGCAGGCCTGGGCAAGGCGGCTCGGCGATGCCTATGTCGAGCTGTTCCGCAACATCCCCGTCCTGGTGCAGATGTTCCTGTGGTTCTTCGTGCTGCCGGAACTGCTGCCCCAGGCCGCGGGCATGTGGGTCAAGCAACTGCCCAATGCCCCGTTCTGGACGGCGGTGGTCTGCCTCGGCTTCTTCACCTCGGCGCGCGTGGCCGAGCAGGTGCGGGCCGGCATCCTCGCCTTGTCGCGCGGCCAGTCGATGGCCGGGCTGGCGCTCGGCCTGACCCGGGCGCAGACCTATCGCTACGTGCTGCTGCCGATGGCCTATCGCATCGTCATGCCGCCGCTGACTTCCGAATTCCTCAACAACCTGAAGAACACCTCGGTCGCGCTGACCATCGGCCTGCTGGAACTGACGGCGCGCGCCCGCGCCATCCAGGAATTCTCCTTCCAGGTCTTCGAAGCCTTCACCGCGGCGACGGTGATCTACCTGCTGATCAACCTGGTCGTCGTCGGCGTGATGAGCCTGATGGAACGCCGCCTGCGCGTACCCGGCTTCATCGTGGCGAAGTAGGGGCCACGGCCATGTTCTCCGATTTCGACTTCGACGTCATCGCCCGCTCGGCCGGTTATCTGCTGGTCGACGGCCTCGGCTTCACCCTGACCCTGACGGCGCTGGCGACCGCCGGCGGCATCGTCTTCGGCACGCTCCTGGCGCTCGCCCGCCTCTCCTCGCTGCCGGTGCTGCCGCGCGTCGCCGGGCTCTACGTGAACCTGCTGCGCTCGCTGCCGCTGGTCCTCGTCATCTTCTGGTTCTATTTCCTGGTCCCCTATATCGGCCAGTGGATCACCGGCGCGTCGCGGCCGATCCAGGTCGGGGCCTTCTCCTCGGCGCTGATCACCTTCACCTTGTTCGAGGCCGCCTATTTCTGCGAGATCATCCGCGCCGGCATCCAGGCGATCCCGCGCGGCCAGGTCGCGGCGGGCCAGGCCTTGGGCCTGACCTACGCCCAGGTGATGACGAACATCGTGCTGCCCCAGGCCTTCCGCACCATGCTGCCGGTGCTGCTGACCCAGACCATCGTCCTGTTCCAGGATACCTCGCTCGTCTACGTCATCTCGATCACCGACCTGCTGGGCGCCGCCGCCAAGGTGGCGCAGCGCGACGGGCGGCTGGTCGAGATGTACCTGTTCGCCGCCGTGATCTACTTCGTGATCTCGCTGACCGCCTCGCTGCTGGTCAAGCGCCTGCAGGCGCGCATCGCCATCATTCGCTGAGAAGGCCTTTATCCGTCATGCCGATGATCGAAATCGCCCGCGTCAGCAAATGGTACAACCCGACCTTCCAGGTGCTGAAGGATTGCACCCTCGACGTCGCCAAGGGCGAGGTGGTGGTGGTCTGCGGCCCGTCGGGCTCGGGCAAGTCGACGCTGATCAAATGCGTCAACGGCCTCGAGAAGATCGACCAGGGCACCATCACCGTCGACGGCGTCCGGGTCGACGCCCCTGAAACCAACCTGCCGAAACTGCGCGCCCGCGTCGGCATGGTGTTCCAGCATTTCGAACTGTTCCCGCATCTGTCGGTCACCGACAATCTGTGCCTGGCGCAGATGAAGGCGCTGGGCCGCAGCCGCGAGCAGGCGGCGGCCAAGGCGACGGCGCTGCTGGACCGTGTCGGCCTGCAGGCCCATGCCCGGAAATTCCCGGGCCAGCTGTCGGGCGGCCAGCAGCAGCGCGTGGCGATCGCCCGCGCTTTGGCGATGGACCCGATCGCCATGCTGTTCGACGAGCCGACCTCGGCGCTCGACCCCGAGATGATTCAGGAAGTGCTCGACGTCATGGTCGACCTGGCCCGCGAGGGCATGACGATGATGGTGGTGACCCACGAGATGGGCTTCGCCCGCTCGGTCGCCCATCGCGTGGTCTTCATGGACCAGGGCGAGATCGTCGAGGATGCGCCCAAGGCGGAATTCTTCGGCAAGCCGCGCTCGGAGCGGGCCCAGACCTTCCTGTCGCGGGTGCTGGTGGCGTCGCACTGATCCAGAGGGTAGGATCCGGCCGATTCCAATGGAGTAGCCGATTTGCGCCCGATCATCATCGATACCGATCCCGGCCAGGACGACGCCTTCGCCATCCTGCTGGCGCTGGCCTCGCCCGAACTCGACCTGCGCGGCATCACCGTCGTTGCCGGCAATGTGCCGATGCACCATGTCAGCCGCAACGCCCGTACCGTCTGCGAACTGGCCGGCCGCGCCGACATGAAGGTCTACGCCGGCTGCGACCGCCCGCTGATGCGGCCCTTGGTGACGGCCGAGGAAGTGCACGGCAAGACCGGCCTCGACGGCTACGACCTGCCGTTGCCGACGATGAAGCTGCAGGACCAGCACGCGGTCGACTTCATCATCGAGACACTGCGCGCCGGCCCCGACGACGGCATGACGCTCTGCCCGGTCGGGCCGCTGACCAATATCGCGCTGGCGCTGATCCGCGCGCCCGACATCAAGGACAAGATCCGCGAGATCGTCCTGATGGGCGGCGCCTGTTTCGAGGGCGGCAACGTCACCCCGGCGGCCGAGTTCAACATCTATGTCGATCCCGAGGCCGCCGACCTCGTATTCCGCTCGGGCCTGCCGATCACGGTGATGCCGCTCGACGTCACGCACAAGGCGCTGACCACGCGCGCGCGGGTCGAGGCGTTCCGCCGCCTGCCCAACCGCGTCGGCCCGGTGGCCGCCGCCTGGCTCGATTTCTTCGAGCGTTTCGACGTCGAGAAATACGGCAGCGCCGGCGCGCCGCTGCACGATCCCTGCACGATCGCCTATCTGGTGAAGCCGGAGCTGTTCAAGGGCAAGCAGGTCAATCTCTGCGTCGAGACGCGCAGCGAGCTGACCATGGGCCAGACCGTGGTCGACTGGTGGCGCGTGACCGACCGGCCGGCCAACGTGCAGTTCATCACCGAGATCGATGCGGAAGGCTTCTTCGCGCTGCTGACCGAGCGGCTGGCGACGCTGCCTTGATATCACCGTCGCTCCGGGCTTGACCCGGAGCCCAGTGAGGCACGGTGGCGCTTGCGACGCCCCTTGCCCTGGATTCCAGGTCTACGCTTGCGCTCCGCCCCGAATGACGATGGAAGGTATATTTACCCACCCTTTATCTCGATGAAGGTCGGCGTCGGGATATTTTTTCTGCAACTTGCCAAATACCTCGCTTTCATCGAGGACTTGACCTGCATCAGCCTGTGCTATGCGGTTCGCGACATGCCTGCGAAGCGCCACGAGCTTCGCCGGCTGAGTTTCTTCATTCGTCATTCGATCGCGAATTTACCCGACTATCCCGCAGCAGCGCCTCGGCCTCGGCCAACGTCGGTGCGGCCGCCGCGGCGCCCGGCCGGGTGACCGCGATGGCGCCGCAGGCGGCGGCGAAGCGGACCGCGTCGGGC
>JAEYTW010000776.1 GCA_023433835.1 Pseudomonadota bacterium | reverse complement strand
TTTGTGGCGGGGGGGGGGCGGCCGGCGACGGCACGGGGCTGGGCCTCGACCGCATCGACCATCTGGCCCAGGCCCTGCCGGCGGGCCAGCTCGATTCCTGGGTGCTGTTCTATCGCTCGGTCCTGGGGCTCGAACCCGAAGCGCGCTGGGAACTGGCCGACCCCTACGGCCTGGTCCACAGCCGCGTGGTGCGTTCGCCCGACCGCAGCCTGCGCATCCCCCTCAACATTTCCGACAAGCGCAATACGGCGACCGCCCGCTCGGTCTCGACCTTCGCCGGCGCGGGCGTCCATCACATCGCCTTCTCGACCGGCGACATCTTCGCGGCGGCCGCGGGCTTGCGGGCGGGCGGCCTGCCGCTGCTCGACATTCCCGCCAACTACTACGACGACCTGATCGCCCGCTTCGGCCTCGATGCCGATCTCGTCGCCCGCATGGCCGCCTCGGGCATCCTCTACGACCGGCAGGGCGAGGGCGAATTCTTCCACCTCTATACCCAGCCGTTCGAGGACCGCTTCTTCTTCGAGCTGGTGCAGCGGGTCGGCGGCTACGACCAGTACGGCGCGGTCAATGCGCCGGCCCGCATGGCGGCGCTGGCCCGGCTGCGCGCCCGGCAACGACCGCCGGCCGACGTCATGTAAGGCTCGCCCGCAAGGCGTCGTAGACCGGCGGCAGGTTGGTCTGGGCGACGTTGAAGCGCAGGAACAATCCGGCGCCGCGCGAGACGCTGAACACATTGCCCGGGGCCAGCACCACGCCGCGTTCCAGCGCGCGCCGCGTCACCTCGGCCGAATCCTGCCCGTCGGGCAGGCGCATCCACAGGAACATGCCGCCGCGCGGCTCGATCCACGGCTCCAGCCCCAGCGCCTTCAGCTTGCGGCCGACCACGCCCATGGTCTGGCCGAGCCGGGCGCGCAAGCCTTCGACATGGCGGCGATAGCTGCCGTCGGTCAGCAGGCGATGGACCAGCTGGGCCGAGAGATCGCCGTTGCCGAAGGTGGTGGCGAGCTTGAGGTCGGTCAGCCCCTCGATCCAGTCGGGCCGCGCCGCGATGTAGCCGCAGCGCACCGCGGCCGACAGGGTCTTGGAGAAGCTGCCGATATGCAGCACGCGGTCGAGGCCGTCGAAGGCGGCAAGCCGCGGCCCGGGCTCCAGCTCGAAATCGGCGAAGATGTCGTCCTCGACGATCAGGATGTCGTGGGCCTCGGCGCGCTTAAGCAGGCGATGGGCGCCGGCCGGCGCCAGGCTCGCCCCCGTCGGGTTATGCAGGGCGACATTGGTCAGGTAGAGGCGCGGGCGATGGGTGGCGGCGGCCTGGGCGAACGCGGCGAGGTCGGGGCCGGACGGCGTATAGGGCACCCCGATGGCCTCGGCGCGATGGGCGCGCAGCACCGCCTGGAAATTGAAGTAGCAGGGATCGTCGACCAGGACCTTGGCGCCCGGTTCCAGCAGGAAGCGGCAGATCAGGTCGATCGCCTGGCTGCCGCTGTCGGTCAGCAGGATCTGGTCGGCCGGCGCCTCGATGCCGCGATCGGCCAGCCGGCGGGCCAGCTGCAGCCGCAGCGGGGCGAAACCGCGGGGATGGCCGTAGCCGACCAGCCCGGCATCCTCGTCGCGCGCCAGGCCGCGCAGGGCCTTGCGGATGCCCTCGACCGGCAGCCAGCTTTCGGGCAGCCAGCCGCAGCCCGGCACCAGCGTCGCCGGCCCGACATCGAGCGACTGGCGCATGATCCACAAGGGATCGATCGCCCGGTCGAGGCGCGGGCCGGCCTCGGCCAGGGTCAGGGCGCGCGGACCGCCGGCGACGTAGAAGCCCGATCCCGGCCGCGACAGGATGGCCCCCTCGGCCACCAGCCGGTCGAAGGCTTCGACCACCGTCGACTTCGAGACACCGAAGCTGACCGCGGCACGACGGATGGAAGGCAGCCGGGCGCCGGGCCCCAGCTCGCGCGTGGCGATGCGGCGGCGCAGGGTTTCCATCACCCTGGCGACCAGGGTCGGGCCGCCTGACGGCGAGGGGTCGGTATCGAGCATGTGTACCGGTCACGGATACAGTACAGTTCGGCGGAATCATACCCCAACCAACCCTGGTGGCGCCAGCGGCCCTGCGCGACAGTCGCCAGCCTGGATGGAGGTAAACCCATGGACCGCAGCACGCTCGGCTGGCTGAACGGCTTTCTCGGCGTCCTGATCTTTTCCGGCTCGCTGCCGGCGACCAGGCTGGCCGTGATCGATTTCGATCCGATCTTCCTGACCGTCGCCCGTGCCGGCATCGCCGGGATGCTCGGCCTCGGCCTGCTCGTGGCCACGCGCCAGCGGATCCCCGATCGCCGCGACCTCGTCGCCCTGGCGGTGACGGCCATCGGCGTCGTCGTCGGCTTCCCGCTCTTGACCGCGCTGGCCCTGCAGCACGTGACCTCGGCCCATGCCACGATCTTCATCGGGCTGCTGCCGCTGGCCACCGCGATCTTCGCCGTGCTCCGCGGCGCCGAGCGGCCGCAACCGGTGTTCTGGATCTTCGCCGGCATCGGGGCGGCGATCGTCGCGGGCTTCGCCCTGGTCCAGGGCGCGGGCGGCTCGCTGATCGGCGACGGACTGATGATCGCCGCGGTGGCGGTCTGCGGGCTGGGTTATGCCGAGGGCGCGCGGCTGTCCCGCCGCCTCGGCGGCTGGCAGGTGATCTCCTGGGCGCTGGTGCTGTGCCTGCCCCTGTCGCTGCCGCTGGCCTACGCCTTCGCGCCGGCAAGCTTTGCCGGCATCGGCACCCAGGCCTGGGCCGGCCTCGTCTATGTCTCGCTGTTCTCGATGCTGATCGGCTTCGTCTTCTGGTATGCGGGGCTGGCCCAGGGCGGCATCGCCGCGGTCGGCCAGCTGCAATTGCTGCAGCCGTTCTTCGCATTGGGCCTGGCCGCCGCCATCGTGCACGAGCCGGTCGGCTGGACCCTGGTCGGCATGGCGGCCGGCGTCGCCCTCTGCGTCGCCGGCGCCAAGAAATACGCCTAGGCCAGATCCTCGCGGTGGATCGCGGTGCGGGCAACGCCGTCAGCACCGATCACGCCGCGATACATGCCGGTCGAGTTGAAGGGCAGCGCCACCGTGCCGTCGGCCGCCACCGCGACCAGGCCCCCCGAACCGCCAACCGGCATCAGGTCGGCCATCACCACATGCTCGGCCGCCGCCGCCAGGCTCTCGCCGCGATGGCGCATGCGCGCCGCGATCTCGGCCGCCGCGTTCCAGCGGATGAAGATCTCGCCGTGACCGGTGCAGGACACCGCGCAGGTCGCATCGTCGGCGAAGGTGCCGGCGCCGATCAGCGGGCTGTCGCCGACGCGGCCCGGCGCCTTGGCGGTCATGCCCCCGGTCGAGGTGGCCGCCGCCAGGTGGCCGGCGCGATCCCTTGCGACGGCCCCGACCGTGCCATGTTTGCGCGCGGGATCGCCATCATCCGCGCCGGCGGCGCGCTGCTTCAGCGTTTCCTGCAACGCCTGCCAGCGCGCCTCGGTGAAGAAGTAGTCGCCGTCGGCGAAGTCGAGTCCGGCCTGGCGGGCAACGGCCAGCGCGCCCTCGCCCAGCAGCAGCACATGCTCGGTCCGTTCCATCACCGCGCGGGCGGCGCGGATCGGGTTCTTCGGTCCGAAGAGGCCGGCCACGGCGCCGGCGCGGCGATCGCGGCCGTCCATGATCGCGGCATCCATCTCCTGCGTGCCGGCCGAGGTATAGACCGCGCCGCGCCCGGCATTGAACAGCGGCTCGTCCTCCAGCACGCAGACCGCGGCGGTGACGGCATCGAGCGCCGCGCCGCCGTCGGCCAGGATCGCCTGGCCGGCCTGCAGCGCGCGGGCGAGGCCGGCGCGATAGGCGGCGCGGCGTTGGGGAGTAAGGCTCGCCGGATCGATGGTGCCGGCGCCGCCATGGACGGCCAGGGTGAATGCGTCGCTCATCGCGCGACCTCCAGGTGATCGATAAGACAAGGGCGGCGATTTCCGTCGCGGCCGGTGACGGGCTTAGCACCGATCAGCGCGTCGAGCACGGCTTCCTGCGTCGCCTCGGCCATCGCTTCGAACAGCAGGTCGATGCGCCGTTCGTTCAAGGCCTGGAACGGCACGATATCGCGCCGTTCGTCGTGATCGACGCGGTTGGCCGTGGTGAAACCCACGGCGATGTCGCCGCTGCCATGACCCCAGAAGGCGCCGAGACGAGCGAGACCCACCCCCGCCCGGCGCACCACGCGCCCGAGCTGGCGATGATCGAGCGGCGCGTCGGTCGCGGCGACGACGATGACCGAGCCGCGCTCCGCCACCGGCTCGGCCGGCGGTGCGATCCGGCGGCCGTCGGGCAGGGTCAGGTCGCCGGCCCGGCCGAAATTGGCCAGCACCAGCACGCCGAGATGATGGCGCCCGCCGTCGAGCGTCAGCCGCCGCGAGGCCGAGCCGATGCCGCCCTTGAAGCCGAAGGCGCTCATCCCCCTGCCCGCCCCGACCGAACCGACGGCGAAATCGGGCCCCGCCGCATCGAGCGCGGCGAAGGCGTCTTCCTCGGTGACGGCCAGCGCCTGGATATCGTTCAGGTAGCCGTCATTGCATTCCATCACCACCGGATTGACCGTCGCGGTGGCGCGGCCGATATCGGGGTTGGCCGCGATCGCCCGGCGGATCAGCGCGGTGGCGCAGGTGCCGGCCGACAGCGTGTTGGTCAGCAGGATCGGCGTCTCCAGCGTGCCGAGTTCGTCGACCTGCATCAGCCCGATGCTCTTGCCGAAGCCGTTGATCACGGCGGCGGCGGCCACCGGCTTGTCGCGATAGGGATTGCCGCCATGGGGCAGGATCGCGGTGACGCCGGTCTGCACGGCGCCGTCGTCACGCGTCAGATGGCCGACCGCGACGCCGGGCACGTCGGCGATCGAATTGCGGGGGCCGGGTTTCAGCCGGCCGCAGGCCAGCCCCGCCTCGCGCGCCCGGGTCACAACCCGGCTTCCGCCTTCACATAGGCCGCGATCTCGGCATGGGTGGCGATCCAGACATCGGGCAGGTTGGCCGCAAGGTCGAGCAGCGCTTCCAGGATCCAGATGCGGCTGCGATAGCCGATGACATGCGGATGCATGGTCAGCAGGAACAAACCGCCTTCCTCATAGGCCGCCTCGAACTCGCGCCGGAAGATGTCGAACACGCCCTCGGGCGGGGTATAGGGGCGCAAAGCGGCGAAGCGGTTCATATTGAAATAGACCGCGTCGTCGCGGATCCATTCCACCGGCAGCTCGACGATCCCCGTCGGCTCGCCCGCCTCGACCAGTTCGTAGGGATCGTCGTCGGCCATCAGCGAGGAATCGTAGAGCAGGCCCAGCTCGCGCTCGATGCGCAAGGTCGACGGGCTGAAATCCCAGGACGGCGTGCGCAGGCCGACCGGGCGCTGGCCCGACACCTGCTCGAGCGTATCGGCGGCGCGGAACATCAGGTCGCGCTCGACCTCATAGGGCAGCTGGCTGTTCAGCTCATGGATCCAGCCGTGGATGCCGATCTCGTGCCCTTCGGCCACCAGCCGCCGCTGCTCGTCGGGATAGAGCAGCGCCGAGACCGCCGGCACGTAGAAGCTGGCCTTGGCGCCATAGCGGTCGAGCGCCTTGAGGATGCGGGGAATGCCCTGGCGCGGACCGTATTGGCCCCAGGACATCCGGCCGATCGACTTGCCGCCGTCGCGCAGTTCGTTGGTCTCGTGATCGCTGTCGAACGACAGCGCCACGGCACAGCGCGCGCCATCCTTCCATTGTGCCGGCTTCAGGTTGCGGCCGGCGCGGACCTGGTCGACGGCGGCGCGCCAGCGCGCCTCGGGCCATTCATGCGGGGGCAGATCTGCGGTCATCGGTCGCTCCTTCTCAACTGCGGCCGCCGTCGACCGACAGGACCTGGCCGGAAATCCACGACGATTCGTCGGCGGCCAGGAACAGAACCGCATGGGCGATGTCGTCTGGCGTGCCGAGGCGGCGGGTGTGGATCGCTTCGACCAGGCGGGCCTGCCCCTCCGGGCCGTAACCCTGCCATTGCCGTTCGGTCGCGGGGTTCGACAGCACGAAGCCCGGCGCGACCGAGTTGACGGTGATGCCGTGGGGGCCGAGCTCCCAGGCCAGCTGGCGGGTCAGGCCGACCAGCGCATGCTTGGCCGAGGCATAGGCCTGGATGCCGGTCAGGCTGGGCCTGAGGCCGGCGCCCGACGAGATGGTGACGATGCGGCCGTAGCCTTGCGCCTTCATCGCCGGCGCCACCGCCTGGGCGCACCAGAAGGCGCTGTCGGCATTGGCCTGGAACAGCTGGGCCCAGGCCGCCTCGTCGACCTCCTCGATCGGCTTCGGCTGCTGGCCGCGCACGCCGCCGGCGGCGGTGACCAGGATGTCGACCGGACCGATTGCCGCGACCGCGTCATGCACCGCGGCGCGGT
>JAEYTW010000757.1 GCA_023433835.1 Pseudomonadota bacterium | reverse complement strand
GTCAATCAGGAGCGCGATACGTTGTTGCACGTCGCCAGCGAAGAGGCGCAGGCGTCGCGCAAGACGGCGCGAAAAACCACGCGCCGACGACCGCCAATGCCGCCGCCGGCCTGAATGACAGCCATGCATTTCGGGGGCATATTTTCGAAGTGGCGACGGAAAGTGCGGAGAGAGGAAGGGATTGGGGACCTCGCATCAATTGAACCGTTCGGCGCGCGCACACGGTCACTTCATCCGAGGACCGTGCGCTGGCGATCCGTGCTGCCAACTACCTCTGCAATACAGCGGCATGTACGTCTCAAGATTGATCCTTCCTCCTGTGAAGTTCGGCGCTACTCATCGCGGAAGCAGGCGATATGGAACGACCGCTTGGCCGGCTTGCCGGTGGCATCGAACGTGTGGACCTGCATCTGTTTAGGGTCCTTCATCAGCCCGACGGTGATGAAGCCCGGCTCTACCGGTTCTTCCATGGCGCTGCCGATCGTGCCGGCAAAGTTTGTCTTGGCTTCGCCCTGCAGCGGGATTTTCCATGTTATGACGTATTCATTGGCGCCCTTGAGTTCGCACTTGTCGATCTGGTAGCCCCGCACGATATTTCCATCGGCACCGATTACGCAGGCTAGGCGCTTTTCGAAACTTGCCATCACTAATCTCCTCTAACGTGCTGTTTCGCGTCCATATTTTCATGGAGGGCTACAAACACCGCACATCAATGAGCCGACCACGGGGATAGTTAGGTCCGAAGGCCCGGGTGGCAACCCGCGAGCTCCGGAAAATTGGGCTTGTCGTCTCGGAGATTCCGGCCATCCGTTGGCGCGACCCCGCTTATGGGCTGGCCTGCCCTTACGGGTGCGAAATAGCCTTAAATGTAAGTGGGCGGCCATAATCGGTAGACCGCCGCATCATTCTAGGGGCAATCCTTCTGGTCCCAGTTTTATGGCGAGAACCTCGGTTCCCGCCCTGGAGGCTCAGACCCGCGTCCAGTTGAAGCACCCGGCTGGCAGGATCGAGTTGCTGATCAGCAGTGCGCCGTAAGCATAGAATTGTTTCGCATCTCCTCCGCCGGATATGTCGATAGCCCAAACGGTGTCGGACGCATCGGACCATAGGAGCCGCCCGCGACTAACCTCTAGTCCTTCCATCGCGCGTTGCGGCGGTCGCGCCCGGGCCGAACACGACTGTGACGGTTCCGTCAACTGGAGACGGTAATGCGGCGAGGGACCCCGCGATAAAGATTGCGTTAACAAGAGCGGCCGGTCCGCCGGGGATGCGACCCCCGCTACTTCCTTTACTGTTCCTGCGCATCAGCAATCCGAAAGCAAAGGGGCAAAGGCCGAGGACCGCGAGCCATAACAGATCCCAGAACGACGTCCATACGAATACGGTGGATGCCGAGGGATGCCAATCCGGAACTCGCCGCTCGCATCCATGAGCGTTTGGAGAAGGCGCTCGCACGGCAACGGAGGTATTGCAAGCAAGGCGCGACAAGCTGGACAACCTCGTTAGGGCGCTGTTCGACGCGCAGGTACTGGATGGCGCTCAGGTGGCCGCTTCATTAGCCAAGTGAATTGGCATCGCATTCATATGGCCACGGCAAACACGGCGCTGCTTGGAGAGGAAATCGTGTTAAACAGTACAGGACGTGACATACTTAGAGATTGTCACGCTAGGATCAGTCAACAAACCTATGGAAGCTTGGTGCCAGAAACGCCGGCGCAAATCCTGATGGTTGTGACGATTTGGTTCAGTTGCCGTCGCACTCCCTCCAGATGAGTCCGACGCAATTGATTTCTTGAAGAACGGCGATTTCAGCGGCGAGTACTAGGAAATAGTCAGCACTTCTCCCGCGCCACGTCACTGTGTTCATCTGGTCCCATTTTCTCCCAATTCATAGCGCACCGTATATTAGATATAACGAAAATAAGCGAACTGAATCATGCTGAGGATGCTATAATTTTGCAGCCGTTCAAGCCGATTGTCGCGACCGATGCAGAACCGCCGACCCTGAATTGAGCCACTAAGGAGAAAGCGCGATGCCGTCACCGAAAGAAACGCGGAAGATCTACGAAACCGGCTCCCATTTGATGCCGGCGATCCATCAAGCTCAAGACTGGCCTTACGAGGTCCCCCATACCCTGTACGAGGCTTATATATGGCCCACACACGATGTCGGGGGGCAGCCCTACGCCCCCGAGATATTCGAGGAAAAAGAGGACGAGGAGTGGGAGAACAACGTCTACATCACCTGCGAGGTCCTCGGTTTCAGGGGCATGTGGAACGCAGAAGAAAGGCGCCGCCGCTATGCCAACGATATAGGCATGACCCTCTATTACGGCTTCCCCTACAACGCACGCTGGATCTGGGGCGCTGCGAAAATGCTCGTCGACAAGAACTACGTTTCACTGCTCGAACTGCAGGGGAAGATTGCCGAGATCAGGGAAAGACTGGGAGTAAATTCCAACCGCCGCGGCCACGCTCCGTCAAACATCAACCACGGCGATGCGACCAGGATTCACACCAACACCGGCAAGTCCACATCCGGCAAATACATTGACTATGGGCCCAAGCCTCCTTGGGAACCCACTGGTGGCCTCCAGCCTGCCCGCTTCAAGGTCGGCGACCGCGTTCGGGTGAAGGATTTGCCGGGGATCTTCTACACCCGTACCCAGAAGTATGTCCGGAACATGACCGGGACGATCGCCGCCCTGACGTACCCGGACCTGGTTCCCGCCGACGAGGCCTGGGACCGATACGACGCCCCCCAGGAGCAGTATTACATCGTCCGGTTCCAGCAGAAGGATCTCTGGGCGGAGTACCCGTTCGAGAACGACACCCTCCAGAGCGAATACCCGGACATGTGGCTCGAAGCTGCGGACTGACCGAAGCATTCGACCTCGCCATAGGAGCAGGACATGGCAGATAAACATAAAGATGGCGACCATCATCATTCGGGAGACCATGGTCACGACCATGCGGCGGCGCCGATGGTCGACGAGATCTCCGACTTCGAAATTCTTGAGCTGGCCGTTCGTGAGCTGGCGATCGAGAAAGGCCTGTTCACCGCCGAAGATCATCGCGCGTTCTCCGAGTGGAACGACGCGAGATCGCCGGCGGCGGGCTCGCGCATGGTCGCGAAGGCCTGGACCGACCCGGCGTACAAGGCCCGGATATTTGAGGATCCCCTGAACGCCAGCAAGGAGGTCGGGGTCGACTGGAGCGAGCCGTCCGGCTTCGGGACCACGAGCGACTACATGCACCTGACCGTGCTCGAGGACACGCCGACGCTGCATCA
The DNA here is from genome assembly GCA_023433835.1 of Pseudomonadota bacterium. Classification (GTDB taxonomy): domain Bacteria; phylum Pseudomonadota; class Alphaproteobacteria; order Ferrovibrionales; family Ferrovibrionaceae; genus JAFKFH01. The sequence continues at coordinate 3,243 of JAEYTW010000757.1, read as the reverse complement.
TGTGATCGTCTGCACCCTCTGCTCGTGTTATCCGCGGCCGTTGCTTGGTCATTCGCCATACTGGTACCGCGCGCCCAACTACCGTCGCAGGATCGTCCGCTGGCCGCGTGAAGTCTTGGCGGAGTTCGGGTTGATCGTGCCGCCCGAAGTCGAGCTCCGGGTGGAGGATTCCAACGCGAAAAGCCGCTTCATGGTGCTTCCCGTGAGGCCCGAGGGCACCGAGGGCTGGACGGAGGATCAGCTCGCCGAAATCGTCACCCGCGACACCATGATCGGCATCGCCATGCCGAAGCCCGGCAGGACGACGGACGGTCCTCGGCCGATCCATAGGGCCAGCCGGCCGGTGCATAGCGGCGGCAGGCCGACGGAGGCCCCACGATGAGCGGGGAGAGCGTCGGCATCCAGGAGCAGACGGAAGGTCGATACGTCGACCTTCGCCGCATCGACCTGCTCGAGTCCATACAGGACGAGGATCAGACCTGGGCGAAGCTTGCGCCGCGCTGGTGCGTCACCAATCCAGAACCGCCATGGAAGGTGTGCCTCGACGCGACCTGCGACTGCCTGTCGGCGGGCGGGGCTCTGGATAACCTCGAGCGACGGCACGCCGAGGATGAGCTTGAGACGGTTTACAGCGCGATTCCGAATCCGGAACGCCAGCTTCTGACGCTCGCTCACATCATGGTCAGCCGCGGCCTTCTGACCGAGGAGGAGCTCGCCCGCCAGATCAGCGCCGTACGAGCGCGGCTCGAAGCTCTTTAAGACTCGAAGCTGTCGGGTGACAGCGCCAATAGAGGTAGATCAGGTCATGGCAATACATAAATCTCACGCGATACGCTTCGCATGTGCAGGGCCTCTCCTTCTGGCCGGCACCAACGCGGCGCTGGCCCACCACGCGATGGGCGGTCTGCTTCCGCAGACGTTCGGGCAGGGCATGCTTTCTGGCCTGGCGCACCCGGTGATCGGAATGGACCACTTCGCGTTCGTGGTCGCCGTCGGCATCACGGCCGCGCTTGCGGGGCGCGTCTGGGGGCTCACGCTCCCGTTCATCGGCGGGACGCTGGCCGGATGTCTCGTCCATCTCGCGGGCGTCACGCTGCCGGTGGCCGAACTGGTCATCGCCGCGACGGTGCTCCTGCTCGGCGCCATCATCGCCACGAACCGCGAGCTCCCCGCGCTCATGCTCGGCGTTCTCTTCGCCGGCGCTGGGCTCTTTCATGGCTGGGCTTACGGAGAGTCGATCTTCGGCGCCGAGCAGACGCCGCTCATCGCCTATCTCGTCGGCTTCACGCTGATCCAGTTGGTCGTGGCGGTGGTCGCCGGTCTCGTCACGCGCTGGGTCATCGACAGCGATGCTGCGCGCCGGATGAATGTGCGCCTGGTGGGCGCAGCCGTCGCGGGCATGGGGCTGGTGCTGTTCGTCGGACATGTCGAAGGCGTCCTGTTCGCCGGCGTCAAGTGACCGCGCCGGCCCGGGCCGAACCCGAGTCCGACGAAGCAGATACGTCGCCGTTCCGGCAATGAGCTCCGGCTCATCGCCGGAACGAAAGATCAGCAGCGCTTTGGCGCCGGGCAGAGGCGGTGGAGATCGTGCCGCCCTACTGCGAAGCGCGCCGACAATTCTGGAGAGAGCAGATGGCGAAGTTCGAGAACCGGTTGGCGTGCGTGATCAAGGCAGATGGCACGATCGCCCGCGGCTACATGATCGACAAGTGCGAGAAGAAGGGCGAGAACGAGTACCTGATCACCTGGAAAATCCCGCTCCAGGGCGAGGCCAAGACGAACTTCGCGGGCACGATCGGCAGCGCTATGGAAGAGGATGTTCAGCCCGGCTTCATTACGGTCGGGCTCACCCAAGATCCAAGTCAGATGCAGGTGCATACGTATGACGTGAGCGGCAAGCCTGCGCCGCGTCCATTTCATATTGCATGCTTCAGAGACGAGTAGGGCGCCAAGCGGGCGACAGAGAGCCGAATGGATCTGCTCGCCCGCTTCCACGCCTGAATCGAACCGCGCCGTAAGTCGACGGGCGTATGCGGCCCCTGCCTTGATCCCGGCTGCATCCGGCTGAGCCGGAGTTCCTCGCTGGATCGGCCGGGAGCGCAGGGTGAGCAACGGGGAGGCGGCGGAGCCGGGTTGGGCGGCCGAGCGCCCGTTGCGGCGAGGTGGGCGGCGCCGCCGCAGTCCTGATCGCTGGCGCCGGCCTCAGACAGCGCCACACGCCAGCGCGCCCCTAAGCAACGCAGAGGGACGCCACGCCATGGATGACCTCCTGCTCCGCGTGGTCATCTTCGCAGTAGCCGGCCTGGCGTCCGGCTTCTTCGCGGGGCTGTTCGGCATCGGCGGAGGCACCATCCGCATGCCGATCTTCATCTATGTTTTCCCATGGCTCGGCATGGCCCATGACGTGATGATGCATGTCGCGACCGCGACCTCGATGGCGCTCGTCATACCAAGCGCCATCTCCTCGACCCGAAAGCACTACGCGCTCGGCGATCTTGATCTCGCAATATTCAAGACTTGGGCGATTGGCCTTTTTATCGGAGTCGCCATTGGTTTGATTCTGCTGCCTTTCGGCTCAACGGAGATTCTGCAGACCCTTTTCGCGATTTATATACTTCTGGTGGGTATCTATATTGCGCTCAATCATGGGCGCTTTTTCTTCGGTCAGGAGCCGCCGAAGGGCGCGAAGATGGTTGGCGTCTCCTCGGTCGTCGGTTTCATCGCGGCGATGACCGGCACCGCCGGCGGCACGGTGGCGACGCCGATCCTCACGGCCTTCAACATGCAACTGGAGCGTGCGATGGCGATTTCGGCCGCGACCGGTTTGATCACCGGCACGGTGGGCGCGATCGGATCCATCATCAGCGGCTGGAACGCCAAGGATCTGCCGTCTTACTCGCTGGGCTACGTCGATGTCGTCATCTTCCTTGTGATGATGCCGACCGTCATGATCGCCGCGCCGATCGGCGTGAGGGTCGGCCACAGGATGAACGAGCGGACGTTGCAGCTCACCTACGCGGGCCTGCTGATTGTCATCGGCGTCGATCTCTTGCGGCGTCTCTTCGTCTGACCAGCCCGGCGGCCTCGGCCGAACCGCTGGCGCGAGAGGTGCTCGCGGGCCGAAGCGACGACCAGACGGTCGTTCTCGGCACAAACTTCACCGGGCGGAGAGTCCCGCGCCGGACGACGCCCCGGCTTCCCCGTCTTCCGAGCGGCGCCCCTGAAACGACGAAAGCCGCGGAG
>JAEYTW010000722.1 GCA_023433835.1 Pseudomonadota bacterium | reverse complement strand
GGTGGTGCCGCAGGCGACGCCCGCCGCCGACCACCCGCGCCGCATTGCGGTCGCCTGGGACGGCGGCCCCTCGGCCTCGCGGGCGGTCGCGGCCGCCCTGCCGTTCCGGAAGCTCGCGGCCAAGGTGGTGGTGGTGACCGTCGAGGAGACGCGCAGCCCCATCGACGTTCCCGACCTGCGGCCCTATCTCGAACGGCATGGCATCGAAGCCTCGGTCTTGCGGCCGCTCAGCCCGCGCGACCAGGTGGCGAGCCGGCTGGTCGCGGCATCCGACGATCTCGACGCCGACCTTCTGGTCCTCGGCGCGGGCGCGCGCGGGGGGTTGCAGCGTCTGTTGCGCCGTCGCATCGCCTGCGACGTGCTGGCCGATATCGATCGGCCCGTTCTGCTCTCGGCCTGACCCTTAGACGAAAAAAAGGATGCCTCCCATGGATCGACGTTCATTCCTGATCGGGACCACGGCCGCGACCGGCGTGCTGGGCCTGGGGCTGGGCGTGGCCCGCGCCGCCACCGAATTCCTCAACGTCTCCTACGATCCGACGCGTGAGCTGTACCAGGCCTACAACGAAGCCTTCGCCAAATACTGGAAGACGCAGGGCGGCACGGAAGTGACGTTCCAGCAGAGCCATGGCGGCTCAGGCAAGCAGGGTCGCTCGGTCATCGACGGCCTGGCGGCCGATGTCGTCACCCTGGCGCTGGCCTATGACATCGACGAGGTCGCCCAGTCCGGGCTGATCGCGGCCGACTGGCAGAAGCGCCTGCCCGACAATTCCTCGCCCTATACCTCGACCATCGTGTTCCTGGTGCGCAAGGGCAACCCGAAGAAGGTCAAGGATTGGGACGACCTGGTGCGCAAGGACATCAAGGTCGTCACCCCGAATCCGAAGACCTCGGGCGGGGCGCGCTGGAACTACCTCGCCGCCTGGGCCTACGCGGTGAAGAAGCAGGGCGCCGACGAGGCCAAGGCGAAGGCCTTCCTGGGCGACCTGTTCCGGAACGTGCCGGTGCTCGATTCGGGCGCGCGCGGCTCGACCATCACCTTCGTCCAGCGCAATGTCGGCGACGTGCTGCTGGCCTGGGAGAACGAGGCCTTCCTGGCGATCAACGAACTCGGGCCCGACAAGTTCGACATCATCGTCCCCAGCCTGTCGATCCTGGCCGAGCCGCCCGTCGCGGTGGTCGACAAGGTCGTCGACAAGAAGGGCACGCGCAAGCTGGCCGAAGCCTATGTGAAATACCTCTACTCGCCGGAAGGCCAGGAGATCGCGGCGAAGAACTACTACCGCCCGCGCCTGGCCGAGGTGGCGGCGAAATACGAGAAGCAGTTCCCGAAGGTCGAGCTCGTCACCATCGACAGCGATTTCGGCGGCTGGGCCGCAGCGCAGAAGAAGCACTTCGGGGACGGCGGCGTGTTCGATCAGATCTACAAGCCGGCCTGACCCGCATGGCTTTCGGTCGGGCCATCGGCCTGCGCCAGAGCGTGATCCCGGGTTTCGGGATCACGTTCGGCGTCACCCTGTTCTGGCTTGGCCTGATCGTGCTGATCCCGTTGGCGGGACTGTTCCTCAAGTCGGCGACGCTGTCCTGGCCGGCGCTGGTCAACACGCTGGCCAGCGAGCGCGTCTGGGCGGCATTCCGCCTTTCCTTCACCGCGTCCGCGGTGGCGGCCCTGGTCAACCTGCCGCTCGGTCTGATCGTCGCCTGGGTGCTGGTGCGCTATCGCTTTCCCGGGCGGCGCATCCTCGATGCACTGGTCGACGTGCCCTTCGCGCTGCCGACGGCGGTGGCAGGCATCGCGCTGACCACGCTCTATGCCGAAAACGGCTGGGTCGGCAGCCTTCTGGCGCCGCTGGGAATCAAGGTTTCCTATACCCCGCTCGGCGTCGTGATCGCCCTGGTCTTCATCGGCCTGCCGTTCGTCGTGCGTACGGTGCAGCCGGTGCTGGAAGACCTCGATCCCGAAGTCGAGGAAGTCGCCGCCAGCCTCGGCGCCAACCGCCTGCAGACCGTCATGCGCGTGGTCATGCCCGCGCTGATGCCGGCGCTGCTCACTGGATTCGCGCTGGCCTTCGCGCGGGCGCTGGGCGAATACGGCTCGGTCATCTTCATCGCCGGCAACCTGCCGATGGTGTCGGAGATCGTGCCGCTGCTGATCGTCATCAAGCTCGAGGAATATGCCTACGCCCAGGCGACGGCGCTGGCGGCGATGATGCTGACCATCTCCTTCGTCATGCTCCTGGTCATCAACCTGATCCAGCGCCAGGCGCGCCGGCACGAGGAGCGCGGCTGATGGCCCGCCGGCAACCATTGTTCCTGGAAAGCCGCCCGGTGCGGCTGGCCCTGATCGGCATCGGCGCGGCCTTCGTCGCGCTGGTCATCGTCGTGCCGCTGGTCGCGGTCTTCGCCGAAGCCTTCGCCCGCGGCATCGGGCCCTATCTGAAGGCGCTGAACGAACCGGTGGCGCTGGCCGCGGTGCGCCTGACGCTCCTGGTCGCCGCGATCTCGGTGCCGCTGAACCTGGTATTCGGCGTCGCCGCCGCCTGGGCCATCGCCAAGTTCGAATTCCGCGGCAAAAGCCTCTTGATCAGCCTGATCGACCTGCCGTTCTCGGTCTCGCCGGTCATTTCCGGCCTGATCTACGTGCTGCTGTTCGGGCTGCAGGGTTATCTCGGGCCGTGGCTGCAGGCGCACGACATCAAGATCATCTTCGCCGTGCCCGGCATCGTGCTGGCCACCGTCTTCGTCACCTTTCCGTTCGTGGCGCGCGAGCTGATCCCGCTGATGCAGGAACAGGGCACGCAGGAGGAGGAGGCGGCGGCGCTGCTGGGCGCTTCCGGCTGGCAGATCATGTGGCGCGTCACCCTGCCCAACGTGCGCTGGGGCCTGCTGTACGGCGTGCTGCTCTGCAATGCCCGGGCGATGGGCGAGTTCGGCGCGGTGTCGGTGGTCTCAGGGCATGTGCGCGGCCTGACCAACACCATCCCGCTGCATGTCGAGATCCTCTACAACGAATACAATTTCGTGGCGGCCTTCGCCGTCGCCTCGCTGCTGACCTTGCTGGCGCTGGTCACGCTGGGCCTGAAGACCCTGATCGAGGCGCGCATGAGCGGCGGTGGCCGAAACTTAATTCACAGTGCGTGAAGGGTTGAGGAAATTCTTCACAAACTGTGTGTGATCTAGAGTGTTGTTTTAGTCTATCGCCTATGTATGATTTCAATCGTGGTCGCGTTGAGGCGACCCACCGCGGCAATTTCAAGGTTCGCTTGCGCCGCGTGACCAAACGCTAAGCGCCTCGGGTCCCACCCGCGGCTCCGCCTCGCAGGAGATACCATATGTCGAACCTCTGTTCGTGTTGTCGCCCGGCCTGATCAGGCCCTCCGACCCCGATACCCCAGAATAAATTCCGCGGAACGGTCTGCGCATAGACGCGCCACGCCACCGGTCCGCCGTATGACAAGGAACAACGGACGATGTCCGAACGTGACCGCTTTGCCTTCTCGCGCCGCATCCTCGCCCTCGCGCTGGGTACCGCAGCCCTTGCCCTGACCCTGCCGGCTCAAGCTGCCGACAAGGTCGCCATCGCCTACCAGACCGTGGTCGAACCGGCCAAGGTCGCCCAGGCCGACGGCCTCTACGAGAAGGCCGGCGCCAGGGAGATCGACTGGCGCAAGTTCGATTCGGGTGCCGAGGTGATCGCCGCCGTGGCGTCCGGCGACATCAAGATCGGCTATGTCGGGTCGAGCCCGCTGGCCGCCGCGGCCAGCCGCGATCTGCCGATCAAGACCTTCCTGATCGCCGCCCTGATCGGCGACGCCGAACAGCTGGTGGTGCGCAACGGCGCCGGCATCGACAAGCCGGCCGATCTTGCGGGCAAGAAGGTCGCGGTGCCCTTCGTCTCGACCACGCATTACAGCCTGCTGGCCGCGCTGAAGCATTGGCAGATCGCGCCCAATACCGTGCAGATCCTCAATCTGCGGCCGCCCGAGATCACCGCGGCCTGGACCCGCGGCGACATCGACGCGGCCTATGTCTGGGATCCGGCGCTCGGCCAGATCAAGGGCTCGGGCAAGGTGCTGGTGTCGTCGAGCGAGGTGGCGAAATGGGGCGCGCCGACCTTCGACGCCTGGATCGTGCGCGACGACTTCGCCGCCGCCAACCCCGATTTCGTCCAGGCCTTCGTCAAGGTGACGACCGACGCCTATGCCGCCTATCGCGCCAACCCCAAGGGCTGGGCCGACAAGGCTGCGACGGACAAGATCGTGCGCCTGACCGGCGCCAAGCCGGAGGACGTGCCTGAACTCCTGGCCGGCAGCGTCTTCCCGACGGCGGCCGAACAGGCCGCGCCGGCCCTGCTCGGCGGCGGCACGGCGACGGCGATCGCCGAGACCTCGGCTTTCCTGAAGGAACAGAAGCGAATCGACGCGGTGCAGCCCGACTACGGCCGCTTCGTCGACGCGCGCTACGTGAAGGCCGCGGCGCTGACCAACTGAGAGGGGGAGGCGGTCGTGGCCGGCCGGGGGTGTCTCTCCCACCCCCGGCCATGGCTTTTCGAGGACCAGACATGACGGACGTGGGTTTCGAACAGGTATCGGTCTACTATCCCGGGCAGGACGGCCCGGTGCTCGACCGCGTGTCGCTCCAGGTGGCGCCGGGCGAGCTCGTCGCCGTCATCGGTGCCTCGGGCTGCGGCAAGACCACCTTGCTCAATCTGCTGGCGGGCTTCCAGGTGCCGGCGCATGGCCGGGTGACGGTCGGCGGCCGGCCGGTCGCCGGCCCCGGCGCCGATCGCGGCGTCGTGTTCCAGGACGATGCGCTGTTTCCCTGGCTCGACACGCTGGGCAATGCCGCTTTCGCCGCCCGCATGCAGGGCGTGGCCCGCGCCCGGCGCGAGGCGCGTGCCCGCGCGGCCCTCGCCCAGGTCGGTCTCGACGGTTCGGAACATCGCCGCATCTGGGAATTGTCGGGCGGCATGCGCCAGCGCCTGGGCCTGGCCCGCGCGCTGGTCGCCGATCCGGCCATCCTGTTGCTCGACGAACCCTTCGCCGCCCTCGACGCGCTGACGCGCGAAACGGTGCAGGAATTGCTGCTGACCCTGTGGGGCCGCACGGGCAAGACCGTGCTCATGGTCACCCACGACATCGAGGAAGCCCTGTTCCTGGCCAGCCGCATCGTGGTGATGGCGCCGCGGCCGGGGCGCATCGTCGACGTGATCGAGGCCGGTTTCGGCCGCCGCTTCCTCGCCGGCGACCGCACGCGGGCCCTGAAGTCGGAACCCCGCTTCATCGCCCTGCGCGAACAGGTCCTGGCGGGCGTCTTCGCACGGGAGGCGGCATGACCATGCATCCGTTCGACAGCCAGCTGGCGCTGCCCGGCGTCGCCGAAGCGACCGAGCCGTCGGTGCGGCTGCGCCTCCGCCGCGACCGGCTGGTGCCGCTCGCGACCATCGCCGCGCTGCTGCTGGCCTGGTGGGCGGCGACCCATACCGGGCCGATCCCGCCGCTGTTCCTGCCGTCGCCCGAGGCGGTTTGGGCCAAGCTGGTCGCCGTGGCCGACGAAGGCTTCGTCGACGCCACGCTCGGCCAGCATCTCGCGGCCAGCCTTGGCCGCATGCTGTCGGCGTTTGCCGCCGCAGCCGTGACCGGCATTCCGCTCGGACTGTTGATCGGGGCCAGCCCGGTCGCGCGCGGCATCATCGATCCGCTGATCGAGCTGTACCGGCCGGTGCCGCCGTTGGCCTATCTGCCGCTGATCGTCATCTGGTTCGGCATCGGCGAGCTGTCCAAGGTCCTGCTGATCTATCTCGCCGTGCTGGCGCCGGTGGTGATCGCCACCGCCTCGGGCGTACGCGGCGTGCCGCGCGACCGGCTCAATGCCGCCCGGGCGCTCGGCGCCTCGCGACTCCAGCTCGGCTACGCCGTGATCCTGCCCAATGCCTTGCCCGACATCCTCACCGGCCTGCGCATCGGGCTCGGCGCCGGCTGGTCGACGCTGGTCGCAGCCGAGCTGGTCGCGGCCACCCGCGGTCTCGGCTTCATGATCCAGTCGGCCGCGCAATTCCTCGTCACCGATGTCGTCCTGCTCGGCATCTTCGTCATCGCCGCCGTCGCCTTCGCGCTGGACGGGCTGATCCGCCTCGCCCAGCGCCGGCTGACGCCCTGGCAGGGAAAAGTCTGACCATGAGCCTCTCCGCCACGCCGCTCACCCCCGTCATCGGCGCGCTGGTTTCCGGCGTCGATCTCGCCCGGCCGCTCGACGATGCCGACGTCGCCGGCCTGACCGACCTGCTGCACCGCCATCTCGTGCTGTTCTTCGAGAACCAGGCGCTGACGCCGGCGCGCCAGCGCGACGTCGCCGCGCATTTCGGGCGGTTGCACATCCACCCGATCTACCCGCACGTCGCCGAGGTGCCCGAGATCATCGTGCTCGACACCCATGCCGACAACCTGCCCGACAACGACAACTGGCACACCGACGTCACCTTCATCGAGACGCCGCCCCTGGGCGCGATCCTCTCGGCCCAGCGCCTGCCGCCGACCGGCGGGGATACGCTGTGGGCGTCGGGCATCGCCGCCTTCGAGGCGCTGTCGGCGCCCTGGCAGAAATTCCTCGAAGGCCTCGATGCCGAGCACGACTTCGTCAAGTCGTTCCCGCTGGAGCGCTATTCGGGCACGGCCGAACGCGAGCGCTGGTTCGAGGCGCAATCGAAGCATCCGCCGGTGACCCATCCCGTCATTCGCACGCATCCGGTCACCGGCCGCCGGGCCCTGTTCGTCAACGAGGGGTTCACCACCCGCATCCTCGGGCTGAAGCCCAAGGAGAGCGAGGCGACGCTGCGCTTCCTGTTCGAGCATGTCGCGCGTCCCGAATTCACGCTGCGCTGGCGCTGGCGCCAGGGCGACGTGGCCTTCTGGGACAACCGCGTTACCCAGCACTACGCCACCGCCGATTACCTGCCGGCGCGCCGCGTCATGCACCGCGCTACCATCCTGGGCGATCGCCCTTATCGAGGAGACCTGCGATGACGCTTGCCGCGATTCTCGTGCCGCTTCAGGGCGGCCTCGCCGATGCCGCGGTGCTCGCCGCCGGCGCCGGCCTTGCCCGCCGCTTCGATGCCGCGCTCGACGTGCTGCATGTCGAGACCGGCGACCTCGCCGAACCGCAATTGTTCGACGACAGCGCCCTGGCCGGCTTCGCGCTGAGCGGCCTCGAGCGCGATGCGGCCTGGCGC
>JAEYTW010000648.1 GCA_023433835.1 Pseudomonadota bacterium | reverse complement strand
CAGCGTCGCGGCGGTCGACGAGGCCAGCCCGCCGGCCAGGGCCGCGGCGGCGATGCCGGCCTTGTTGCCCATGATCCTGATGGCGACATAGCCGGCGAAGGAGACGGCGGCGATGACGATAGCCATCAGCCAGACCTCCTTCGGGTTCACCGCCTCCCAGGGGTCGAAGGTGCGGTCGGGCAGGACAGGCAGCAGCAGGAAGGTCATCGCCACCAGGATCATCGCGGCGCGGATCTCGGGCCACGACAACGTCTTGAGCCATTTGTGCAGCGGCTCCTTCAGCGCCAGCAGCCCGGCGGTGGCGGCGGCGCCCGCGGCGGCGACCGTCAGGTCGCCCAGCGCGGCATAGGCCCCCAGCGCCACGGTGACCATGCCGGCGACGACACCGGTGACGCTGAAATTGCCTTCGGCCCGCGATTCCAGCCACTGGAATCCGCCCATCGCCAGCGTGTAGGCGGCAAGGGTGACGGGCACGGCGAGCCCGGAGGTCAACGGCGACAGGAGGCCGGCGACACCCCCGAGCAGGCCGGACAGCGCATAGGTCCGCAGGCCCGCGGTGCGCGTGCCTTCCTTCTCGTCGCGCTGGCGCCAGCCGCGCTCCAGCCCGATCAGCAGGCCGATGGCGAGGGCCGCGCCCAGGCGGTGGAGCAGCTCGAACTCGGTCATCTCAAGGCCCCGGCAATTACCGATTGTCAAATCCGCGGCAAAGCATAAAGGTTGCGAGCTCGAAACGGGAACAAACTGTATGGACACACTGTCGCTGAGCGCGGCGCGCCGCATCGCCATCGCCGCGCAAGGCCTGGGCGAGCCGCGGCCGCAAGGCCCGGTCGACCGCCGCCACCTGCGCAAGGTGCTCGGCCGGATCGGCCTCCTGCAGATCGATTCGGTCAACGTGCTGGCCCGCGCCCACTACCTGCCGCTGTTCTCCCGCCTCGGCCCCTACGCCCCCACGCTGCTCGAGACCGCGGCCTGGGGCAAGCCGCGCAGCCTGTTCGAATACTGGGCGCACGAAGCCTCGCTGCTGCCGCTCGAGACCTGGCCGCTGCTGCGCTGGCGGATGGAACGGGCCGACCGGCTTGAAGGCATCTACGGCGGCCTTGCCCGCTACATGGCCGAGCGGCGGGGCTATGCCGAGGGCATCCTGGAGCGGATCGGGCGGGACGGGCCGCTGGTCGCCTCCGACATCGAGGGCACCAAGGGCGGCGGCGGCTGGTGGGGCTGGTCGGAAGCCAAGCACGCGCTGGAATGGCTGTTCTGGGCCGGGCATATCACCACCGCGACCCGCCGCGGCTTCGAGCGTCTCTACGACCTGCCCGAACGCGTGCTGCCGCCGGCCGTGATGGGCCTGCCGGTGCCGACGGCCGAGGATGCGCATCGCGAACTCCTGCGCATGTCGGCCCGGGCGCTCGGCGTGGCCACCGCCTCGGACCTGCGCGACTATTTCCGGCTCGACCCCGAGGATATCAAGCAGCGCCTGCCCGAGCTGGTCGAGGAGGGCACGCTGATTCCGACGGCCGTCGAGGCCTGGCCCAAGGTCGCCTATGTCCATGCCGAGGCGCGCCGGCCGCGCCGCGTCGAGGCCCGCGCGCTGCTGGCCCCGTTCGATCCGCTGGTGTGGGAGCGGGCGCGGACCGAACGGCTGTTCGGCTTCCGCTATCGCATCGAGATCTACACGCCCGCCGAGAAGCGCGTGCATGGCTACTACGTGCTGCCCTTCCTGCTCGGCGACACGCTGGTCGCCCGCGTCGACCTCAAGGCCGACCGCGCCGCCGCGACCCTGCTGGTGCAGGCCGCGCATCGCGAGCCCGAGGCGCCGCCCGAAACGGCCGCGGCGCTCGCCGCCGAACTGCGCGACATGGCCGTCTGGCTCGGCCTGGAGAAGATCACGGTCAAGCGGTCGGGCGAGTTGGCCCCGGCCTTGAGCGCCGCCTTGCGCTAGGGAGATATGGTCATGCGCCTGCCCGTCGTTCCCGCCGCCTTCTTCGGCATCGTGCTGGGCCTGGCCGGCCTCGGCGGCATCTGGCGCATCGGTGCGCGCCTCTGGGGCCTGCCGCCGGCGATCGGCGAGGCCGTCATGCTGGCCGCCGCCGCCGTCTGGCTGGTCGTGGCGGTGCTCTACGCCGCAAAGTGGATCCAGGCGGCCGACGCCGCGCGCACCGAGGCGGCGCACCCCGTGCAATGCTGCTTCATCGGCCTGGCCGGCGTCGCCACCATGCTGGTCGGGCTGGGGGCGCTGCCGTATTCGCGGCCCGTGGCCGCGATCCTGATCGCGGCCGGCGCCCTGTTCACGCTGGCGTTTGCGCTATGGCGCACCGGCGTGCTGTGGCAGGGCGACCGCGAGCCGACGGCAACCACGCCGGTGCTCTACCTGCCCTCGGTCGCCGGCGGTTTCGTCACCGCCACGGCGCTGGCGGCGCTGGGCTATCGCGACTGGGGGCAACTGGCGTTCGGCGCCGCGCTGTTTTCCTGGCTGGCGATCGAATCGGTGCTGCTGCATCGCCTCTATACCGCGCCGATGATGCCGCCGCCGCTGCGCCCCGCCTTGGGCATCCAGCTCGCCCCTCCGGTGGTCGGCGCCGTCGCTTACCTGAGCGTCGGGCCGGGCACGCCCGACATCATCGTCCATGCGATGCTGGGCTACGGCATCCTGCAGGCGCTGCTGCTGCTGCGCCTCCTGCCCTGGATCCGCCAGCAGCCGTTCACCCCGTCCTACTGGGGCTTCACCTTCGGCGCCACCGCGCTGGCTGCGGCTCCGATGCTGCTGGTCGAGCATGGCGATGCCGGCGCGATCGCGGTGCTGGCGCCCTGGCTGTTTGCCGGCGCCAATCTGGTCGTGCTGCTGGTCGCGGCGGCGACCCTCCGGCTGATGCTGAAAGGACGGTTGCTTGGCTAGGTATCAGCGCAGGGCTATCGTCGCGGCGACCTTGAATTGCGGGCAGGTGAAGCTGCCGAGGATCTTGTCTTCGGTCGCGTTGTCGAACTGCAATTTGCAGTGTCCTGTTCCGGAAAAGCCCGAACTGACTTGAATCCCGGATTGGTTTACAAATCCAGCCGAGTCGCCTTCGCCGCTTATTCGAGCGGTGAACGTATTCTTTTGTGAGTCAAAGTTCTTGTAAGCGAGAATGAAGAATTTATGATCCACTATCTGTGGATTTTTTTTAACAGCGTCTTCTGTTATCGATAGCTCCACTAAGTCTTGCTGAGTTCCCATGACATGGGTTTGAAACCCGAGCATCCTTATTCTTCCATCTTTGCTCGACAATGCTTTTTGGATAACGATAGATTTCACCATTTGATCTTGGCTCTTCAGCGCTTCGTTGTAATTTATCAAGAGTTTATTTTGATCTTTTTCATTTAAGGAATCTAGGATTTCACTGAGGGATTGGGCGCTTGCCACCGCTGGTGACAATAGAAAGAATAATAGAAAGAATGTCCGCATGTGTTTTCCCTATCTGCCGAGAATCTTGGATGATCTGACGTACCCTGTTACATTTTGCTGTGGCGCGTGTATTTTTGCCCACTGGGGTTTGGTCTTGTCGTCGAGAATTTGTATTGGGATGCCGGCGCTGAGGGTGGTCAACTTCTCCAATCCCAAATCATTCGGTTCGGGATATAGATCGATATTTTCAGTCGTGAACGTAATTGCTTTCGCCGGTCTGTTACCCAACGGTGTATCCGGTTTCAGCAGCCAGGACGGCAGCATTTGGCAGAACCATGATGAATCGCCGGAACAGTTGGAGGTCACGAAGCTGACCGCGGCTTTCGATCCTTCGAATATTTTTGCCGTATGGTCCATGCAGCCGAACATGCCCGTAAAAAAGGTGACCACTAGTCCCAGAATAGTTAATTTCTTTCCGACACCACTTCCTGGCTTTCCCGATGGCGCGCTATCCATGTTTGCTCCAGCAATCCGGATGCTTCATGCGTCGAGCGATTGAGGCTATGCCTCTTTTGGGCGAAAAATTCGGCAAATAATAACCTGTTACGATAAAGAGCGAAAGACGCGGCACAGGGGTGCAAGAGGGCGTAAGGCGGATTGCGAATTCGCCTATAGTAAATTATTTAACTAACCATTGTCGTCACGCAACGGTAGCCATGCCATGACCGAACGCTCCGTCACCCATGCCACCTTCACCATTCATCGTGTCTATCCGGCCGCGCCGGCACGGGTCTTCGCGGCCTTTGCGTCGCCCGAGGCCAAGACGCAATGGTTTGCCGGGCCGCGCGAGTGGGCGCGGTCGGCCTATGAGCTCGATTTCCGCGTCGGCGGGCGCGAGATCAGCCGGGTCGGTCCTCCCGGCGGCACGGTGCATGCCTATGACGCCCGCTATCTCGACATCGTGCCGGACCAGCGGATCATCTTCGCCTATGACATGCATCTCGACGCGCTGAAGATCTCGGTCTCGCTGACGACCGTCGAGTTCAGGGCGGAAGGGGCGGGCACCAGGCTCAGCTTCACCGAGCAGGGCGCCTTCCTCGACGGCTACGACAACCCGCGCCAGCGCGAGGAGGGCACGAACTTCCTGCTCGACGCGCTGGGCCGGACCTTCGTGGATTAAGCCCGATAGCCGTCGACCGCCGCTACCGCCGCGCGGCGGCGGGCCTCGGCGGCTTCTTCCGTGGTCACCACGGTCTTGCCGATCGGGGCGAGCGAGGCGCCGGCGATCTTGAGATGGCCCCAGGCGAAGGGGATGCCGATCAGCGTGACGGCGAAGGCGATGGCGGTGCCGACATGCGAGAGGGCGAGCCAGATGCCGGCCAGTACGAACCACAGGGTGTTGCCGAGCAGGCCGAGCGTGCCGGTGCCGAGGTCGTCTTCGCCGGTCAGCAATTTGCGCGAGATCAGCTCGCGCCCGAACGGCCACAGCACGTAGCCGGCGATGACGAAGCAGGAACGCGCCCAGGGCAGGCCGATGATGGTGATGGCCATGATCGCCCCGGCCACTACCCACAGCAGCGCCGTGATCGCGCCGCCGAAGATCAGCCAGATGACGTTCAGCAAGGTGATCAGCATGCCTGCCCCTTGAGATAACGGTCGATGCCCGCGGCCGCCGCGACCGCGGTGGCGAAGCTGGCCTGCAGCAGATAGCCGCCGGTCGGTGCTTCCCAGTCGAGCATTTCGCCCGCGGCGAATATACCGGGGAGGCGTTTCAGCATGAAGCGGTCGTCGACCTCGTCGAGGGCGATGCCGCCGGCCGTCGAGATCGCCCGGCCGATCGGCGCCATGCCGGTCAGGCGCAGCGGCACCGCCTTGACCAGCGCTGCCAATTCCCCAGCCCCGGTCGGCAACGTCAGGCCCGCCCCTTCGCGCATCAATCCGATCGCGGTGGCATCCAGGTTCAGTGCCTTGCGCAGATGCGACGACATCGATTGCCCGCCGCGCAGGCGGCCGAGGCGGGTCGCAAGGTCGGCGACGCCGTGATCGGGGCGCAGGTCGACATGGGCAACCGCCTCGCCATGGGCGACGATCGCCTCGCGCAGACTCGACGACAGGGCATAGATTGCGCCGCCCTCGATGCCCGCGGCCGTGATCATGGCCTCGCCGCGCACCGTGCGGCCGGCGAAGCCCAGCGCGATACGTTTCAGCGGCTGGCCCTGGGCGCGCTCGGCGAAGACCGCCGACCAGGGCGAAAGGAAGCCGCAATTGGCCGGCCGCAGCGGCGTGATCGCGATGCCGCGGGCCGCCAGGAGCGGCGCCCAGCCGCCGTCGCTGCCCAGTCGCGGCCAGCTGGCGCCGCCCAGGGCAAGCAGGGTGGCGGCGGCGGCCGCCGTCTCCTCGCCGATGCGTAACCGGCCCCGATCGTCCCAGCCCTGCCAAAGCTGGCGGGTGCGCAGGGTGACGCCCAGCTCGCCGAGGCGCGCCAGCCAGGCGCGCAGCAGCGGCGAGGCCTTGAAGGCACGCGGGAAGACGCGGCCCGACGAGCCGACGAAGGTTTCCTGCCCGAGGTTCTCGCACCAGGCGCGCAACGCCTCGGGCGTGAAGGCGCGGATCGCGGCTTCGAGCCGGGGCCGGGCTGGGCCGTAGCGGTCGAGGAAACGGTCGAGCGGCTCGCTGTGGGTCAGGTTCAGGCCGCCGCGCCCGGCGATGAGCAACTTGCGGGCCGGCGACGGCATGCGGTCGTAGACCGTCACGGCATGGCCCGATGTCGCCAGCCGTTCGGCGGCCATCAGCCCGGCGGGGCCCGCCCCGATGATCGCGATCTGCTTCATGGCGCGGTTCTAGGGCGGATAGGAGGCGAAGTCGACCCCTGCGCCGAATTGTCGCGCGGCGGGCTGTCATCTGGGCCGGCGCGCAAGGGTGACGGATTATCCGATTCTCAATTGATCGGCATCGACCAGGGAGCATCCCATGCGCGAACTCGGCAACGCCCACTGCCGCTGCACCACTCATCCAGAAGGCTGCGGCTCGGTCCGCCAGGGTACGCCGCGCTTCGGCGGCGACAACTGGCGTATCCTGACCGGCCTGCGCCGCGCCGCCGCCGGGCTCGAGGACGCCATCGAGGCGACCGACGTCGGCCTCACCGCCTCCGCCGCCGCGGCGCACGCGCTGATCTCGTCGAACCCCGGCATCAGCCAGGCCTGCCTGTCGGTCAGCCTGGGGCTGGACCGCGCCAGCGTCGTCGCCATCGTCGACCGGCTGGAGCGCCAGAACCTGACCGAGCGGACCGTGACCCCCGGCGATCGCCGCCGCCACAGCCTCTATGCCAAGCCGGGCGCGGCCAATCCCGGCCCTGACCTGACCGCCGCGCTCAACCAGGCGATCACCGGCCGACTGACCCCGACCGAATCGGCCCAGCTGCTGCGGCTGCTGGCCAAGCTGGGCGGCCCGGCGCCGGAGGATGTCGAGCTTCGGGAATCCGCTTGAAATAGTTTCATTTGTAACTAAACTGGGCGCCAGAACGGCCCTGCGCACCGCGCGGGGCACGCTGGCGCCGGTTTGCCCTCGACGCGCAAGCCCCGGGCGCCTCCCAAGGATGGAGGAAAGCATGGCTGATTTGTTCGAGAACCCGATGGGCACCGACGGCTTCGAATTCGTCGAATATGCCGCGCCCGATCCGGCGGCCCTGGCGGCGCTGTTCGCGCAGATGGGGTTCGTCGCCGTGGCGCGCCACCGGTCGAAGCGGGTCACCCTGTTCCGCCAGGGCGACATCAACTTCATCATCAACGAGGAACCGGACAGTTTCGCCCAGGCCTTCGCCCGCATCCACGGGCCCTGCATCTGCGCGATGGCGTTCCGGGTCAAGGACGCGGCCTTCGCCTACAACCGCGCGGTCGAGCTGGGCGCCTGGGGGGTGGCCAACAAGGTCGGGCCGATGGAGTTGAACATCCCGGCCATCAAGGGCATCGGCGACAGCCTGATCTATCTGGTCGACCGCTATGGCGAGAAGGGCACGATCTACGACGTCGATTTCCAGCCGATCCCGGGCGTCGACCAGAACCCGAAGGGCGCGGGCCTCAGCTATCTCGACCATCTCACCCACAACGTCCATCGCGGGCGGATGAAGGAATGGGCCGATTTCTACGAGCGGCTGTTCAACTTCCGTGAGATCAAGTACTTCGACATCGAGGGCAAGCTGACCGGCCTGAAGTCGAAGGCGATGACCAGCCCCTGCGGCAAGATCCGCATCCCGATCAACGAGTCCTCCGACGACAAGTCGCAGATCGCGGAATATCTCGATGCCTATCACGGCGAGGGCATCCAGCATGTGGCGCTTGGCGCCTCCGATATCTATACGGCGGTCGAGGGCATGATGGCCAACGGCGTGCCCTTCCAGGATACGATCGACACTTATTTCGACCTGATCGACAAGCGCCTGCCGGGCCATGGCGAGGATGTCGAGCGCCTGCGCAAGCTGCGTATCCTGATCGACGGCGCGCCGACCGAGGGCCAGGGTCTGCTGCTGCAGATCTTCACCAATACGGTGATCGGGCCGATCTTCTTCGAAATCATCCAGCGCAAGGGCAATGACGGCTTCGGCGAGGGCAATTTCCGCGCCCTGTTCGAATCGATCGAACTGGACCAGATTCGCCGCGGCGTGCTCGAAGCGCCGGCCGCTTGAGCAAATAAGTACAAAGGGAAGGATGCGCCATGGGCAAGAGCTGGATCCATCTGCCGCATGTCGAGGGCCAGGCGTCGCGCCCGGCCCAAT
>JAEYTW010000647.1 GCA_023433835.1 Pseudomonadota bacterium | reverse complement strand
GGGCCCGGTGCCGGCGCCGGGCATGGCCGAGGGCGCGGCGGTATCGGTGATGGTGCGGCCGGAAGTCCTGCGACTGCAACCGGCCGGGCAGGGCAGCGCGGCGACGCTCGCCGACGCGCGCCAGATCGGCGAGGCCCTGGTGCTGCGCCTGGTTTGCGCCGACGGCACCGCGGTGCGGATCCGCCAGGTCGGCGGAACCGCGCCGGCCGCGGGCAGCGCGGTCGGCATCGGCGCCGACCCCGAGCGGTTGATGGTCTTTGCTGCGGCGCGGTAGCGAGATCCACGCCGCCCGGCTACACTGGTACGGAAATACAAGAAGGGTGGCGGGTTGGCGGGTACGGCCTCGAGGGCGGAGGGCAGCGAAGGGCAGGCGGCGGGCGGCGGGCGTCGCCTGGCGCTGCTCGACGCGCTGCCGGTGCCGGTCGCCCTGGTCGATCCCGACGGCTTGCTGCTCGAGGCCAATCCGGCTTTCGCCAGGCTGGCCGAATATACGCCCGCCGAACTCGTCGACAGCGGCATGCGGCTCTATTTCGCCCGGCCCGACGGGTCCGGCCTGAACCTGCATCTGCTGTCGCGGGCAGACACCGCGCCCTGCCAGCTCGAACTCAACCGCAAGCTCGGCGGCCGGGTCGACCTTGCCTGCACCCTGACCTGGGCCGGCGAGGCGCCGGGCTGGTGCGTCACCGTGCAGGACGGCGCGCCGCGCGCCGCCGGCGACGATACGGCCTCGGGCGCGCTGATCGCCGCCCTCGACCATCTGCCGCATCCGATCGCGGTGTGGGACGAGGCCGACCAGCTGCGCCTCGCCAATGCCGCCTTCCGCGCCTTCACCACGGCCCAGATCGGGCCGCTGCCGCTCGGTATCGATTTCGCCGGTTACCTGGCGCGGATGCGGGTGGCGGCCGATGGCGCGACGCCCCAGGCGTGGTTCGACCAGCGGCTGGCCCTGCACGGCAATCCCGCCGGCCCGTTCGAATCGCCGACGCCCGACGGCCGCCGGCTGATGGTGACGGAGGCGCGGCTGCCCGGCGGCGGCACCGTCACCCTCTATACCGACATCACCCGCCAGGCCGAGGTCGAGCGCCGGCTGGCGCAGACGGTCGACCGGCTGAAGGACCGCGAGCAGGCGCTGGAAGCCTCGCTGCGCCGGCTGGAGGAGGCCGAGCGCATCGCCCATCTCGGCTATTGGGAACAGGATCTCGTCACCGGGGCCGGCTTCATCTCGGACGAATTCTTCCGCATGCTGGGCGAAACCCCCGAGACGATGACGCCGAGCTTCAAGGCCTTCTCCGACCGGCTTGACGCGCCCGATCGCGCCCGGCTCGAGGAAGCCTCGCGCCAGGCCTATGCCGGCCGGCATGACGGCACGATCGAGCTGCGTTTCGTGCGCCGCGACGGCGAGGTTCGCCATTTTCGCTTCTGGGGCTATGTCGAACACGGACCGGACGGCCAGCCGCGGCGGTCGGCCGGCGTCGCCCTCGACATCACGGCGGAGCGCATGCATGCGCTGGCCTTGCGCGAGTCGGAGGCGCGCCTCCTCGATTTCGCCTCGGCCTCGTCGGACTGGTTCTGGGAAACCGGCCCCGATCATCGCTTCACCTGGTTCTCCATCGGCGCCTTCGACCTGGCGCTGCGCTCGCCCGCGACGATCAGCATCGGCGTGACGCGCTGGGAGATCGCCGGACTCGATGCCGACCATCCGGCCTGGCGCAGCCATGTCGACGACCTGGAAAACCGCCGGCCGTTCCGCGATTTCCGCTATCAGGTGACACGTGCCGACGGCGAGCCCGGCTGGATCTCGGTCTCCGGCCGGCCGCGCTATGTGGATGGCGTGTTCGCCGGCTATCGCGGCGTCGCCTCCGACGTCTCGGTCGCGGTGGCGGCCGAAACCGCGTTGCGCGAAAGCGAGGAACGTTTTCGCCGCGCCTTCGACGACGGCCTCATCGGGATGGCGCTGATCGATCGCGAGGGCCGGTTCCTTGCCGCCAACCTGGCGCTGCTCGGCATGATCGGCGTGGCCGAGACGGCAATCCACGCGCGCACGATGGCGGGGCTGGCCGATCCGGCCGAACCCGATCCCGGCTGGGATTGGCTTGAGCGGGCCTGGAACGATCCGGGCCAGCCGAGCTACGACGGCGAGCGCCGCATCCGCCATCCCGACGGCCGCACGGTCTGGCTCAGGGTCGGCGCGGTGATGGTGCGCGACGGGAAGCGGCCGCTGCATGTCATCGCCCAGTTCCAGGACGTGACGGCGCAGAAGCGCGCGCTGGCCGAACTGGCCCAGGCCAAGGAGGCGGCCGAGGCGGCAAGCCACGCCAAGTCGCTGTTTCTCGGCAACATGAGCCATGAACTGCGCACGCCGCTCAATGCCGTGATGGGATTTGCCCAGATCATCGGCGATGCCCTGTTCGGTCCGCTTGACGACCGCTATCGCGATTACGGCCGCGACATCGTCCTGTCGGGCCAGCATCTGCTGGAACTGATCGACGAGATCCTCGATACCGCGCGCCTCGAGGTCGGCGCCTACCGCATTTCGCCGGCGCCCGTCGCCCTGGCCCCGCTGATCGCGGATGCCGCGCGCATGCTGCGCGAGCGCGCCGCCCGCGGCGGGCTGACGCTCGATCTGCCGGCCCTCGATCCCGGCGAGACGATATCGGTCGATGCCAGGGCGATCCGCCAGGTGCTGATCAACCTGCTGGCCAACGCGATCAAGTTCACCGCCGTGGGTGGCCGCGTCGCGGTCACGGTCGCGCGGATGCCCGGGGCGATCGAGATCGCGGTCAGCGATTCCGGCGTCGGCATCGCCGAGGCCGATCTCGAGCGCATCTTCGTGCCCTTCGTCCAGGTCGAGCGCGAGCGCGGCCGGTTCCATGAAGGCGCCGGGCTCGGCCTGCCGCTGTCGCGGCGAATCGTGGAGATGCATGGCGGCACGCTGCGGCCGGAAAGCCGGCCGGGCGAAGGCAGCCGCTTCGTCGTCACGCTGCCGATTGACTGATGATTCATAATTAAGGATGATCCGCCCGGCGCAATCGGAGCGAACCGGGAGGACAAAAGCGTGGCTGCATCATCATCGGACGATATCGTGCTGGCCGGCGGCATGCGGTCGCCATTCGGCGATTTCGGCCGGTCGCTCAAGGATGTGCCGGCGTCCGATCTTGCCGTCCATGCCGCCCGCGCCACGCTGGACCGCGTCGGGCTGACGCCGGGCCGCATCGATCACCTCGTGCTCGGCAATACCCTGCCGGTCGATCAGGACGGGTTGTTCGGCGGCCGGGTCGTGGCCCTCAAGCTCGGCATGCCCGAGGATTCCTGCGCGATGAACGTGGCGCGCGCCTGCGGCACCGGGCTGCAGGCGATCGTCTCGGCCGGCCAGCAATTGCAGTCGGGCCATAGCCGCATGGCGTTGGCCGGCGGGGTCGAGAATTACTCCCGCGCTCCTTTCGTGGTCACCACCGGTCGCTGGGGCCATGCGCGCGGGCCCCAGGTGATGACCGACATGCTCGACTACTGCTATCGCGATCCGTTCAACGGCGACTACATGGGCGAGACGGCCGAGAACCTCGCCGACGAATTCGGCTACGACCGCGACGCGATGGACGAATGGGCGCTGATGAGCCAGCGCCGCGCCGGCCAGGGCCAGGCTTCGGGCTTCCTGGCCCGCCAGATCGCGCCGATCAGCGTGCCGGACGGCCGCGGCGTCAAGATCTTCGACATGGATGAATTCCCCCGGCCCAACATCACCCCGGAGCGGCTGGCGAGCCTCAAGCCTGCCTTCCGCAAGGATGGCCGCGTCACCGCCGGCAATTCGTCCGGCGTGACCGATGGCGCCGCCTTCGTCGTGATGACGACGCGCGACGAGGCGCGCCGGCACGATATCGAACCGCTGGCGCGGCTGGTCGACTGGGCCGTCGTCGGCGTGCCGCCGCGCATCATGGGTATCGGCCCGGTGCCGGCGATCGCCAGATTGTTCGAGCGCACCGGGCTCGAGGTCGACGACATCGACTATTTCGAGATCAACGAGGCGTTCGCTGCCGTCAACCTGCATGCCGAGCGCGAACTGAAGATCCCGCGCGAGCGCACCAATCTCTATGGCGGCGGCATCTCGATCGGCCATCCGCCGGGTGCTACCGGCGTGCGCATGGCGCTGACCGCGATCGAACACCTGCGCGAAACCGGCGGCCGCCGCGCCGTGCTGTCGATGTGCCTCGGCGCCGGCCAGGGCATGGCCGTGCTGATCGAACGGGCGTAGAGGGCCATCGTCATGTCGGCGAAAGCCCATAGGCGCCGACTTTAAGCCTATCGCGGCGCCTTAAGGAGCGATCGTCCTTCCCGCGAAAGCGGGAATCCAGGGCAAGGGCGTCGCAAACCGGCGCCGCGCTCTCCCTGGATTCCGGGTCTCCGCTTCGCTGCGCCCGGAATGACGGGAGGGGTATTTTTTCTTATCTTTCCAGATCGAAGAAACCGCGCGCGACCGTTTCGCCGTTGACCATCAGCTCGACCTCGTGGCGGCCGGGGTAGTGCGCCCGCGTCGAGAAGTCGCGCACGGTCTGGCGGCGTGAGATCTCGATCGTCTCGCCCGGCGCCAGCGTGCAGCCCTTCAGCTTGAAGACTTTCCGCGACGGACCGCCGTTCTTCTTCACGTAGTGGACGGCATAGTCGATCACCAGGCGCTGGGCCGCCCCGGCGGTCGAGGTCAGGCGGGCCGCCAGCGTCACGGTGTCGCCGAGGCGGATGCGGGCGGGCGCCACCGTGAACGCGGTGTCGACCCGCGGCCTGCCGGTGGCGCCGACCAGGGCCAGCGCGGCCGGGTTGCCCTGCTTGATCAGGCCGCGCAGCGCATGGCGCACGATCCAGGCGGTGTGCGGCTCGTCGCGGGGCCAGACGGCGACACGGTCGAGCACCCAGCCGGGATGATCCTTGGTCAGGTCGTTCAGGTGATTGGCGACGGACCGGCGGACATAGAGGCTCGGATCCGCCCTCAGCCGGTCGAGGATCGGCCAGGTCAGCTCGGGGTCGGCCGCGACCGCGTCGAGGCGCGCGGCCCAGGGCAGGCGCGGCCGGCTGCCTTCGCTGGCCAGCCTTCGGACATGCTCGTTCTCATGCCCGGCCCAGCCCCGCATCGCGCCGAGCGTGCCGGCGAGGTCGTCGGCCAGGAATGGCCGGATCGCGAACTCGGCCGTGCCGAAGGTGGTGAAATGCTCCAGCGCGTCGAGGGCCGCGCGGCCTTGGCCGCGGCCGTACAGCGCCACGTATTCCGACGGCACGATGCCGACGAAGTTATGCCCGATGCGCGGGGCGAGGCGGCGCAGCACGGCGACCGCCGCGGGAAAATCGAGATCCATCGTCGCATGCAGCGCCTCGGCCATGCGGCGCAGGCGCTGCATGATGCCGAGCCCGTCGAGATCGCGCGTGCCCCGGCGCACGAAGGCCTCGGCATCGAAGCCCGGATGGATCGCCGCCATCTCGGCCGCGATCGCGGCGAAGCGGGCGCGGTCGAAGATTTCCTTCAGCGCCGGCGCATCGGCCATCAATCGGCCGGCAGGCTATGCAGGCCGAGGCGGCGGACGATGTCGCGCATCGCCACTTCGATGACGGCGCGGTCGGCGGCCGAAAGATGGCCGAAGAATTCGGTATCGTTGCGATCGGCCAGCGCCGACAGGCTCGGCACCAGCCGCCGCCCGACCTGGGTCAGGGCCAGGGTCTGGTAGCGGCGGTCTTCGGCATTGGCGGCGCGGATGATCAGGTTTTTTTCCAGCAGCCGGTCGGCCAGCTTGGAGACCGCCCCGCGGGTCAGGCCAAGCTTGTCGGCCAGCTGGCTTGGCGTCACCGCCTCGACATCGAACAATTCGCGCAGGAGCACCCATTCGGCGACGGTGACGTCGCGGGCGGCGAGCTTGATGGCGAAGGCGTGCGACACCTGGTTGGAAACGAAACGCAACCAGTAGCCGAGATGGGAATCGACAGCGCTGAGGGGCATGGATCGTCCAATGAGTTGACTAGGAAACTATCTGCCGCCGGCTTCCCGGTCAATCCCCTTCGGCACCATGGCACGCGCCCTTCAGTCCAGCAATTGCTGTTCGGCGTAGTCGTAGTTGGCGAGCCGGTCGAGGAAGTTCGTCACGTAGTCCGGCCGGCGGTTGCGGAAGTCGAGATAGTAGCTGTGCTCCCAGAGATCGAGGCCGAGCAGGGCGCGGCCCTCGTTGGCGGCAAGCGGGTTGCCGCCGTTGGCCGAGCGGGCGATCCTGAGCCTGCCCGTCGCCTCGTCCTGCACGAGCCAGGACCAGCCCGAGCCGAACTGGGCGATCGACGCCGCCTTGAACTGTTCCTTGAAGGCGGCCGCCGAACCGAAATCGGCATCGATCCTGGCGGCCAGCTTCGGCGGCATGCGGCCGCCGGTGGGCGACAGCGCCTGCCAGAACAGGATGTGGTTCCAATGCTGGCCGGCATTGTTGAAGACCGGGGCGAGTGCGTCGCGGCCGTGGGAAAGACGGACGATCTCCTCGAGCGTCTTGCCCTGCAGGTCCGGGTTCTTCTCGACGAAGCCGTTCAGCGCGGTGACATAGGCCTGGTGATGCTTGCCGTGATGCAGCTCCAGGGTTTCCTGGCACATGCCGGCCTCGGCCAGGGCATTGGTCGAGAAGGGAAGCGGGGGAAGGGTGAAAGCCATCGGGCACTCCGGTGTGAGGGGATGCGGTCAATGAAGGGCGGCGCCGGGCGGGCGCCGCCGGCGGTGACAGGGGATGTCGCCCTCGGGCAATTCGAGGTCTTTGGCTGCCATGTCGGCCCCGTATTGGACTACGGCGGCGAGCCTAGATCAGTTAATATTGAGAGTCATTATCATTATAGAGAATTCGGCGCGTTCCGGTGACCGTTGTGGTCTGACGTCGACGGGGGCAAGGTCTCACGCGTGCCCGGTGCCCAAAAGCCGATTGGCAAAGTAGCGCGATGGCGTGGTCCCGAGGGCCTTCTTGAACATGACGATGAAGGCCGTCGTGGATTCGTATCCCAAGTCGCCTGCCACCTGCTGGACTGTCGCACCGCCGGCAAGGTCCCGCAGCGCGATGACCAGATGCAGCTGGCGCCGCCAACGGCCAAAGCTCAATCCTGTCTCTTGGACCATGAGCCTCTTCAACGACCGCTCGCTGACGGCGACATGCTCAGCCCATTGGCGGAGAGTTCGGCGGTCGCTCGGTTCTGCCAAAAGAGCCGCAGCGATCAAGGCGATCTTTGGATGGTCAGATACGGGTAGCTCCAGCCCCTCCCGCGGCATCAGTGCGAGTTCATCGAGCATGACCCGCACGAGACGATCGACATGAGGGTCGCGCGCATCACTTTCCGATAGATCCGCTACGCGGAGTATCATCTCGCGAAGCATCGGCGATACCGAAAGGGTGCAGCATTCCGCCGGAAGCATGGCCGCGCCGGGCTCGACAAAGAGGTATGTCAGACGAGCATTGGACGTGACCTGGTTGCTGTGAGGAACGCCACCGGGTACCCAAAATCCGCAGTCGGGTGGAACGATCCAGACCCCACTCTCGGCTCTGCAGGTAACCGCGCCATGTAGCGCCACGATCAGTTGACCCTGCGGGTGCTGGTGCTGCAACCCCTCGGCCTCGTAGTCGGCGAAGTCCACCCTGATTGCCGTCGCCGGCCCATGCGGGAGGCTCAGATCGATAGCGCTGCTGCAGGGAGGTCGCGTCTTCGAAGGTTGGCCCGATTTCGAGATCATATGGCATTATCTCCAATTTCGCTCGAGACGCCATCCTCTAGGATCCTGGTCCAGCAAGATCAGGAGATTAGCCATGCGTATCGCCGTGATTGGCGCGACCGGCAGGATCGGCGCCAAACTTACCGAGATCCTCTTGACCAAAGGCCATTCGGTCAAAGCGCTTTCGAGAGGCGGGCCCGCCCTCGATGCCCTTGTCGCGAAAGGCGCAGAACCGTTCCTTGGCAGTTTCGACACAGGTGCCGGTGAACTCGGCACGTTCTTCGAAGACGCTGACGCCGCGTTCCTGATGGTCAAAACCGATTGGGAGGACCTTCATGGGCACTACCCCGCGGTGGCGCTTCGGTTTTTCGACGCACTTCGGGATTCCCCGGTGAAACTTGCCGTCAGCCTGACCGGAATGGGATCCGAGGTCAGCGGAAACACCGGCCATTTCCAGCCCTTCCATATCCTGGACCAGATCCTCAACCGACTGCGCGACATCAATCTGGTGCACCTGCAGGGCGGCTGGTTCATGGAGAACCTGTTCGCGTGGATCGACTCGATCGCGCAGCACGATAGGATCGGCTGGTCGCTTGGCTCCGATGTCAAGACGCCCTGGGTTGCCATTCAGGACATCGCGGATCTCGCGGCGAAGGAGTTCGACACGCCGACCGACCGGCACAGATCCGTAAAGGCGCTGGGCATCGACTACACGATGACCGAGATCGCCGCGATTATCGGCCGGGCGCTCGGTAGGGAGGTGGACTATCGCTTCATCGACAGGAGCGATCGCGAGGTCGAGACGGTATATCGGCAGAGGTTCGGAACTCTCGAACGGTGGGTCTATGACAACCACACGTTGGCCGCTCTCAACGATGGACGTGTAGCATTTCGCGATGATCGTCCCGCGCTGCGTACCACCATGGAGGAATTCGTCAAAGACACCCTCGCACCGCTGATCGAGAAGGCGCCGACGGATGGCGCCAAACCAGAGACCTTCCTGACCTGGAGCTCAGCCGACCGCCCTGTGGGCGATGAAGTTTCGCTGGCGATTGGATAGAACAAACAGAGACAGCGCGGGGTCCTCCATGCGGCCAGCACGGCGGTTCGATTGAATTTGGGCCGGGGGCGTGCCACATCTGAATCGGAGAGTTCAGAGCGACCCGGGACCGATGCGGCAGCTAAACTTCTCGATCGACGGCATCGATGAGCTGGCGGCGCGGCTCGCGGCGCAGGACGTCAGGTCGCCTGCCGCCGAGGCACGCTCGATCCTGGTGCAGATCTTTGCGGCGGATGGTGATCCCGCGCGGCTCGCGGCCGTCGCCCGCACGGTGCGGGATCGTCTGCCGCAGGCCGTCGTCATCGGTGCCACGACGGTTGGTGAAGTGCTTGACGGCCGCACCGTGATCGGCACCACCACGATTGCCCTCTCGTTCTTCGACTCGACCATCCTGAGCGCGGTTGCGCTCGATTGCCCGCCGGGCGACGAATATGCCGCCGGCTGGCGGCTCGGCCAGGCCGCGGCGGCGGTGCCGGATGCGGCCGGCATCCTCCTGTTCGCCACGCCGCTCAGCATCGATGCCGCCGTGCTGCTGCGGGGACTGGCGCGCGGCGGCTGCGACCTGCCGGTGTTCGGTGGCGGGGCCGGCGACTATGCCGCCTCCGGCCATTCGCTGATCTCGTTCGGCACCGACGTCTTCGCCCATGGTGCCGTCGCGGTCGTCCTGTCGGGGCCGGGCCTCAGCATCGAGGCGCGCACCTATCTCGGCTGGCAGCCGCTGAGCCGGCCGATGACGGTGACGGACGTCGACGGCATGCTGGTCCGCACGATCGACGACGCGCCGGCCTTCGACGTCTACCGCCGCTATCTCGGCCTGACCACGGCCGAGAATTTCTTTCTCAACGCGCTGGAATTTCCCTTCCTGACCGAGCGGGGCGCCCAGGTCCTGGCGCGCGTGCCGGTCGCGGTCGAGGATGGCGGCGCCTTGCGCTTCGTCGCCGATATCGCGCCCGGGGAAACCTTCCGGCTCGGCTATGGCAATCCCAGTCTGATCGTGGACGACGCCCGGGGCATTCGCGACGTGATGGCGGATTTTGTGCCCGACGCGGTGTTCCTCTATACCTGCGGCTGCCGCCGCTTCCTGATGCAGGACGATACCGACCTGGAGACGCGGCCGTTCCAGACCGTCGCCCCGACCGCGGGGTTCTACACCTATGGCGAATTCTTCGGCCGCGGTGGCGATCTGCACCTGCTGAATTCGGCAATGGTCGCCGTCGGCCTGCGCGAGGGGCCCTCCGGCCCGCGGTCCGTGGCGGACGCCGAACGGCCGGCGGCGGCACCGGGGGGCGTGCATGATCTCTATGCCAACCAGCATGCCCGCGTGGTCTCGCGCCTGGTTCATTTCATCGGCGCGGTGACCGACGAGCTCAATGCCTCCAACGCCGAGCTGCGGCTGCAGTCGACTACCGACCGGCTGACCCGGGTCTACAACCGCCGGCGGCTCGAGCAGATGCTGGCCGAGGCGATGGACCGGGCCACGGCGTCGGGCGACGAACTCGCCGTGGTTCTGGTCGACATCGATCATTTCAAGCAGGTCAACGACACCCACGGCCATCCGGCGGGCGATGCCGTCATCGTGCATCTGGTCGACGTGATTCGCGAGGCCCTGCGGGGGGCCGACATTTTCGGACGCTGGGGCGGCGAGGAATTCCTGCTGATCCTGCCCGAGACGGGCGCGGTCTCGGCCGTCGCCATCGCCGAGGGCTTGCGCGAGCGCATCGCCGGCAGCACCTTTCCGCTGATCGACCGCAAGACCGCCAGCTTCGGCGTCGCCGGCCATCGGCCTGGCGATACCGTGGCGAGCCTGCTGGCCCGTGCCGATCAGGCCCTCTATCAGGCCAAGCGTGCCGGGCGGAACCGCGTCGCCATCGGCTGACCCCGGGCGGGGCCCCGGGCAACGCTGGCCGGAGACCCGTCCCTGGATCGGGCCGGTCTCCGGCGTGCCGTTACTGCCATCTGAACGCGGGCTCAGCGCCAGAACGGACGATCGGCCTCGAGCGCGGCATCGGCGCGGCTGATGCCGATGTCGGAGAGGGCCTGGTCGCTCAGCGACTGCAGCGCCAGGCGCTGGCGGTGACGCTCGACCATCGCAAACAGCCGGTCGGCGGCGCGGGCGATCAGCGAAGGCTGGGGGCGGCGCGACAGGCTCAGCACGTCGTGGGTGGTGGCAACCATGGTCTTCTTCCTTCCTCAGGGCGGGGCGGACGATCCGTCCCGATGACCTGATAATTGGGTCGAAACCGGTCTTTGACAAACCAGACTTTGTCGGCATTCTGTTTAGAAAATCTATTCAGGACCCGTCCCATGAGGCTGCCCCCGCTGAATGCCCTCCGGGCTTTCGAATCTGCGGCGAAACACCTGAGTTTCCGCCATGCGGCCGAGGAACTGAACGTCACGCCCGGCGCGATCAGCCAGCAGATCAAGAAGCTCGAGGATGAGTTAGGTTTGCTGTTGTTCGAGCGCCGCCCGTCCGGCCTTGTCCTGACCGAGGCCGGCATCACCTACCTGCCCTCGGTGCGCCGCGCCTTCCAGACCATCGCCGATGCCACCGCGCGGCTGCGGCCCAAGCTGCGGCCGGAGGCGCTGACGGTCAGCGTGCTGCCCTCCTTTGCCATCAAATGGCTGGTGCCGCGGCTGGGGCGCTTCCGCGAGCGCGCGCCCGAGATCGACGTGCGCGTCTCCTCGACCAACCGCCTGGTCGATTTCGCATCCGAGGATGTCGACATCGGCGTCCGCCACGGCCTGGGCCGCTGGCCCGGCGTGCGCTCCTGGCGGCTGGCCGAGGAGGTGCTGGTGCCGGTCGCCAGCCCGGCGCTGCTGGCGGCCAAGCCGGTCAGGAGCCCGGAGGATCTGGGCAGCCACGTGCTGCTGCATGACGGCCTGCGTCGCGATTGGCCGATCTGGGTGACGACGCTGGGGCTGACCGGGCTCGATCCCGGCCGCGGGCCGTCGTTCAGCGACGACGGCCTCCTGATCCTGGCCGCGATCGACGGCGAGGGGATCGCGCTCGCCCGCGGCGTCATGCTCGACCGCGACATCGCCGAAGGCCGGCTGGTCCAGGTGCTGGACGTCAACCTGCCTTCGGACTTCGCCTATTACATCATCGTCCCCGAGCGAAAGATCGACCTGCCCAAGGTCGTCATGTTCCGCGACTGGCTGCTCGAGGAGGCCGAGGCCGCGGGTGCGCTGGGCAATCCGGGTCAGCCGTAGAAGCGGCGGACCGAGGCGATGACACGCTCGACCGCCTCGGCCTCGAGCTCGGGATAGAGCGGCAGCGACAGCACGCGGTCGACGATGCGCTCGGTCACCGGCAGGCCGCCCGGGGCCAGCCGGACATGGGGCCGATAGCCCGGCTGCTGATGGGCGGCCTGGGCGTAGTGGATGCCGGCCAGCACCCCGTCGGCCTTGAGCTGGGCGAGCAGCGCGTCGCGCCGGTCGGTGGCGATGACGTAGAGATGCCAGACCGGCTCGTTGCCGGGCCGCACCGCGGGCAGGGCCAGCGGCAGGCCGGCCAGCGCCTCGGTATAGCGCCGGGCGATGGCCTGCCGGCGGCCGTTGTCGTCGTCGAGATGGGCCAGCTTGACGGCCAGGATCGCGGCCTGCATCTCGTCCAGCCGCGAATTGACGCCGATATCGGCGCTGATCCGGTTGCCGTCCCAGCCGTACTGGCGCAGGCGGGTCAGCCGGTCGGCCAGCCCGGCATCGCCGGTGACGATCATGCCGCCGTCGCCGATCGCGCCGAGGTTCTTGGTCGGATAGAACGAGAAGGCGCCGGCATCGCCGATCGCGCCGCACCGCCTGCCGTGCTGGCGCGCGCCGGTCGACTGGGCGCAATCCTCCAGCACCTTCAGGCCGCGGTCGCGGGCGATGGGCATGATCGCGTCCAGATCGGCCATCTGGCCGTAGACATGCACCGGCACGACCGCCTTGGTCCGCGGGCCGATACAGGCCTCGAGGCTTGCCGGATCCATCGTGTAGGTCGCCTCGTCGACATCGGCCAGCACCGGGGTCGCCCCGGTCATGCAGACCGCCGCGACGGTGGCGAGTGCGGTGTGCGAGACGGTCACCACCTCGTCGCCCGGCCCGACCCCCAGGCCGCGCAGGGCCAGCGCCAGCGCGTCGGTGCCGTTGGCCACGCCGACGCCGTGGCCCGTGCCGGCATGGGTGGCGAAGCCCTTCTCGAACCCTTCGCATTCCGGCCCCAGGATGTAGCGGTTGGAGGCCAGCACCCGGCCGATCGCGGCTTCGATCGCCGCGGCATGGCGCTGGTACTGGGCATGAGGGTTCAGGCAGAGGATCGGGGTCACGGGCTCATCACTCCAACAGGTCGAATTCGTTTGCGGGTGCAAGTACAGTGCAACACTGCGGCGCAATCATGGCCGAAAGGATTACTTCGGCGCGGAAATACGACCGGGGGCTGGAGTACTTGGGTTCCTTTGCCCGTACCTTACCAAACGTGACAATTTTTGGCTCCACCCCGCGCCGCCTTCGGGTAGGCTTTTCATAATAAAACTTCGTGGGTGGAGGTTTTTGGTGCAGAAGAAAAATTCTGCCGTCGGCATGCTGATCGCTGCCGTGGCAATCCTGGCTGCCGGCCCGTGCCTGGCTTCGACCGCGCGCAACCCGGACAGTGTCCCCTTGGACAAGTTCTATCCCGGCCGCATCAGCGTCCTGATCAAGCAATCCGAGGCGACGGCGCCCGATGTCTGCCAGGCCCTGGCGCAAGGCGCGGTCGTCGTATCTGATACGCGCAAGCTCGAACAATGTTTCCGTGGTTTGAAAAAATAATCGTCATTTCCTGATCCCGGCCTGCCCCCAGCGGCCGGGATTGAGGACGAGCCGCCCGCCATCGGCAAAGCTGAGCCGCGTCGGGCTGCGGCCGGGCAGGTAAAAATCGCTGGCCGAGGATGCCAGCACGGCAAGCGGCTTGCCCTTGGCGAAGCCGAAGACGGCCTGTTCCCCCGTCGCCTGGACCACCAGGCCATCCTTCTCGACCCGCACGGCCAGGCGATGGCCGCCGCCGAAATCGTAGTCGCCTTCCCAGGCCTTCAGCGTCTCGGCCGGCACGGCGACGGGTGCGGCGGGGGTGGCGAAGGCCGGTTCGTCGGGTACGCTGGCCAGGATCGCATCCCACATCACCTCGGCGGCGATGGCGCCGAGCGTGACGGGGCCGAGCTCGGTATCGTCGATCTCCTGGGTCGAGGCGGCAAACAGCGTGTCGCCGTCGTTGATCGTGGCGAAGGGCTGGATGCCGCGGCCCATCGACGTGTGCACCTGCACGGCCAGCCGCTGGAGCAGCGGGTTGGCCAGCTTGCGGTTGGTGACGATCAGGCTGATCGTCGTATTGGCGGTGGGCCCCGCCGCCGGCTGTTCGGACTGCCAGTCGGCGCGCAGGCTGCCCGGCAGGTTCTGCAGGATGTCGGTCGTGCGGATGCCGGGCTTCCAGCCGGGATTGGCATGGCATTTCACGATGCGGCCGTCGCGGTCGGTCACCGTGCCCAGCGCGTTGACCACGACGAAGGCTGCGATCTTGGTGCGCCCGACCTGGCGGAAGGCGCCGCCCTGGCCCGAATGGCTGTCGCAGCCGAAGAAGCCGCCCTGCATCGCCATCCGCCCCGCGCCCTGGTCGGCCAGCGGGAACACGCCCGGCCGCAGCGCCTTCAGCGCGGCATGCGACAGCCGCTTGTCCGGGTGGATCTCGTTCAGCCGCCGGCCGCCGAAATCGTAGATGATGGCGCCCGGCGTCACCGCGATGTTGCGCCAGTCGCCGGAACGGATGCCCATTTCCTTCAGCCCGCCCTGCGCCGCCGCGATCGCTTCCTCGCCATAGGCCGATCCGCCGGACAGCACGATCGCGTCGATGGTGCGATCGTTGTAGCCCAGCCGCAGCAGGTCGGAATTGACCGTGCCCGGCGCGCCGCCGCGCACGTCGACCACGGCACTGACCCGTTCGGGGAAACGGAAGATGGTGAGGCCGGTCGGGCCCGCCTCGTAGCTGGCGATACCGATCTCGACCGCCGGCCAGTCGAAGGTCAGGCTGCGCCCGGTGATGGCGGTGGTGATGGCGAGGTCGTCCTGGCTGCCGGCGAAGGCCAGCGGAACGGACAAGGCCGGCGGAACGAACAAGGCCGCGGCGATCGCGACGATACCGGCGAATTTACCCATGATTGATTCTCCCCATGCCCGGGGCGCAGCCTAACCGTCTCCTTACATCGGCGCCAGCCGCGTCCGCAGCCGGTCGAGCGCCCGGGCGAAGACCCCGCGGTCGTCCATCGCACGCGCCAGCACCAGCGCCCCCTGGATCGCCAGCACCGCTTCCTCGGCCAGATCGCCCGCGATCTCGGGCGGGCGCCCGCCGCGCGTCAGCGCCGCGGCCAGCGAGGCGGTCCATGCCGCGAAGTAGCCCTGCACCCGCTCGGCGAAGCGGTCGCGCACCTCGCCCAGCGCGAAGACGCCGACCAGGCAGACGCGGCCGCCGCCGTCGAAATAGGCGGCAACGCCGTCGAGCATCGCGGCGACCGCCGCGGCCGGATCGGCATCCTGCCGCAGCGGCTGGAAGATCGCCTCGGCAAACCAGCGGTCGATATCCTCCAGCACGGCCGTCGCCATCTCCTCCTTCCCCCCGGGAAAGAAGTTGTAGAGGCTGCCCTTGCCCAGCCCGGTGCCGGCGGTGATCAACGCCAGCGACGCGCCTTCGTAGCCGTGCTGGCGGAAGACTTCCCCCAGCCGGCGCACGGCATCGCCACGTTCCTGGACCAGCCGGGCCATCAGAGGCCGAGTTCGGTCAGCCCGGGATGGTCGGCGGGCCGCGGGCCCGGCGCCGCCCAATGGAACAGGCGTTGCCCGGCGGTGATGGCGACGTCGTTGATCGAGGCCTCGCGCCGTTGCATCAGCCCATCGGCATCGAACTCCCACTGCTCGTTGCCGTAGGAGCGGAACCAGGCGCCGGCGTCGTCGTGCCATTCGTACTGGAAGCGCACGGCGATATGGTTGCCGTGAAAGGCCCACAATTCCTTGATCAGCCGGTAGTCGTGCTCGCGCGCCCATTTGCGCTGCAGGAAGGTGACGATCTCCGGGCGCCCGGCAAGGAATTCCGACCGGTTCCGCCAGCGGCTGTCGGCCGTGTAGGCCAGGGAGACGCGCGCCGGGTCGCGCGAATTCCAGCCATCCTCGGCCAGGCGAACCTTCTGCGTCGCGGTCTCGAGGGTGAAGGGGGGCAGGGGCGGGCGCTGGCTCATCGGGTTTCCTTTCCTGTACCGATCTGACTTTCTTGTACCAAATGGTACAGTCGATGGCAAGGGCAGTCGGTTGACCGCGGCGTGAAAGCGGCCTAGAACGCTATCGTTCCCGAATTGTTCTCTCGCACGCCGCGCGCCACCCGACGGTTCTGCCGCCGGGGGCTTTCGCGCGTCCCAAGCCCTTGGAGGAGGCGAATCGATGACCGACCTGGCCGCGCTGCAATCCGCGATCGAGATCGCCACCCATAGCCCGCGACAGGCGGCCCGCTGCACCCTGACCGGCCGTAGCCTCGCCCCGGTGGCCGAGGCGCTGACCCGCCATCTCGCCGGGCTGGACCGCGGCGGGGCAGGCCGCACCCATGTCGCGGTTGCCGCCTTGCGCGGCCTCGCGCCTACGGATCTCGCGGCCATCGCGCTCGCCGCCTGTCTCGACGGCGTGGCCCGGGCCGAGG
>JAEYTW010000636.1 GCA_023433835.1 Pseudomonadota bacterium | reverse complement strand
ATCCGATGGTGGTGCCGCCCCGCCCCTGGGCCGATTTCGATACCGGCGCCTATCTGACGCCCGAAGCCGCGCGGCCGGTCAAGCTGGTGCGGCTGCGCGGCGGCCAACAGCGCCGGGCGATGCGCGCCAGCCTGCGGGGCGCCGGCCGCGACCGGCTGTTTGCAGCGGTCAATACGATCCAGTCCACCGCCTGGCGCGTGAACGAGACGATGCTGCACCTGATCGGAGAATGCCATCGCGACGGCTTGCTGCCGCAGGGCTCGACCCTGCCCGGCCCGCGCCTGGATGCCCCCGCGCGGCCCGTGGCCTGGCCGGACATGACGCCTGAACAGCGCAAGGCCTGGCGGATCGAGGCGGCCAGATGCCACGCCCACAACCGCGCCATCGACAGCGCCCGCGTCGTCGTTGCCCAGGATCTGGCGACCGCCCGGTTGCTGATCGATTGCGGTAACCGTTTCTGGATGCCGCAAAGCCTCGATTTCCGTGGCCGTATCTACCCGGTGCCGGCCTTCAACCCGCAGCGGGGCGATCACGTGCGTGCCATGCTGGAATTCGCCGGCGGCGTGCCGCTCGGACCTTCGGGCCTGTTCTGGCTGGCCATCCACCTGGCCAATACCGGCGATTTCGACAAGATCTCGAAGGCGCCTTTCGACGAGCGCGCGGCCTGGGTCGGCCGGCATCTCGACCAGATCCTGCTGACGGCGCAGGACCCGATCAGCACGATCGCCTGGTGGTCGGCCGCCGACAGCCCGTTCCAGTTCGTCGCCGCCTGCAGCGATTATGCCCGCGCGATCACCGCCGAGAATCCCTCGGCGCATGTCTCGCATCTGCCGGTGGCGCTGGACGGCTCGTGCTCGGGCCTGCAGCATTACGCGGCATCGCTACGCGATCCGGCGGGTGCGGCGCTGGTCAACCTGGTGCCATCGGACCGGCCGACCGACATCTATGCGCAGGTCGCAGGGACGGTCGCCGCACGCGTCGCGCAGGATGCGGCCGCCGGCGACGAACAAGCCCGGGAATGGCAGGCCTTCGGCGTGACCCGCGCCACCGTCAAGCGTTCGGTCATGACCTTCGCCTATTCGTCGGAGGAGTTCGGTTTTCGCCGCCAGCTGATGGCCGACACGATGAAACCGCTGGCCGACCGGGTCGTCGCCGGCGAGTTGCCGGCCCATCCCTTCGCCGATGGCGGCTGGCCGGCGGCGGGCTATCTCGCGCGTCTGCTGTGGCAGACGGTCAACGAGGCGGTGACGGGCGCAGGCATCGGCATGGGCTGGTTCAAGCGGGTCGCCGCGCTGATGGCCGCCGAGGAGCGCGGCCTGCGCTGGGAAAGCGCGCTGGGCCTCCCCGTCGTGCACGACTATCGGCAATGGGAAACCCGGCGGATCAAGCTGCATTTCCTCGATCGTTCGATCCCGGTCGATGCGGCAACCGCCCATGACCGCATCACCGGGGGCGACGTCCATGCGCGCGTGATGGCGCTGCTGCGCACCGAACCCACCGAGGCGCTGGACCGACCCAAGCAGAAGTCGGCGATTGCGCCCAACGTGATCCATTCGATGGATGCCAGCCACCTGATGCTGGCCGTGCTGGCAGCCGCGGCGGGTGGCATGACCGACTTCGCCCTGATCCACGACAGTTTCGCGACCCATGCGGCGCGGTCGGGGGCCTGGGTGGTGACCGTGCGCAAGGCCCTGCTCGATCTCTACGAAACCTTCGATCCCTACGAGACGATCCATCGCGCGGCCATGGCCGCCCTGAGCCCCGAGGGCCGGGCGGCCCTGCCTGCTCCGCCGCCGCGCGGATCGCTCGACCTGCGGGACATCCTGCGGGCCGACTACGCCTTCGCCTGATCCCCAAGCAAATGATGGAGAGACCAATGACGGCCCCAGCCCCCGTGCCGCACGGCGCCTGCCGTTTCGGCGTGCCGCTCGCCAATGTCGAGGTGCCATTGGCGCCGGTGCCTGTGGCCCGGGTGACCGAGGCCGACATCTACGAGGACGCCATCGTCATCTACGCCGACGACCAGCCGATCGTGTCGCTGACGGTGGACAGCGCCATCGGCCTCGCCCGCGCCGTGCTGGAAACCTACGCCGCCGTCTGACCGCCCCTCAGGAGAGGAAAGCCCGACCGATGCATGCCCTGATGCCCCTGCTCACCGATGCCGCGATCCAGGCCGACAAGCTGCGGCTGGCCAGGTTGCTGGTCGATGCCCTCGAACGCGGTGCGGACATGACCGAACGCCGACATCTCGCCCGCCAGCACGACGCCCTGGTCGAGACACTGCGGACCAGTCCGCGCACCGCCTGACGAAACCGGATCACGGAGTGCATGCGATGCCCACACCACCTCATGACCTCGGCGCGATCGTAAGGACCGCCTATGAGCGACCGTTCAAGCTCAAATCGAATCTTGCCCGGCGTGAAGCCGCCGCCGTCGCGGAAGCGGCCCTGCGCGGCTACCTCACCACCCTCGACGCGTCCGGTGCCCATGGCACCGTGTGGCGTTCGACCTGGATGGGCGAGAAGGCGTTCGGCCTGTGACAGGCCGGCGCCACCGCCTGCCGCGCCGCGTGCGCATCGGCTTTCGCCACGTGCCGATCGAGATCAGCCACTTCGCCGATCGGGCCGAATACGGCTGCTACCACGTCCATGACGACCGCATCGAGATCAATGCAGGGCTGAAGGCCAGCATGCAGAGCCTGGTCGTCGTGCACGAATGCCTGCACGCGATGTTTGCCACGGCGATGCCCGCCGTAGACGACGAGACCGAGGAAACCATCATACGCGCCCTGACCCCGCTAATCCTGGCCTGGATCCGCGACAACCCGCGGCTGATGGCGCTGTTGGCAACGAGATAACCGAGGAAAACCAACCACTT
The DNA here is from genome assembly GCA_023433835.1 of Pseudomonadota bacterium. GTDB lineage: Bacteria > Pseudomonadota > Alphaproteobacteria > Ferrovibrionales > Ferrovibrionaceae > JAFKFH01. The sequence continues at coordinate 6,785 of JAEYTW010000636.1, read as the reverse complement.
GATCGATGTCGACGGCTAAAAGCCACAGGTTAGCCCGAACAGGAGCGCAACGATGCCGCTTGAAACCGCGGAATTCATTCATCAGCTCAATATTTCCAACCCCGTCTCGACCGACCCGACCGGCGCCGCCGACGATCATCTGCGCCTGATCAAGGGGGCGATCAAGGCAACTTTTCCCAACATCGCCGGCGCCATCACGGCGACGCATGGCGACATCAATAAACTTGCCCAGATCCTGACCGACATCACGGGGCTCAACACCCAGGTCGGCGGCCTGAAAGCCAATCTCGTGCCCAAGGGCGCAATCATCATGTGGTCGGGCAAGGTCGCCGGCGACATTCCGATCGGCTGGAAACTCTGCGACGGGACGGACGGTACCCCGGACCTGCGCGAGAGGTTCATCGCCGGCGCCGTCACGCTTGACGAAGTCGGGGCGACCGGCGGGTCGTTCAACGCGTCGATCACCATCGCCGAGGCCGGCGGGCACACTCATACCGGCGTGACCGGCGAGACCACCCTTACGGTTGCCCAGTTGCCCGGCCACAGCCACGGCACCGCGGGCACCGGCAGCGGCGGCACGCTGATCCAGGCCAGCGGCAACACCTACGGCAACACGAACAACTATCTGCTGTCGCCAGGTGGTGCCGGGTCGGAATTTTCCTCCTCCTCAGTCGGCGGCGGCAACCCGCATACCCATGCGATCCCGCTCGACGGCAAGCACACCCATACCGGCACGGTCAGCACCCCGCCGCCGCCGTATTACGCGCTGGCCTTCATCGTCAAGGTCGTCTGAGAGAGAGATCCCATGCCCAACGTTGCCGTGCGCGGCCTCGGCTCGGTCGGGGTGGTCAGCGACCTGCCGGCGACCGACCTGCCGCTGGCCGGCCTGACCCAGGCGCGCAACGTCGTGTTTCGCGACGGCGCCATCACCCGCTCGCCGGTATTCCGCGAACTCTATGCCCATCCCGACCTGCCGCAGCGTCCTCAGGGCATGATCTGCCAGACGCCGCCCAACGGTTTCGACCGCACGGTGATCGTGGGCACCGACGGCAGCTATCTCGCCGTCGACAACGGCCATGCCTACTGGGTCAGCCCGGCCGACTATTCCGCCAACTCGACGCCGGTCTCTGCCGGGCCCGTCTCGGGCGTATCGCAGGCCGGCGCCATCGTCATCAACCGCCAGGTCGACATGCCGGTCTACATGACCTCGGGCGACATGCAGCTGAAGACCCTGCCCGGCTGGCAGGATGCCTGGCGCTGCGGCGCGATGCGCGCCTACAAGGACATGCTGATCGCCGTCGACGTCTCCAAGGGCGGCGCCCGCTACTCCAACATGGTCAAATGGTCCGGCTACTGGCGCCTCGACCTGGGACCCGTGCCGATGACCTGGGACAAGGACGACGCCAAATCCCAGGCCGGCGAGAACATGCTGGCCGGGCTCGCCTCGCCGCTGGTCGACGCCGTCACCCTGCGCGATGCCTGCATTCTCTACGCCAACCAGGCGACCTGGGCGATGACGGCAACGGGTGGCAGCGACATCTTCGCCTTCCGCCTGCTGTTCGACCGCCGCGGCATCATCGGCACCAATGCCGCGATGGACATGGACGGCCTGCATTACTGCCTGGGCGATCAGGACATCTGGATGCATGACGGCGTCACCGCCCGGTCTATCGTCACCAACAGAATCCGCAACCGCATCTTCCGCCATCTCGACCGGCGGCTGAAGGGGCGCTGCTTCGTGACGACCGACCAAACGCGGCGTCTCGTGTATTTCTGCTATCCCAGCGCCGAGCCCGACCTGAAATTCGGACTGGCAGACGGCGGCTGCAACGTTGCCGCAGTCTATCACATCGACAGCCAGGCCTGGTCGTTCGTCGACCTGCCCAATGCCGTTGGCGCCTTGCCGATGAATACGACGTTTACCGAAACCTATGCCGACGCATTGAACTCCTACGATCAGGAAACCGAATCCTATGCCGAGAAGGGCGATACCTTCGACAAGCAACAGGTCTTTCTGACCGGTCATCGGCTGCTGGTAATGGATGAAGCGGGCCGCGATGCGGTGTTGCCGGATCTGGCGACATCGCTGACCCACAACGGCGAGCCCATGATCGCCCGAGAAGGCCTGTCGCTCGCCGAGATGGCGGGCCTCGACAGCTACAAGATCTGGCGCGAGATCCAGCCGCTGATCGAGCTTGAGGATGGTGCCGACAGCGTCGTCTTCCGCTTCGGGGCAGCACCCTGGGTGTCAAGCCCGATCACCTGGGGACCGGAGATCGTCTATAGGCCGGCATTGTCGCAGCATGTCAATGCACGGGTCGGCGGGCGCCTGCTCGCCTATGAAATCCGCCCGGGCGATCCGCTGCGTCCCTTCCGCATCACCGGCTTCGACTTCGATCCCGCGGCACTCGGCCGCCGCTGAAGGAGGTTGCGATGGCAGGCGAAACCACCGAACCCAAACCCTTTACCTCCTACAAACGGTCGACCGCTCCGGTAGAGCTGCAGTCGCAGCGCCAGTTCCTTGATGGCGAATTGTCGGCGATCGAGAAATCGACCCGTGCCGGCTTCGACGAAGTCGCCGACGAGATCGCCGCGCTCAAGGCCGCCTTGAAGGAAACCACCGGCACCATCCCCAACGCGCAGGACGAGACCGAGGAGCGCGTGCTGAAGCGGGTGCGCGAGCTGGTGCGCGACATCGCTACCGACGTCCTGAAGGTGAAGGCCGAGATCCGGCGAATCGATGAAGTCCGCGTCTCCGAGAACGAAGCCTTCGCCAGCATCACCGAGAACCTCGGGGCGGAGATCCGCAATGCGCGTGTGCTTTCTCGCGCTGAATTGCAGGACGAACGCAGCGCAAGGGCCTCATCGGTCGAATCGATGGCACGGCACATGGAGAGCCTGTCGGCCTCGTTTGCCACTGCCAATACCTATGCCAATGCCCGCATCACCAACGAGGAAGAGACGCGGGCGAACGAGAACGAGGCGGTAGCCACCCGCCTCCAGACGACCGAGGCAAGCTTCACCAGCCAGTTTGGCGTCGTGAGCGGCCGGATCGACACGGAGTCCACGATCCGCGCCAATGCCGATGGCCTCCTGTCGCAGAACATCTCCACGGTATCGGCCACCGCGGGCTCCAAGAACCGGACCTTCGTGCAGGGTTTCCAACCGGTGGGCTCGTTCCTGACGCCCGGCGATCTCTGGTTCGACACCAGCCAGAACTACCGGACCCGCCGCTACAACGGCAGCAGCTGGGAAGACGTCTACGACCGCCAGATCGACGTGCTGTCGGCCAATGTCTCGACCCTGACCGAGGCAACCGTCGACGTCACCAAGCAGACTTCGCTGGCCCGCCAGATCACCGCGCTGCAGGCGATGGATTCGGGAAACCGCATCGCATCCATCGAATCCGAGATGCGCGCCGTGGCCGGCCCGGGCGGCGTGGAAGCTAGCCTGTCGACCAAGCTGAATTCGCGTTTGAACGGCATCGAAGGTTCGATCCAGAACTACGCCAGCACCGCGGCGACGGTAAGCGGCATCTCCAACAAATGGGGCGTGCGCCTCAATGCCAATGGCCATATCGCCGGCCTCGAGCTGCTGAACTCTTCCTCCGGCACCGCGAAGTTCGCCGTGTCCGCCGACGATTTCGAGCTGCACAAGCCCGGCGTCGGCGGCTGGGTGCCGTTCAAGGTCGAGACCTCCATCATCAACGGCGTGCCGCAGGCGGCGCTGACCATCGACGGCAATATTTATTGCAAGAAAGTGATCGACGGCTCGGTCAACACCCAGCAGATCGCGCCCGGCGCCGTCACCAACTCGGTCGCCACGCCGACCAGCGTCACCCCCTATCTGCAGACCAATGGCGGCTACGTCCTGGTGATGGCGACCTGCAAGGTGCCGATGGTCGTGGTCGGCGAGGCGCAGGAGATTCGCGAGGTGACCGTCTACCTGCAGCGCAACGGACAAAACATCTACACCAAGACCGGCGCGGGCACCGTCACCTTCTTCTATGTCGATTACGGTGTCGGCGTCGGCCAATACAGCTACAGCCTGGTCGGCGGCACCGGTGTCCTCGAACCCACGATCGCCGCCATCGAGCTGCGCCGATAAGGAGAAAACAGCACTCATGTGGGCAGCCATCATCCCCGCGGTCGCCTCGATCGCCGGCAGCGTCATTGGCGGCAAGGGCGGCAAATCGTCCAGCCAAACGTCGAACGAACCCTGGGCGGCACAGATTCCCTATCTCACCGGCGGCTTCGCCAACGCCCAGAACCTGCTCAACACCCGCCAGAACACGCCCTGGTACCAGGGCAGACTGACGGCCGAATTCAATCCGCTGGAACGCGAAGGCGTCGATCTCACCGGCAGCTTCGTGCGCGGCGCGGCGATGCCCGCGGCGACCGCCATGGTCAATGCCGGCGCGACCGGCTTTGGCGCAGCGGGTAATTTCGTCAAGAATGCCAACGACACCTTCGCCCGCGCCACCGGCGACAAGACGCAGCTGTTTCTCGACAATGCCGCGCGCTATGCCGACAACCCCTACCTGCAGGCCGCGATCGATTCCGCCGCCGGCGACGTCACCCGCAACCTGAAGGAAAATATCCTTACCGGCATCGACCGCGATGCCTCGTCGGGTGGCAACCTGAATTCGAGCCGGGCCGGCGTGGCGGAAGGTATCGCTTCCCGCGGCGCCGCGGAAAAGATCGCCGATATCTCGGCCCAGGCAAGACTCAATGCCTGGAACGAGGGCCTGGCCCGGGCGCAGAACCAGTACAATACAGATACCTCGGCGATGCTGAATGCCAACGGCCAGCTCGGCCAGGCCTGGGAACTCGGCAACGGTTCGACCGCCCAAGGGGTCCAGGCCGGCCTCGGCGCGGCCAGCGCGATGACCGCTGCCGGCCGCCAGGTACGAGACTGGGAACAGAGAGGCCTCGACAACGAACTCATGCGCTGGGAACACAACGATCAGCGACCCTGGGATGAACTGAAGAATTACTGGAGCATCGTCGGGTCACGGGACTGGGGCGGTTCGAGCCAGAAGACGGAATCGAGCGGCAGCGACCCCTCCGCCGGCCTGAAGTTCGGCAAGGAGATCGGCGGCTCGATCGTCGACATCATCAAGGCGATGAAATAACTCCAGCAAGGGAAATCCCAGGCCATGTTCGAAAGCTATGCCAAACCGGCCGCCACTAAGGCCGATCCCGAACCCGTGCCCGGCCCGGGCGTTCTCAGCGCCCTGATCCAGGCAGGTGGCGGGGCCACCACCAACCCGGCCACCGAAGCCCTGCGGGCAGCGGTCATGCCCACCCCCGCCTTTGGCCAAGGCATTCTGGGCTTTGCCGAACAACATCTGGTCGAAGAACAGCGACGGCGCCGCGAACAGGCCGCCGCGGCGGCGGCAGGCCTTGTCGCCGGCAGCCCCTGGATGCGGTTTCCTGGCCGGCCCTCACCGATGCCGGCGCCAGGCCTGCCGGGCCCCGCCACGCAGCCCGCCCCCGGCATGGCCGGCTACAACCCCGCCTGGAACGGCCTGGCCCCGGGCGCCCCGCAAACGGCGCAGTACTTCGCGCCGACCGACCCTGCCTACGGCTACCAGGACCAGATGGCCATGCGCAATTCGGCCGGCGTCTAGTCGACCGCTGCAGAAGGAGTCCCCCATCTTGGCAAGCAGCTCCAGCCGTCTGGATTTCGATCCGACGCTGTACGACGAACTCGACTATCTGCTGAAGCAGGCGGCGATGAATCCGCGCTTGCCGCCCCCCGCGATACCGGCGGAGCTGGACCAGGCCATGCCGGCCCCGGCACGCTTCCGTCGATCAGCCCAACCCGCCGTTCCTGAGCCACCGCCGCCCGTCGGCAATATCCGGATCGACTGGGACAGTTATGCCGGTCGGCCGGCAAGTGCTCGCCCCGCGGACGAACCTGAGAAGAAGCGGGACAAGGATTTTTCCGATCTCATAGCGGACATGGGCAAGCCGCTGCAGTATCGCCTCGACGACATGACCGAAGGTTTCGCGCGCTCGGCGCATCATCTCGGCGCGCCGGAGTTAGCCACCTGGCTTTCGAATGCGGTGAATAGGCCCGAGGGATACACGCCCGGAATCGACGCGGCGTTCGACAAACACGAGACCTCGGGTGCAATGAACAACCTGATGGAATCGCTACCCGATTTTGCGTGGAATGCACTTCTCCAGTTCCCCCAAACACGCGTCATCGCCGCGCCTGTCGGGGCCGCAGTGTCCGCTTTCGAGGACATAGGGCGCATCATTGACGAACGCGAGAAGAACAACGGACGCCCCGCCGACCTGACCGACAAGACGGTGGCGGCGATCGCCGCCGGGCTCGGCGGGGTCGCCAGTGAGATCGTTTCGATGGCGGACAAAAGCCCGCCCGCCCAACTCGCGCGCCACCTCCTGCCCCGCCAATTGGCCAATTACTTTGCCACCGGCGCCGCCAGCGAGGCGGTTCGCGAATTCGCCCGGCAAATCGGCAGCACCGCCGGCACCAACACAGGGTTATCGATAGATTCGGAAAAATTGACGAGGGGCGGGGCAAAAGGTGCGTTGTCGGCGCGCCATCGCAACTAAATCCCGCCGGAAGCGACGCCCTTCGGAGACATCATGACCCAAGCCTTCGACCAGCTCGCGGCCTTGCCGCGGCTAGAAACCGCCCTGAACGATCCGTCACTGGACGCGGCCCGCCGGCGCACCATCGCGACCGAACTGCTGCAGTCGCTGCCGACCGGCCTGTCGGTGCGTGCCGCGCCCGCAACCTTCGAGTACATC
>JAEYTW010000608.1 GCA_023433835.1 Pseudomonadota bacterium | reverse complement strand
TCGCCCCCGTCTGCTTTTGGGACGTGATGGACACCGAACGCTCGAAATTGCAGGCGATCTGCCGCGGTTTCCTCAACCGCTGCCCGAATTGCGGCCAGGGCCGCATCCTGCACCGCTATCTCAAGATCGTACCGAACTGCACCGCCTGCGGCGACGCGTTCGGCCATATCCGTGCCGACGACGCGCCCGCCTGGGTGACCATCCTGATCGTCGGCCACATTCTGGTGCCGATCGTCGTCCATGTCGTGCGCACCACCGACATCGCCACCTGGATCCAGATGATCCTGTGGCCGTCGGTGGCGCTGGTCATGACGCTTGCCCTGCTGCCACGGGCCAAGGGCATGGTCGTCGGCTTGATGTGGGCGATGAGGTCGGAGGGGACGGAGGAATAGAAGCCGATCGTCGCCCCGGACTTGATCCGGGGCCCAGGGTAGGCGCAGCGCCGCTTGCTACGCCCTTGCCCTGGATTCCGGCTTTCGCCGGAATGACGAAGAAGGATTTTATTCCCCGTACGGGACCCAGATGTTCTTGATCTGGCTGGCGCGACCTAAGAAGTCCTCGCCCTGGCCTTCCGCGCGCGACAGCCAGTCGCGTTGAATGCCGTGGTTCACCCAGGTGACCTTCAGGTTGCCGGCCGAGGCACGCTCGACCATCGCCGAGCCATCGGCCGAGCCGACATACCAGTGCGCCGCGACGTCGTCGTGCTCGGCCAGCGTCCTGGCCAGCACGTCGCGTTCGCCGGTGACCAGGTTGACGACGCCGGCGGGCACGTCGGATGTCTCCAGTACCTGATAGAAGTCGGTCGCGATCAGCGGATGGCGCTGCGACGGCGTCGCCACCACCCGGTTGCCCAGCGCGATCGCCGGCACGACCAGCGAGACGAGGCTGAGCAGCGGCAGTTCATCGGGGCAGGAGATGCCCATCACCCCGAACGGCTCGGGCATGGCGAGCGTCACATGCCGCGCCTTGGTCGCATGGACGCGGCCGTCATATTTGTCGGCCAGCGCGGCGTAGTGGACGATGCGGTCGATCGCGGTGGCGACTTCCCGGTCCGAGGCGGCCGGCTTCTGGCCGGTCAGCGCGGTCAGCCGCGCGGCGAACTCCGCCTTCCGGGCGCCGAGGTTCTCGGCCAGGAAGAACAGCACCTGGGCACGGTTGTGCCCGGCGACGCCGGACCAGCCGCCGGCCTTGTGCGCGGCCTCGACCGCGTTGCGGATATCCTTGCGGTTGCCCAGGCCGGCCTGGCCGAGGCTGCGCCCCTTCGGGTCGGTCACCGTGTAGCTGTAGCCGGAATCGGGGCGCACCTGCTTGCCGCCGATGAACAGTTTGGCGGTGCGGTCGAGATCGTCCGACGGCAACGCGTCGGCCGCCGGCGTGGCGTCGAACGCCATGGCGGCCGCGGCGGGCGCCGCTTTCTTCGCGCCCGGCGGCTTCAGGTATTCGCGCATGCCCTCGCGCCCGCCTTCGCGGCCGAAGCCGCTTTCGCGGTAGCCGCCGAAGCCGGCGGCCGCATCGAACATGTTGGTGCCGTTGATCCACACCACGCCGGCCTGCATGCGCGCGGCCTGGTCGAGGCAGAGATTGATGTTTTCCGACCAGATCGAGGCCGACAGGCCGTAGGCCGAATTGTTGGCCAGCGCCACGGCTTCGTCCGGCGTGCGGAAGGTCATGGCGACCAGCACCGGCCCGAAGATCTCGGTCTGGGCCAGCATCGAGGCGGGTTCGACGCCGGTGAACAACGTTGGCGGATAGAACAGGCCCTGGCCGGGCAGGGCGGTGGCCGGCTGGTGGCAGGCCGCCCCTTCGCGCCGGCCCTGTTCGACCAGTTCGGTGATGCGGGCAAGCTGCACGGGCGCGACGATCGCGCCGATGTCGATCGCCTTGTCGAGCGGGTTGCCGATGCGCAACGTCGCCATCCGCGCCTTCAGCTTGGCATAGAATCGCTCGGCCACGCCTTCCTGCACCATGAGGCGCGAGCCGGCGCAGCAGACCTGGCCCTGGTTGAACCAGATCGCGTCGACCACGCCTTCGACCGCGCTGTCGAGATCGGCGTCGTCGAAGACGATGAACGGCGACTTGCCGCCGAGTTCAAGAGACAGTTTCTTGCCCGTGCCGGCGGTCGCCTCGCGGATCCTGCGGCCGACCTCGGTCGAGCCGGTGAAGGCGATCTTGTCGATACCGTCATGCGCGACCAGCGCGGCGCCGGTCTCGCCGTCGCCGGTGACGATGTTGACGACGCCGTCGGGCAGGCCGACCTCGCGGCAGATGCCGGCGAAGGCCAGCGCGGTCAGGGGCGTGTACTCGGCCGGTTTCAGCACCACGGTGTTGCCGGCGGCAAGTGCCGGCGCGATCTTCCAGGCCAGCATCAAGAGCGGGAAATTCCACGGGATGATCTGGCCGCAGACGCCCACGGGGCCGTGGCCCGGGAATTCGTCCGCGATCAGCGCAGCCCAGCCGGCATGGTGATAGAAATGGCGCGCCACCAGCGGCACGTCGATGTCGCGTGTCTCGCGGATCGGCTTGCCGTTGTCCATGCATTCCAGCACCGACAGGAAACGCTCGCGCTTCTGCACGTGGCGGGCGATGGCATAGAGATAGCGCGCCCGGTCCTCGCCCGAGCGCGCGGCCCAGCCCTTCAGCGCCGATCGTGCCGCCTTCACCGCCCGGTCGACATCGGCGGCCGAGCCCTGAGCCACCTGGGCGAGCTCGGCGCCGGTCGCGGGATTCGTCACGGCGAAGCGCTTGCCGTCGGACGACTTGACGAACTTGCCGCCGATGAAGTGGTCGAAGCCGGCCGCGTGCTGTTTCAGCCAGGCGGTGACGACGTCGCTGGCTTCGGGTGCAGGACCATATTCCATGGTGCGCAGGATGTCGGTGATCTTGCCCATCTCGATTTCCTCAGGCCATCGCGTGGCGCGACAGGGACGCATAGCGCCCGGTGACGTAGTGTTCGAGCTGGCGTTCGATATCGCCGAGCAGCGAGGAGGCGCCGATGCGGAACAGGTCGGGTTCGAGCCAGTCTCGGCCCAGTTCTTCCTTCATCAGGATCAGCCAGTTCAGCGCATCCTTGGCGGCGCGCAGGCCGCCGGCCGGCTTGAAGCCGACATGATGGCCGGTGGCCTCGAAATAGTCGCGGATCGCGCGCAGCATCACCAGGCTGACCGGCAGGGTGGCGTTGACGTCTTCCTTGCCGGTCGAGGTCTTGATGAAGTCGGCGCCCGCCATCATCGCGACCTGGGAGGCGCGGGCGACGTTGCGCAGCGTGCGCAGGTCGCCGGTGCCGAGGATTGCCTTCAGATGGGCGTCGCCGCAGGCCTCGCGCATGGCCCGGATCTCGTCGTAGAGGGCCTGCCAGTCCTGGTTCAGGACGTGCGCGCGGGTGATGACGATATCGATCTCGGCCGCGCCGTCCTTTACCGCCTCGCGGATTTCCTGCAGCCGCAGCGGCAGCGGCGTCAGCCCGGCGGGAAAGCCGGTCGCGACCGAGGCGACCGGAATGCCCGAGCCTTCCAGGGCCGCGACGGCCGGCGCCACCATGGTCGGATAGACGCAGACCGCGCCGACCTTCGGGGCGGCATCGAGGCCGAGGCCCGCGACGATGTCGGCCCGCAGCGGATTGCGCGCCTTGGCGCACAGCCGATGCACGCGCCCCGGCGTGTCGTCGCCGGCCAGCGTCGTCAGGTCGATGCATTCCAGCGCGCGGACCAGCCAGGCGGCCTGCCATTCTTTCTTGACGCTGCGCCGGCCGGGCAGAGTGCCGGTCCGGCGTTCCACCGCGCTCGTATTGACCTGGATCGCTTGAACCAGATCGAGGGCGAGCGGCATGCCGGGGTTGCGCGGCCTGGCGTTGGCGCCATGGGGGGCGGCGTTCATCTCGTTTCCTCCAGCAGATGGCGTGCCGATCCCTCGTCGGTCACGATGACGTTGACGTAGGCCGCGGTGACGCAGGCCTTCAGGATAGCGTGTTTCAGCGGTCCGGCGCTGATGCCGATGACGACCGCCTTGTCGCGCAGCGACGCCGGTGCCAGGCCGATCGTGCGGGCATCGAGCCCGGTATCGACGATGCTGCCGTCGGCATCGACGAAGCGGCCGAGAATGTCGCCGACCGCGCCGGCGGCCTTCAGCCGGGCAATCGCGGCCTCGTCGAGATAGCCCGACTCGACCAGCACCGAGCCGGCGATGGCGCCGAGGCCGAAACAGGCGGCCGGTGCCGCCGCGGCGCGGTCGAGTATGGCGCCGATCACCGGATCGCGTTCCAGCACGTCGCGCGTGGCGGCCGCGCCGACGATGGCGGGCACCGGCAGGATCGTCGCGGTGCCGCCGGCGCTTTCGGCCAGCCGCTCGGCCACCGTGCTGGCGCGCGTGCCGGCGGCGCGGATGGTCGTGGACCCATTCAGCATCACGATCTCCAACCCGTCATTCCACCCTTGCGGCAGCCAATGAGCCACGGCCGCCATGGTGCGGCCCCAGGATACGCCGAGCAGCCGGGGTTGCGGGGTCAGCCCGGCGAGGTAGCTGGCGGCCGCCTGCGCCACCGCATCGGCCGCCAGATCGTCGGACCCCGCCGGCACGACCACCGCGTCGCGCAGCCCGAAGCGGGCCTGCAACGCGCTTTCCAGATCGGGGCGTCGTCGCGCCTGCGGCACGATCTCGATCCGCACGATACCGCGGGCACGCGCATCCTTGAGCAGCCGGCCGACCTGCCAGCGGGTCAGGCCGAGTTCGCCGGCGATGTCGGCCTGCGTCCGTTCCAGGTCGTAATAGAGCTTAGCCACTTGGACCATCAGCTGCTCTTCGCTCATATGAGCAATATTTGCTCATCTGAGCAAAGGTTGTCAATCCGACAGTTCGGCCGCCGCCGCAGCGTTCGGGCGCGACTTTCCGCCTGGGGCCGGATATCCCTGTGCCCGGAATTTAAGCATCCGAGGAGTCGGCGATGTCGACCGCCAGCCCTGCCGCCACGTCACGCGATTACCTGCTGTTGCTGCTGCTCGCGACCTTGTGGGGTGCGTCCTACACGTTCATCCGCGTCGGCGTCGAAACCATCCCGCCGGTCACCTTCATCGCCGCGCGCACGGTCATTGCCGGTTCGGTGCTGCTGCTGATCCTGCGGCTGCGCGGCGTGGCCCTGCCTCTCGACGCCAAGACCCTGCGGCTGTTCGCTTTCCAGGCGCTGATGAACAGCGTCGTGCCGTTCACCCTGATCGCCTGGGCGGAGACCACGATCGAGGCGGGGCTGGCCACCATCCTCAATTCGACCACGCCGGTCTTCACCTTCCTGATCACCTGGGCGGTGACGCGGCACGAGCCGGCCACCGGCCGCAAGCTGTTCGGCGTGGTGGCGGGGCTGGCCGGGATCACGCTGGTGATCGGCGTCGGCGCGCTGGGCGGACTGGGCAAGGAAGTCGTCGCCCAACTGGCCGTGGTGCTGTCTTCGGTCTGCTACGCGATCGCCGCGATCTTCGGCCGGCATTTCAAGGGGTTCGACCCGATGGTGCCGGCCGCCGGATCGCTGTTGACCGGCGCGGTCGTCCTGGTGCCGCTCAGCCTCGCGGTCGACCATCCCTGGACGCTGCAGCCGTCCTGGCTGTCGCTCGGCGCGCTGGTGGGGCTTTCGGTCTTTTCGACCGCCCTGGCTTTCGTGCTCTATTTCCGGCTGCTTCACCGCCTCGGCTCGGTCGGCACGTCGGCGCAGGCTTATCTGCGGGTGCCGATCGGCGTGGTCATCGGCATGGTGCTGCTGGGCGAGACCTTGTCGGGCGGCGCCTATCTCGGGCTGGCGCTGGTCGTGATCGGGGTGGCGGCCATGACGCTGCCCGGCCGGGTGAAGCAGCCCGCCTGAGTCGGCAGGCGCCTGTCAAACCGAGATGTCGACCTTCGAGCCCTGACCGGCGGGGGGCGCCGAACGCGCCCCCGCCTCGGCCTGCTGGCGGCCCTTGGACTGCGCCTGGGCCCGCGCCTGCTCGGCCTGGTCCGAACCACCGCTACTGGCCAGCGCATCGCGCACGAACGCCGCGTAGGGCGACGATGCCGGCATGTTGATCGTCGGGGTGGTGGTGACGGCCATGGTGCGCGTTTTACTTCTAAGGTATAGTATTCGATCGTTCTCCTGAATCGTACCACGCCTGTTTACGCGTCGGAAGAGATGGTTGCTGCGACCGCCAGTAATCTCCCCGCGACGATGCAACCAGGTCTGGTATGTTTCAGTGTGTATCTGTACAGTAACAGTCTATTGCTGGATCTCCAGCAGGGCCGAGGCAGTCCAGATACACCCAGGCTTTCCGCGTTCGCAGCCGTGCCGTCGTTTGGGGGTTGGATTGCCGTATTTTTCCGTCAAGCAGATGATGAAATATGCCGCGTTGTCGTCGCCGGTCGCGGCGCGCACGCTGGCGGCCTTGTCGCGCGGGCGCTCGGCCGCGATGGAGGCCGGGGCCTGGGATCGCGATTACGGCCGAGGCGCCTATGACCGGCTGGGCGATCTCGACGAACTGGCGCATCACGCCGTCATCGCCGGCTATGTCGCCCGCCTCAATCCTGACGGGGACATTCTCGACATCGGCTGTGGCAGTGGGGTCAGCGAACGGCTGCTGCGCCGCTGGTACCGCCGCTATCATGGCGTCGACTTTTCGGCCGAGGGCATTGCCCAGGCCCACGCCGGCGCGCCGGCCGATGCCCGTTTCACCGTTGCCGATGCCTGCCTGTTCGTGCCGGACGGGCCAGCCGACGTCATCGTGATGAGCGAGGTGGTCGAATATTTCGACGATCTCGAAGCCCAGATGCGCCGCTATGCCGGCCATCTGAAGCCCGGCGGCCACGTGATCGTCTCGATGTGGGTCAGCCAGCGCAATCTGGTGCTGTGGCCGCGCATCGACGGTGCGCTGTCGGTGGTCGACCAGACCCTGGTCCAGAACGGCCGCGGCCAGGGCTGGATGGTCAAGGTCTACCGTCCGTGATCCGCCGCTTTCTGCCGCGCCGGGCATCCTGGGCCGCGCTGGGGGCCGAACTCGCCGCCTGGCAGGCGGCAGGTGTGCAGCCCTGCCTGTGGTGGCGCGACGACGATGCGGTGGCCGACTCGCCGGCGCTGGAACGCCTGCTGACCCTGGCCCGACGCCATCAGGTGCCGATCGCGCTGGCGGTGATCCCCGCCGCGATCGACCGGTCGCTCGCTGGCGCGTTACGCCGGCATGGCGAGACAGCTGTCGTCTACCAGCACGGCGTCGACCATATCGACCGGGCCGGCGGCCCCGCACGCGGCGAATTTCCCGCCGACATGGCCTCGGCCGCGCTGGCCGGGCGCCTGCGCGAGGGCTGGGACATGCTGGCGGATGCCGTGCCGGGGGTCATGCCGGTGATCGTGCCGCCGTGGAACAATGTCGGACCGAACCTGCTGGTTGCCGCGCGCGCGGCCGGCTATGCCGGCATCTCCGCCTATGGCCGCGGCAGCCATATGGCCGGCGGGCTGCGCCGCATCGATTGCCAGGTCGACGTGCTGACCTGGCGGGGCGGGCCGCGCTTCAAGGGCGAGGGGCGGCTGCTGCGCCAGCTGATCGGCGAACTGCGCACGCGCCGGCGGCAGGGGCGGCTGCTCGATCCCGTCGGCGTCCTGACCCATCACCGCGACATGGGCGACCCGGAAACCTGGGATTTCCTGGAAATCCTTCTGGAACGCACGGCCGGCGCGGCGGCCTGGGTCGAACCCTGGCCGTCCCTGCGCAACCGCCTGGGCGCCGCCATCGCGGCGACACCGTCGCTTGACTTCGAGATGGTTTCCCAGCCAGCATGGCGTCGTTCCGGGGGAGCCCTGCTAGAGGGCTGAGATACCGCCGGCCCGTGTCCTGGCGACGTGGGCAACGTGGTGACCCTTCGAACCTGATCCGGGTGATACCGGCGTAGGGAAGGGATCGTCATGCGGGCCATCATGCCCTCAATCCGCCTCCATATGCATCGTCGGCTGCGGGCGTCATGCGCCCGCGCCCGGATCTCCTGTTCCCCCGTCTCCAGGAGACTCCATCATGTCGATGACCGTCACCACCGGGCCCTTGCCCGGTTCAGCCAAGATTCATCTGCCGGGCACGCGTTACCCTGACCTTCAGGTGGCGATGCGCCAGGTCGCCCTGACCGGCGAGGCGCCGCTGACCCTCTACGATACCGCCGGCCCCTATACCGACCCGGCGGCCCGCATCGATCCCGAAACCGGCCTGCCGGCCTTGCGCGCCGGCTGGATCGCCGCCCGCGGCGACAGCGAATGCGGGCCGGACGGGGCGTTGCGCGCCCGGCCCGGTCGGGCGGTCAGCCAGCTGGCCTATGCCCGGGCCGGCATCGTCACGGCCGAGATGGAATACATCGCCATCCGCGAGAACCAGGGACGGGAAGGGCCCGACGCGATTACCCCTGAATTCGTCCGCGACGAGGTGGCCGCCGGCCGGGCGATCATCCCGGCCAACCTGAACCACCCTGAAAGCGAGCCGATGATCATCGGCCGCAAATTCCTGACCAAGGTGAATGCCAATATCGGCAATTCGGCCGTCATCGCCTCGATCGCGGACGAGGTCGAGAAGATGGTCTGGGCGCTCCGCTGGGGCGCCGACACGGTGATGGACCTGTCGACCGGACGCGACATCCACCAGACCCGGGAATGGATCCTGCGCAACAGCCCGGTGCCGATCGGCACGGTGCCGATCTATCAGGCGCTGGAAAAGGTCGGCGGCCGCGCCGAGGATCTGACCTGGGAAATCTTCCGCGACACCCTGATCGAGCAGGCGGCACAGGGCGTCGACTACTTCACCATCCATGCCGGCGTCAGGCTGGCCCATATCCCGCTGACCGCCAGGCGGGTCACCGGCATCGTCAGCCGCGGCGGCTCTATCATCGCGAAATGGTGCCTGGCCCATCATCGCGAAAGCTTCCTCTACGAACGTTTCGCCGACATCGTCGAGATCTGCGCGGCCTACGACATTTCGCTGTCGCTGGGCGACGGCCTGCGCCCCGGCTCGACCGCCGACGCCAACGACGCGGCGCAATTCGCCGAGCTCGAGACGCTCGGCGAACTCACGAAAATCGCCTGGGCCCGCGATGTCCAGGTGATGATCGAGGGGCCGGGCCATGTGCCGCTCGACAAGATCCGGGAGAATGTCGAGCTGCAGATGAAGCTGTGCCACGAGGCGCCGTTCTACACCCTGGGGCCGCTCGTCATCGACATCGCGCCGGGCTACGACCACATCGCCTCGGCGATCGGGGCGGCGCTGATCGGCTGGCTCGGCACCGCGATGCTCTGCTACGTCACCCCGAAGGAGCATCTCGGCCTGCCCGACCGCGACGACGTCAAGCAGGGGGTGATCGCCTACAAGATCGCCGCCCACGCCGCCGACCTCGCCAAGGGCCACCCCGCGGCCAGGCGCCGGGACGACGCGCTGAGTCGGGCCCGCTTCGAGTTCCGTTGGCGCGACCAGTTCAACCTGTCGCTCGACCCGGAGACGGCCCAGTCGTTCCACGACGCGACCCTGCCGGCGGAGGGGGCCAAGCTTGCCCATTTCTGCTCGATGTGCGGGCCGAAATTCTGCTCGATGAAGATCACCCAGGAGGTGCGGGCCTATGCGGAGGCCGGCCTCAGCGCCCAGGCCGAACGCTTCCGCGAGGAAGGGGCGGAGATCTATCGCGCCGCCGGCTGATGCATGCGCCGGGTTACAGCCCGCCGGGGG
>JAEYTW010000180.1 GCA_023433835.1 Pseudomonadota bacterium | reverse complement strand
TCTCGTGGGGGGGGGGGTGGGCTGGCCCCCCTGCGCCTCGACGCCCTCGGTATCGAACCATTTGCGGGCGATGGCCGAGGAAACGTCGGGCTTGTTCTGGGCATCGGCCCCGACCACCTCGATCCTGAAGCGCTCGGCCATGCCCGGGCGCTTCAGGAAATCCTCGACCGCCATCCTGGTCGCGTCGAGCGCGCCGGGGCCGCCGATATCGGAAAAAATGCCTGACATGTCGGCCAGCACGCCGAGCTTGACGGGTATCGGCTGGGCCAGGGTCGGACCGCCCGCCAGGGCCGCGGCCAGGGCAACGGCACAGGTCATCGACGCGCGGCGCAGGGTCATTGTCTTCCCTCCCCGGGGATTGTTTTCGACGGATCGTTTCCTCGTTCGGCCGAGCAAATCGCGGGCAATCCGCCCCTCCGATTATTCTTGTTTATGAATTTCAAATACCTGATCATGAATTTATCGTCAAGCAGGCGCGGCGATGCCGCGACGCGACGAGGCGCCGCTTGGCTTCAGGCTTTTGAGGAAATGGCGGGTTGCGGCCGCCGGCGATCAGGCGACCGCGGCGTGCGCCCGGCGGGCGGGGGCCGGCGTCGCGAGGCAGCGATCGACGATCTCGACCAGGGCCGGCGGCTCGAAGGGTTTCGGCAATGTCGCCGTCGCGCCCATGCTGGCGGCAAGCGCCAGGAAATCGAGGCTGCGCGCCCGCCCGCCGCCGATCGCCAGGACCGGCAGATGCGGATAGGTGGCCCGCAGCCTGATCAGCGTCTCGATGCCGTCCTGGTCGGGCATGATCATGTCGACGATGACGAGGTCGGGCCGGTGGCGGCGCGCCTCGGTGATGCCGTCGACGCCGTTGCCGGCCTCGACGACGACGTGCCCCTCTGCCGACAAGGTGGCGACCATGGTGACGCGCAGCAGCGCATCGTCGTCGATCAAGAGGATTCTGGTCATGCCGACCCCACCCTGATTTTCTCGGTATTGCCGCGGTAGAGATCGGCCAGGCCGAAGCGGTAGGCGTTCGACGGCCGATCGAGCAAGGTTGCCACCGGGTCGCCGTCGACATAGTCGAACCCCGCCGCGATCGCCCCGCTGGTCAGGCTGCGGCTGCGCAGGCCATGGGCATAGCTGCGCAGGCCTGCGGCCCCGGCAGCACCCGCGAAATCGTCCAGGCGGGCAAGCAGCCCGGCTTCGGGTCCGTGGCCCGGGCCGACCTCGAGGCCGACCGCATGGATGCGGGCTTCGCGCACGCCGGCGAAGCGGCGGCGATCGAGGCTGCAGCGCAGGATGACGCTGCGGCAGAACGGCTGGATCACGCTGACCAGCTCGGTCAGCCGCATGTTGGGCACCGTCTCGTCGATGCCGGCGAATTCGAGGCTGAGGAAGCGCCGCTCGCCTTGCGACAGCCCCGCCGCCACGGCGAGAAATTCCTTGCGCGTCGCCGAGCGGGCGATGGTTTCCAGATGCACCGACATGCTGAGCAGCACCCGCCGCCCCTCGGCCTTCAGCGCCCGGAAGGTGCGACAGATTTCCTCCAGCGTGGCGATGTCGCCCTCGCCGGAATAGGCCACCTGGTATTCGACATAACTCTCGCCCGACGATCCGACCCCGTCCGATTTCACCCACATCGGCTGGCAATGATAGGTCGCGATCGCATCCTGCCGGGTATGCCAGATCGGCCGGTAGACGAAGGACGAGGGCGGGGTCGTCGCGGTCTGGTAGATCGGCACGAGCACGTAGCTGATGCCCTGGGCATGCGGGGCGGCCGGCGGCTCGTCATGCGGAATGGGCGGCAGCCGTCCGCCCTCCTCGGGGGCGTCGCGCCGCTCGCCCGGCACGGTCTGCTCGGCGTTGGCGCGCAGCGTGCTGATGACGCCGGGCAGATCGATTTCCTCGCCCTGTCCCTTCGCCACGTCGTTCAGCCGAAAGACGGAGGCGCGGACCGAGATGTCGGCGAAATCGACCTCGTCGCCGAACACATGCTTTTCGATCTCGTGCCCGATCAGCGCGCATTTCAGCTTGGCCGCCTCGTGGTCGATCTCGCCGAACACGATCAGATAGGACGGGCCCTCGATACGAATGTAGAGATCGGCCGCCGTCAGCCTGTTGTCGAGGATCACCTCGATGCCGGCAAGCAGCCGTTCGGCCACGGCGGGCCAGCGTTCGCCCATCCGTTCGCGCACGACATGGAGATTGATCAGATGGATCGCGCCGGCCACCCGGCCCTTATGGTCCTTGACCAGGCGGCGGATGGCATCGGCAAGCTTGGCCGCATCCACGCCCCGGCCTTCCGGCCTGACGGGGTCCGGCGGCGTGACGTCTGCGCGCGCATCGATATCCGGGTCGCGTTCCGCCGGCGGCGGCACGCCATCGTCTTGCTTGGCCGGCGCCTCGCGCTTCACGCGATGCCGCAGCCAGTCCCCGATTCCAAGGACCATCGTCGTCCACCATTCTGGTTTCCGCGACAACCATATCACCGACTGCCGGGCAAGGCAGCGTCATTTTTTCTTCATGCCGCCGGCACGCCGCCCAGGCAATCGTTCACCGCGGCCAGCAGGGCGTCCGGCGTGAACGGCTTGGGCAGGGTCCGCGTCGCCCCGAGGCTCGCGGCGAGGCTGAGGAAATCGAGGTTGCGCACCCGGCCGCCGCCGCTGATCGCCAGGATCGGCATGCCGGCCTGGGTGGCGCGCAGATTGATCAAGGTCTCGATGCCGTCCTGCTCGGGCATGATCATGTCGACGATGACGAGATCGGGCCGCAAGCGCCGCGCCTCGGCCACCCCGTCGAGGCCGTTGCGGGCCTCCGCGACCTCGTGGCCGGCCGCGGCCAGCACTTCGGCCAGCGTCGTCCGCACCAGCGCATCGTCTTCGATCAGCAATATCCTGGTCATTCCGACCCCGTCCTCATCTCGGCAAGCTTTTCGCGATAGAGATCGATCAGCCGGTAGCGATAGGCATGCGACGGCCGGTCGGTCAGCGTGGCGACCGGATTGCCGTCGACATAGTCGAAGCCCGCGGCGATCGCGGCGCTGGTCAGGCTGCGGGTGCGCAGGCCGTGCGCATAGGTTCGCAGGCCCGCGCCGTCGGCCGCCGCGGCGAAGTCGTCCATCTTGGGCAGGAGCCCGGCCTCGACCCCGCGCCCGGTGTTCATCTCCACCCCGACGGCATAGATACGGGCGTCGCGCACGCCGAAGAAACGCCGGCGATCCAGGCTGCAGCGCAGGCTGACCCCGCGGCAGAACGGCTGGACGGTGGCGACGATCTCGGTCAGGCGGGTCTGGGGCACGGTCTCGTCGATGCCGGTCAGTTCGAACGACAACAGGCGCCGCTCGGCCGGCGACAGTCCGGCGGCGATACCGATGAAATCCTTGCGGGTGGCCGAGCGCGCGATGGTCTCGAAATGCACTGGCATGCTGAGCAGCACCCGCCGGCCCTCGGCGGCCAGGCCGGGGAAGGTCCGGGCGATCTCGCCGATCGTGGCGATGTCGGCCGCGCCGGACGAGGCCAGCTGGTATTCGACGTAGTTCTCCCCGAACGATCCGATACCGCCCGATTTCAGCCAGACCGGCTGGCATAGATAGGTCGCGATCGCGTCGTGGCGGGTGTGCCAGATCGGGCGGTAGACGAAGGACGACGGCACGGCAGCGACACCCTGCTGGATCGGCAGCATGACGTAGCTGAGGCGGCTGGCCGGGCCGGGCGCCGCCGAGGGGGCCGGTGCCGGGTGGCCGCGGCGGCGCCGTTCGCCGGGAACCGTCTCCGCCGAGCCGGCCTTGAGGGCCCGGATCATGCCGAGCAGGTCGATCTCCTCCTGCCGCCCCATCGCCGCGCTGTCGAGCCGGAAGACCGAGGCCCGTACCGCGATCTCGGCGACATCGGCGTCGTCGCCGAACACGTGTTTCTCGATCTCATGGCCGATCAGCGCGCATTTCAGCTTGGCCGCTTCCTGGTCGAGTTCACCGAACACGATCAGGTAGGACGGCCCCTCGATGCGGATATAGAGGTCGGCGGGCGTGAGGCGGCGGTCGAGGATGATCTCGATGCGGGCCAGCAACCGCTCGGCCGTGGCGGGCCAGCGTTCCCCCAGCCGTTCCTTGACGACGTCGAGATTGATCAGGTGGATGCCGCCGCCCACCCGGCCCTTGTGATCCCGGACCAGGCGGCGGACCGCATCGACCAGCGTCGCGGCATCGACCCCGCGCCCCTCGTGGCGCGTGGTCTCGGGGTCGGGCGGGTCGGGCTCAAGCAGGCTCGGTTCGTGGCGGGCGGCAGTCGTGACCGGTGATTCGCCCGTCAACCGCTGCTTCAGCCATCCCCCGAGCCCCAGCACCATCGCTCCCCCACAAGGTATTTGGATACCAAAACGATTTCGGCAATGACCACCCTGCTACCGCAACAGATGCGGCGCCGAATTGGATCCGCAGAATTCATAATTCTTGATAGTGAACTATAGATCCCAGATTTTGAATAATTGATGCTTCGCGGCCGGCCGGCGGCTTGCGCCCGGCCCGGCGATCGGGTACCGCCAGTGCAGCCGGTGCCCGGGGGCGGGCCGAGCCAGGTGAAGGGCGGGACGTGAACAGGGCACAGGTCAAGCAGGCGGCGAATGTCCTCGAAGTGATGGAGTATTTTGCGCGGCGCAAGCGCCCGGCGACCATGGCCGAGATTTCCGACGATCTCGGCTGGCCACGCTCCTCCACCTTCAACCTGGTGGGGACGATGGCCGACAAGGGCTGGCTGTACGAGCCGCGGCTGCGCGCCGGCTACTACCCCAGCCCGCGCTGGCTCAAGCTGGCGCGAATCGTGGCCGAGGCCGAGCCGCTGCCCGAGGCGGTGCACGCCCTGGTCATCCGCATTGCCGACGAGACCGGCGAGACGACGGCGGTCGGCACGCTGGCCGGAACCTCGGCCATCTTTCTCGACGTCGTGGAATCGCGGCATTCGGTGCGCTATTTCGCCGAGGTCGGCGAGCGCGTGCCGGTCCATGCCAGTTCGGCGGGCCGCGCCATTCTCGCCCAGTACTCGGCCGACGAGCGCCGGGCGATCTACCGCCGCATCCGGTTCGAGCAATTCTCCGACACCACGCCGATGTCGGAGGAGCGGATCGAGGCCGAACTCGCCACCGCCGCCCGGCGCGGCTATCACCAGAGTTCGTCGGAATATATCCCCGATCTCGCCGGTGTCGCCCTGCCCCTGCCGTTGAACGGCCGCCGGCTGTCGATCGTGGTGGCCGGCCCGACCTCGCGCTGCCTGGAACGCCGGCCGAAGACGGCCGAGATCATGATCAAGGCGCTGCACGATCTGCACGTCGCCGACTAGCGATTCGGTACTGCCCGGGCGATGGTTTCTGCCAGCAGCTCGGCGATGCAGCCGTAGCCGCGATCGCTCAGGTGGAAGCTGTCCTCGGCCAGCATGCCGCCGCTTTCCGCCCGCGTCGACCAGTAGCGCATGATGTCGTAGCGGCGGAACACCGGCACGCGCTCGCGTTTTGCCACCTGGCGGATGCGGTCGACATAGACGGCGTAGGCCGCCTCGTGGCTGATCGCCGGATAATACTGCAGGTCCATCGCCAGCACGTCGATGCCGCGCGCGCGCAGCCAGTCGAAGGCATGGTCGAGCTGGGCGCCGAACTGGTCGAGATCGACCCGGGCCAGCGCATCGTTGGTCCCGGTCTGGAAGATCACCAGCCCCGGTTCATGCTCGACCACCAGCCGCTTCAGCCGATAGAGCATGTTTTCCAGGAGTTCGCCGCCGACCCCGGCCTTGATCACCTGGATGTCGCTGCCGGGATAGCGGCGGCGCAGTTCGTGGGCCAGCAGGCTCGGATAGGTCGTGCGGTCGGAGGTGGCGCCCGCCCCGGCCGTCGAGGACGAGCCGATCGCCAGGATGGTCAAGGGCTGCCCCAGCCGCAGCGCGCCCGTGGTGCGCGGCAGCCGCTCGCGCTGGCTCAAGTCGACGTCGAGCGCCAGGCAATGGCTGGACACCGCCAGCGCCGGCCAGGCCGCCAGGATCAGGATTGCGCCGAGGATCAGCCCGGCGAGACGGGGGCCGCGCGCCGCAAGGTTCTTTTCTGCCATTCCATCACTGCCGAGACTGCAAGCATGAGTGCGATGCCGCTGCCGAGAATGGCGGCATCGGCGAGAATTCGCCCTTCGGTGAAAAAATGCGCGACCTGGCCCAGGATCGACAGGACCGAGCCCAGGCAGAACGTCGCCAGGCCGTGCCGGCCGAGCAGCGCCAGGCCACGCCCCGCCAGGTGGGCCGATGCGGCGTCGCCGACACGCAGCCAGAGCCGCCCGCGGGTCGCCAGATAGGCCAGTGCCAGCACATGCAGCAGCCGCGGCAGCGACAGGAAAGTCTTGTCGTCCCCGACGATGAAGAACGGCAGCGGCAGCATGTCCGGCTCGACCGCGAAATCACCGAGCTTCATGGCCAGGCACAGCAGCAGGTACCCGGCCGCCAGCGGTATCGCCCAGCCTTCCTGCGCCCGCGCCCAGGCCACGAGCCGCCGCTGTTCGAGCCGCAGGAAGAGGCCGACCGCAAACAGCAATTGCCAGGCCAGCGGGTTGAAGAACCAATAAGTGTCGTTCGGATAATTCGGCAGGTTCAGCATGCCCAGATTGGCCGCGAGCCACAGTGCGAACGACAAGCCCAGCAGCATCAGCGGCGCCCGCCGGCCGAGGGCCAGCATGCCCGGCAAGGCCAGCAGGAACAGCACATACATCGGCAGGATGTTGAAATAGCCGGGCTGGTGGCCCAGCGTCATGATGCCGATCAGCGCCACCGTGGGGTCGTCGAAGATCGGTGCCAGATCGACCCAGGACAGGAAACGCGGATCGCCGCTATGCAGCGAGATCCAGCCGACGATGGCAAAGGCGATCAGGAGGCAGACCAGATGGGCGACGTAGATCTGGGCCGCCCGCGACCATGACTTCAGGCTGAGGGCGAGGCCCCGATCGCCCTGGAAATCGCGACCATAGGCCAGCGCCGCGGCATAGCCCGCCAGCAGCACGAAGATCTCGGTGGCATCCGACAGGCCGAAATTGCGATGGGTCAGCCCCTCGAACACGGTGCCGGGCACGTGATTGACGAAGATCGTGACCAGGGCGGCGCCCCGCACCAGATCGATCGCCTGATCACGTGTGTCCAGCCGCGCATCCATAGGCCGGATATGGCCGCCGCCCGCGCGGCCTGAAAGGCTGCATACATCTTTCGGGCGAGGCGATCTATGCCCTGGGCCATAGGATCTGCCGCGCTGCGATTGCCACCCCATATCGGACGGCGTAGGCTCGCCGCCCCCTGAACCCGGCGACACGGGAGGCCGCCTTTGATCCGTTTCGAGCAGATCCTGATCGCCGACGACCATCCGATGGTGGCGGCAGGATTCGCCCAACTCCTGACCGGCATCTTTCCGACGGCGCGCGTCGAGGTGACGCGCGACATCACCACCCTGCCGGAAATCCGCCGCGCCTACGACCTGATCCTGGTCGATCTGCGCATGCCGGGCGGCGGCGTCATCGCCGTGCGCCGCCTGCGCGAAGCCTATCGGTCGGCCTGCGTCGTGGTCCTCTCGGCCTCCGACCGGCTGGAGGATGTCCGGGCCGCGATCCGTTTCGGCGCCCGCGGCTATCTGGTCAAGACGATGGACGGCAGCGAATTGCGCGACGCGCTGCTGCAGATCGCCCGCGGCGAGATCTACATGCCGGCGAGTGCCCGGCTGGCCGCCCGCCATCAGCGGGCCGAGGCACTGGTGGTGCATGGTGCAAGGCCGAACCGGCCGCTGACCCCGGCGCAGCTGCGCGTGCTCGACATGGTGCTGGCCGGCAAGACCAATCTGGAGATCGGCCAGGCCCTGTCGATCACCGAGGGCACGACGAAGAACCACGTGGCCGCGATCCTGAAGGCGTTCGGCGTCGACCGCCGGCCGCAGCTGATGGCCCTGCTGCAGCCCCAGCCCCCGGTGGTGCCGCCCGGCCGCGACGGGCGATAAGCGTCATCCTGCCAGGGCCGCGGCCTCGATGGTGCGGATCAGCCGGTCGGTGTCGACCGGCTTGGACAGGAGCGCGATGCGCTCCTCGTTGGCGGCGCGGATCAGGTCCTCCGCCACCACGCCCGAGAGCAGCACGGCCGGCAGGTCATCGGCCGCCGCCCGCCGGCGCAGCTGGCGGATGATCTCGACGCCGTCGTCCGAGCCGTGCATGACGTAGTCGGACAGGATGACGTCCGGCACCTCGTCGCGCAGCGCCGCCAACGCGGCCTCGGCACCGCGGACGAGGCGGACGGTCGCGCCGGCATCGTGCAGCGTCTCGCCCAGGGCGCGGGCCACCGCCGCATCGTCCTCGATCACCAGCAGGCGCAGATTGCGCAGCGCGCCGTCCGGCCGGGGGGGCTCGGCCCCGGCGGCGAGCGTCCCCGGTTGCGAGCGGGGAAAACGGATGGCGAAACGCGCGCCACATCCGGCATCCGATGTCACGGTCAGCGCGAGATCGAGCTGGCGGCAGATCTGGTCGACGATGGCAAGGCCCAGCCCCCAGCCGGCCGACAGCATGGCGATGTCGCCGTCGCCGCGCCGATAGGGATGGCGCAGCGCGGCCAGCATCTCGGCCGACATGCCCGGCCCGGTATCGGCCACCGCGATGGTGACGCTGTCCCGGTCGGCCTCGACCTCGATGCCGACCACGCC
>JAEYTW010000449.1 GCA_023433835.1 Pseudomonadota bacterium | reverse complement strand
CCGGGCGGCCCCCCCCCCCCCCCGGCGACTTCGATCAGGCCTGGCCGAGAATGGTTTCGGCGTTCGAGACTTCGAACGAGCCCGGCTTCTCGACGTTGAGCTGCTTGACCACGCCGTTCTCGATCAGCATCGAATAGCGCTGCGAACGCTCGCCCATGCCGTAGCCCTTGCCGTCCATCACGAGGCCGACGGCGCGGGTGAAGTCGCCGTTGCCGTCGGCGGCCATCACCACCTTGTCGCCGACGTTCTGGGCCTTGCCCCAGGCGCCCATGACGAAGGCGTCGTTGACCGACAGGCACACGATCTTGTCGACGCCCTTGGCCTTCAGCGCCTCGGCATTGTCGACATAGCCCGGCAGATGGCGGGCCGAGCAGGTCGGGGTGAAGGCGCCCGGCAGCGCGAACAGCGCGACCTTGCCCTTGAACAGTTCGGCGGTGTCGAGCGGCTCGGGGCCCTTCTCGCCCATGGTCATCAGCTTGACCGCCGGCAGGGTATCGCCAACCTTGATGGTCATCGTCGTTCTCTCCCCTTGGGTTGTGCCGCGGCCGGTTACGGTCGCCGCGGCGAAGACCGCCGTCATTTGGTGCCGCGCGGGCGGGTGGTCAAGCTTACTTCGGCAAGGTCACCGTCGTCTCGGCGCTGCGCGGCCCGGCCAGCACGGTGATGGTCAGCGTATGACCGGCGAGCAGTTCGGGCGCGCCGGCCGGCCCGAGCGGCACGGAGGCGAGGATCGTCCCGCCCTTGCCCCCCGGCGCCACGTCCGGCACCGCCATCTGCGGCTGCTCGAACCACACGGTTTCCGGCCCCTCGACCAGGATGTCGCCGGGTGTCAGCGGCTCGGCGGCCTCGATCGACAGCTTCAGGGTCGGTTTCGGGCCGGGCGTGGTCCAGGCCTTCTTCAGGGTCAGGCCGGCCTGGGCGAACGGCAGCGGCACCAGGGCCTGGGCCGCCTGGATCGCCGGCGCCGCGGCCCCGGGGACGCCGTTGCCCGGCGGCAGTTCCAGCGACAGGCGATCCTCGCGCGGCACACAGATATCGTGGCAGACGCCGTAGCGGAATACCAGCGACAGGCGCAGCGGCTGCGTCGGATCTTTCGCGGCGACGTCGATGGGCAGGATAACGGAATTGGGATAGACGACCGACGTCACCCCGCCGACGACCTGGCGCTCGGGCACCGGAAAGCGCACCTCGGCCGCAGCCAGGTTGACCGACGCCGACCAGTCGAATTCAGGGGCAACGCCGCCTTCGCCGGGGCTGCGCCAGTAGGTTTTCCAGCCCGGGGCCAGATCGATGGCCAACCCCGCGACGGCGCGGCCGTCGGAACCGAGGCTGTCGGCGGCGGCGATCAGCCGGGCGACCGCGGGCGGCGTCTGGCTCGCGCCTTGTGCCATGGCCTTGCCGGACCCCAGGGCCGGCGCCAGGATGCCGAGGGCCAGGCCCAGGCGAAGAATGGTTTTTACGATCATGTCGCCGGCAAATTAGCGTAGACTGGACGCGAGCGGTAGGAGTCACCATTTACGCTTTCGTGACCACCCACAGAACAAGCGAGAATGGATCTGTCCAATAAGACTCTGACCTCGAACAATCCCTACCTGACCGGTCAATTGCTGATCGCCATGCCGAACATGGGCGATCAGCGGTTCGAGCGGACGGTAATCTATATGTGCGCCCATTCCGAGGAAGGGGCGATGGGCCTCGTGGTCAACAAGCTGCTGAGCGGACTGTCGTTCAACGAACTGCTGAAACAGTTCGAGATCGAGAGCCCGCCCGGCTCGGGCCGCACCAAGATACATTTTGGCGGCCCGGTCGAGCCGGGCCGGGGGTTCGTCCTCCATTCCGGCGACTACCGCCGCGAGGGCACCATGCTGATCGACGAGACGATCGGCCTGACCGCGACGATCGAGGTGCTGCGCGACATCGCCGCCGGCCAGGGGCCGCGCTCGCGCCTGGTGGCGCTGGGTTATGCCGGCTGGGCGCCGGGCCAGCTCGACGCCGAGATCCAGGCCAATGCCTGGCTCAACGTGCCGGCCGACGACGAATTGCTGTTCTCGACCAACCAGAGCGACAAATGGCCGAAAGCGGTGCACAAGCTCGGCATCGACCTCTCGCTGCTCTCGACCGAAGCCGGCCACGCCTGACCGTTCAGCCCGCGGCAATCCCGTCCAGCTCGGCCTTGGCGCGCGCGTCGAGGGTGATGGCGCCGGCGCCGAGGTTCTGGCGCAGATGGACGGCATTCGCCGTCCCCGGAATGAGGAAGATGTTCGGCCCATGGCCGAGCAGCCAGGCCAAAGCGAGCTGCGACGGTGTCGCGCCGAGGCGGGCGGCGATCTCGATCACCTCGGGCCGATCCGTCACCTTCGGCCAGCCGGGCGCGGCGCCGCCCAGCGGAAAGAACGGCACCCAGGCGACCCCGTTCTCCCGGCAGAAGGTCAGCATCGCCTCCAGCTCGCGGCTGACCAGGCTGTAGGCATTCTGCACGCAGGCGATGCCGGCGGGCATCGCCCGGCGCAGGCCGTCCAGGCCGACGCCGCTCAAGCCGAGCGCGCCGATCTTGCCTTCGTCGCGCAGCGCCGTCAGTACCGCCAGCTGATCGTCGAGATCGACGATCTGGTCGCCCTCCGCGGTCGCCCCGGGGCCGAGATCGGGTCGCCGCAGGTAGACCAGCGGCAGCCGTTCCAGGCCCAGCCCGGCCAGATTGGCCTCGACGCTGGCCCGCAGCTGCGCCGGCCGCTGGGCCAGCCGGATCGGCACCCTGGCCGCGGGATCGGGATCCGCGCCGATCTTGGTGGCGATCAGCACCCGGTCGTCGGGACGCACGACCGTTGCGATGGTCTGGTTGACGAAACCACCGCCGTAGAACTGCGCGGTATCGATGTGATCGGCGCCGAGATCGATGGCCAGCCGGAGCAGCGCGCGTGCCGCCGCGGCGTCGCCCGCGAGATGGCGCAGTTGCATCGCGCCATAGCCGATACGGGCGACGGCGCGGCCGGCGAGAATGTCGTGCGACATCGGCTTCATCCTGTGCCAGGATTCAAACGGAGACATCTCCGTCTCTGCACTCTTATAAACGGAGAATCCTCCGCTTGTCAAAATCGCCCCAGCCGCGGGCCGATGCGGTCCGCAATCGCGAGCGGCTGATGGCCGTGGCCAGGGCGCGGTTTGCCGCGGGCGAGGTCGGCGTCCCGCTCGATGCGCTGGCCCGCGAGGCCGGTGTCGGCATCGGCACGCTCTACCGGCATTTTCCCACGCGGCAAGCGCTGGTCGAGGCGGTCTACGGCGCGGAGCTGGACGCCCTGGACGCCGACGCCGAGGCGCTGCTGGCCGGCCGGCGGGCGATCGACGCGCTGAGGATCTGGATGGACCGCTATGCCGCCTTCGTCGTCGCCAAACACGCGATGATGGATGCGTTGCGCCTGGCGCTGGCCGCGGGCTCAGGCCCCCGGCCGGAAACCCGGGCGCGGGTGCAGGCCCAGGTTGCCCGCTTGATGGCCGCCGGCGTGGCCGACGGCACGATCCGCGGCGATGCCGATGCCGCCGACGTCGCGCTGGCCATGGCCGGCATGGTGCTGGCCGCGACCACCTTCCAGGGACAGGACAGGCTGGCCGGCCTGCTCGACCTGCTGGTCGACGGCTTAGATCAAACCACGTTAAATCGGGATCGATTTAACGTGGATAATTTGATCTAGATCAAAGACTTAGAGCATCCTACCCGCATCCAAGAGGGCGCGGGATGCTCTGGCCGCTCAGCCTTCGAGGTCGAGATAGCGGGCGAAGCGCCCGGGGTCGGTGCCGGGCTCGGTCTTCATCGCCCGGGGATCGGGCCGCGGGTCGGCGGCCAGCAGCGCGTAGAGGACATGGTCCTCCCAGACGCCGTTGATGCAGAGATACTGGCGGGCCAGGCCTTCCTCGGTGAAGCCGCAGCCGCTCAGCACCCCGCGGCTGGCCCCGTTGCGCGGCAGGCAGGCGGCCTCGAGGCGATGCATGCGCAGGTCGTTGAAGACGTGCTCGGCGGTCAGCGCCACGGCCTGTTTCATGTAGCCGCGACCGGCATGGGGCCGCCCCATCCAGTAGCCCAGCGTCGCCGCCCAGGCGACGCCGCGGCGGATGTTGGAGAGCGTCAGCCCGCCGACCAGCGCCTCATCCTCGTTGCGGAAGATCAGGAAGGATTGGCCGATGCCGCCGCGTGCCTCCTCGGCGTAGCGGCGCAGACGGCGGCGGAAGGACGACCGGCTGAGCGCGTCGGCGGCCCAGACCGGCTCCCACGGCGTCAGGAAGGCGCGCGACCGGCCGCGCAGTTCGGCCCAGGCCGCCCAGTCGGCCATCGCGGGTTGGCGCAGATGCACGGCCGGGCCGCGCAGCACCGGTTCGGGCGTAAGAAAGGTGAAGCGATCGAACACCCCAACCCCCTGCCGATCAGAACTGGACGGGCAGAGGGTTTAACCCCTTGCCCTAAGCCGCAAATCTTGCCGCGATCCGGTCGTGACTTTCAAGCCGGCTGAGGGGGCCCACGGCCGCCAGCGCCGGCGGCTTGGACAAAAGGCGGCGGGCGACGCGCTTGACCGCCCAGGCATCGACGCCGTCGACCGCGTTGATCACCTGCTCGGTTTCCAGCGGGTGGCCGAAGATCAGCATCTGGCGGCCCAGCTGCTCGATGCGGGCGGCCGAGCTCTCCAGCGACATCAGCAGGCCGACCTTGAGCTGGGCGGCGGCGCGGCGCACCTCCTCGTCGGAAATCTTGGCGGTGGCGTCGAGCATCTCGCCGGCGATGACCGGCACCAGCTCGGCGACCTGGCCGGGATCGGTGCCGGCATAGACGGTGAAGAGGCCGCCGTCGCGATAGGAGGCGGCCGAGGCGAAGACCGAATAGGCCAGGCCGCGCTTCTCGCGCACTTCCTGGAACAGCCGCGAGGACATGCCGCCGCCGAGCAGCGTGGCGTAGACCTGGACGGCGTAGTAGTCGGGATCCTCGTGCGGCACCGCGTCGAAGGCGATCGAGACATGGGCCTGATCGATCTCGCGCTCCTCGCGCCAGGCGCCGCCGTGATAGCGGGCCACTTCCGGCACCAGTCCGTTGGTGCGCGGCAGCGCGCCGAACCGTTCGGCGGCCAGCGTCACCAGCGCGTCGTGCTCGATCGCGCCCGCACCGACCAGCACCATGCCCGGGGCACGGTAGTTGGCCCGCATGAAATCGTTCAGCTCTTCGCGTTGCATCGCCTTGACGCTCGCCTCGGTGCCCAGCACCGGACGGCCGAGCGCCTGGCCCGGATAGGCGGCTTCCTGCAGGAAGTCGAAGATGATGTCGTCGGGCGTGTCGTTGGCCTGGCCGATCTCCTGCAGCACCACGTCCTGCTCGCGCTTCAACTCCTCGGGGTCGAGGGTCGAATGCTGCAGGATGTCGGCCAGGATATCGACCGCCAGCGGCAGGTCCTCGCCGAGGATGCGGGCGTAATAGGCGGTCTGCTCACGGCTGGTATAGGCATTGAGATGTCCGCCGACCGCCTCGATCTCCTCGGCGATCGACAGCGCCGAGCGCCGTTCGGTCCCCTTGAAGGCCATATGTTCCAGAAGATGGGCGGCGCCGTTGATCGAGGCCGGCTCGTCGCGCGTGCCGGCGCCGACCCACACCCCGACCGAGGCGGTCCGGACATGCGGCATGGCCTCGCTGACGACCCGCATGCCGTTGTCGAGGTTGGTGATCTTGACGCCCATTCTATGCAATTCTCCGCTCAGCCGCCCACCCGGGCCGCGATATGCGCCCGGACGACCGCGAGATCGTTGGGCAACACCGTATAGCGCTCCTCGCGCGCAAGCAAATCCGCCATGCGCGGCGGCAAGGCCGGTTCCTCGCCCGTCGCCTGGGCGACGGCAGCCCCGAACTTCGCCGGATGGGCGGTGCCCAGGGTCACCATCGGCACGTCCGGATCGACCCGGCGGCGGTAGGCCGCCGCGCCACCGACCGCGCCATGCGGATCGATCAGGAAGCCGGCTTCCTTGCGCACGCGCGCCATCGTGGCCAGGGTTTCGGCCTCGTCGACCCGCGCCCCGTCGAAATCCGCGCGGGCCCGCGCCAGTTCCGCCGGGGTCACGGCAAAACCGCGCGACTGGCTGAGCGAATCGAGCGCGGCCCGGACGCGCGCGCCATCCCGCTCGAAGACGTCGTAGAGCAGGCGTTCGAAATTCGAGGCGACCTGGATATCCATCGACGGCGACATCGTCGGCGTGACGTCGTCCATCCGGTATTCGCCCGTATCGAGGAAGCGGGTCAGGATATCGTTGCGGTTGGTGGCAACGATCAGGCGCTCGATCGGCACGCCCATCTTCTTGGCGGCATAGCCGGCGAAGACGTCGCCGAAATTGCCCGTAGGCACCGAGAACGAGACCTTGCGGCCCGGGGCGCCCAAGGCCAGCGCGGCAGTGACGTAATAGACGATCTGGGCCATCACGCGCGCCCAGTTGATCGAATTGATCGCCGACAGCGAATAACGGTCGCGGAAGCCGTGATCGTTGAACAGGGCCTTCACCATCGCCTGGGCGTCGTCGAAGGTGCCTTCGATGGCGATGTTGTGGACGTTGCCGTCGAGCACCGTGGTCATCTGGCGGCGCTGAACCTCGGACACGCGGCCTTTCGGGTGCAGGATGAAGATGTCGATGGCGGCGGAACCGCGGCAGGCTTCGATCGCCGCCGAACCGGTATCGCCCGACGTCGCGCCGACGATCAGCGTGCGGCTGCCGCGGCGGCCGAGCTCGTAGTCGAACAGCCGGCCGAGCAATTGCAGCGCCACGTCCTTGAAGGCCAGCGTCGGCCCGTGGAACAGCTCCATCAGCCAGTCGCAGGGACCAAGCTGGCGCAGGGGCGCCACTTCCCTGTGCGCGAAGGTCGCGTAGGCTTCGTCGACCAGCTTGCGGAAATCGGCCTCGGGGATCGAGCCGGCGACGAAGGGCAGCATGACCGCGGCCGCCACCTCGGCGTAGGTCTTGCCTTTGAGCGCGGCGAGATCGAGCTGCGGCCAGGTTTCCGGCAGATACAACCCGCCGTCGCGGGCCAGGCCCGTCAGCAGAACATCGGCAAAGTCGAGGGTCGGGGCCTCGCCCCGGGTCGAGATATAGCGCACGTCAGGCCTTCGGGTCCTGGAAAGAGGCCGGGACGTTACCCCCTTAACCGCCAAGCCTCAAGCCCAGCGGGACCAGGGCTCGTCAGATTCCGCAGGGCCGGCCTGGCTGCAGGCCGGGTCAGCGCCTACGCCATCAGGGCTCTTGTGCCGCGGGAGAGCGGGCGCGTAGTTCCCCCACATCCGCCTCCAGCCGGCGTATCCGTTCTTCCAGCCGGGCAAGATGCTCGCCGTGGGGATCGTCGAGCCCCTCGATGGCCTCGACCCAGCGCCTGAGTTTCGCAAACCAACGCTTCAGCATATCAAGCTTCCTGTTCACATCCATCGCTGGCCCGCCCGGCGTGTTGCGCCGGGGAGCGATCGGCCGCCGGTGTAATCCGGAACCAGGTGGCGTAGAGGGCGGGAAGGAAAAGCAGGATCATCCCCGTGCCGACCGCGGTGCCACCGATCAGCGTGTAGGCCATCGATCCCCAGAACACCGAGTGGGTGAGCGGAATGAAGGCCAGGACGGCGGCAAGGGCGGTCAGGATGACTGGCCGGGTTCGCTGGACCGTTGCCTCGACGACGGCATGATAGTCGTCAAGGCCCGCCGCCTGGTTTTCCTTGATCTGCTCGGTCAGGATCAACGTGTTCCGCATCAGGATCCCGGCCAGCCCGATCAGTCCGAGAATGGCGTTGAAACCGAACGGCTGATCGAAGGCGATCAATACCGGCACGACGCCGGCAAGGCCGAGCGGCGCGGTCAGCATGACCATCGTCATGGTCGAGAGGCTGCGAACCTGGAGGATGATGACGATCAGCGTCGCGGCGATCATTGCCGGGAAGATCTTGACCAGCGCGGCGTTGGCCTTGAGCGATTCCTCGATATTGCCGGCCATCTCGATGCGATACCCGGCCGGAAGCGAGGCGATCAGCGGCTGCAGCGCCGCCATGACCTGCAGCGAGACTTCCGGGGGCTGCGTCGCCTCGTTGATGTCCGAGCGAATCGTAATGATCGGCGTTCGGTCGCGCCGCTTGAGGATCGGTTCCTCGAACCGGATTTCCGAATACCCGATCTGATCGAGCGGGACCTGCCGGCCATTGCGGCTCATCAGCGAGAAGTCCGCAAGGCGCGCCGGATCCAGGCGGTTGGCGCCGCCGCTGCGCGCGACCACGGGAACGTTGCGGATGTCTTCGCGAACCTGGGTGACGGGAATGCCGGTCAGCAGCAATTGCAGCTGCTGGGCGGCTTCGGCCGGCGAAAGGCCGATCAGGCCCAGCCGGTTCTGGTCGGGAACATAGCGCAGAACGGGCGCCCGGTTTCCCCAGTCCCGGTTTGCCTGCCGAACGTCCGGAACGCTTCTCATGATGTCGAGGGCATTCTCTGAAATCTGGTACAGGCGCGTCGGATCCGGTCCGGTGATGCGGAACTCGACCGGAAACGGCGTATAGGGCCCGAACACGAGTTGCGTGACGCGAACGAAGGCCTCGGGAACGAGACCGTCCGAGATCGCATCGCGCAGCCGGTGCTTCAGCGCCTCGCGCGCTGCCGCATCCGGCGTAAGCACGACGATCTTGGCGAAGGCGGGATCAGGCAGCTCCGGCGCCATCGCAAAGAAGAAGCGCGGCGCTCCCTGGCCGACATAGCTGGTAACCAGCTTCGCCTCGACCTGCCCCTTCAGCCAGCTTTCCAACTTCTGTACGGCACCAGCAGTGGCCTCGATGCTGGTGCCTTCCGGCATGCGGACCTCGACCAGCACCTCGGGGCGGTCCGAGGTCGGGAAAAACTGCTGCTTCACCGTGCCCATGCCCAAGCCGGAAACGGCCATGGCGGCGGCAACGATGGCGCATGTCACGAACTTGTGGCGCACGGTGAATTCGATCAGCCTGCGCAGGCGCCGGTAACGCGGCGTGTCGTAGATCGCGGCGTGGCCGCCGTCGACGGGCTTGATTGCCGGCAGCATCTTCACGCCGAGGTAAGGGGTGAAGACGACCGCGACGATCCAGGACACGATCAGCGCAAAACCCACGACCCAGAAGATGTTGCCGGCGTATTCGCCGGCGCTCGAACTGGCGAATCCGACGGGCATCAGTCCGATGATGGTGACAAGCGTGCCCGACAGCATCGGCGCCGCCGTGTGACCCCAGGCATGGGCCGCCGCGCTGATACGATCCATGCCTTCTTCCATCTTCACCACCATGACCTCGATGGCGATGATGGCGTCGTCGACGAGCAGGCCGAGGGCCAGGATCAGCGCGCCCAGCGTGATACGATCGAAGAACCGGC
Source organism: Pseudomonadota bacterium (assembly GCA_023433835.1). GTDB lineage: Bacteria > Pseudomonadota > Alphaproteobacteria > Ferrovibrionales > Ferrovibrionaceae > JAFKFH01. The sequence goes on along the minus strand of JAEYTW010000449.1, from coordinate 4,511 downwards.
CGGTCTCCAGCATGATGAGGAAGACGGCGGCCAGCGTCAGCGGCACGGCAAGCGCCACGACGATGCCGACCCGCCAACCAAGGCTGACCAGGCTCACGAACAGGACGACGCCGAGCGCCATCGCGAATTTCAGCATGAACTCGCCGACCGCGGCGTCGATGTTGACCGCCTGGTCGCTCACCTTCGCAAGCGTGAGGCCGAGCGGCAGGGACTTGGCGATCGCATCGGCGCGCGCCTCGAGCGCCTTGCCCAGTTCCAGCCCGTTCCAGCCCTGCTGCATGACCGCCGCGAGCATGACGGCCGGTTCGCCCTCATGGCGGATGACGTAGGTCTCCGGGTCCTGATATCCGCGTCGAACCGCGGCAACATCGGACAGTCTCAGCGTTCGCCCGCCGGCGACGATCGGCGTGTCGGCGATCGCCTGGATGCTGTCATAGGCACCGTCGAACCGGATGAAAACCTGCGGCCCGTGCGTATCGATCGACCCTGCCGGCATGACCGTGTTCTGCCGCTGCAGGGCCGCCGCGATGTCCTGCGCCGACACCCCCAGCGTCGCCAGTTTGGCGTAGGAGAACTCGACGAAGATCTGTTCGGGACGCTCGCCCAGGATGTTGATCTTCTTGACGCCCGGCACGTGCAGAAGATCCTGGCGGATCACTTCGGCCTGCCGGGCCAGTTCGCGCATCGGCATGCCCCGGGCCTTCAAGGCATAAAGCGCGAAGCTCACATCGGAAAACTCGTCGTTGACGAATGGGCCGAGCACGCCTGGCGGCAGATTGCGCGCCTCGTCCCCGAGCTTCTTGCGCGCCTGATAGAATTCCTCCTGCACGGCGGATGGCGGCGTACTGTCCTTGAGCGTGACCGTGAGGTAGGCGAAGCCGGGCCGCGCCGTCGTCTCGACACGGTCGTACCAGGTCAGTTCCTGAATGCGCTTCTCGAGCGGCTCGGCCACCAGGTCCTGCATCTCGCGCGCCGTCGCACCCGGCCATGCGGCGGTGACGGTCAGCGTCTTGATGGTGAAGGATGGATCCTCCGCCCGCCCGAGCTTCACGAAGGCATAAATGCCGGCCGCGGCCAAAAGGACGATGAAGAACAGGGTGACGGCCCGCTCGCGCACCGCGAGCGCGGACAGATTTAGGCTCATCGGGCAGCCGCCCGGGCTTCGATACCGGTCCTGACCGGCGCGCCCTCGCTGAGCAGATGGGCCCCGAGCGCCACGATGTCCTGCCCCGGTTCAATGCCGATGACGGTTGCCGTTTCGCTGTCGAGCCGCTTGATCCTGATGGCGGCGAACCGGACGGTCGAGGAACTGCGATCGAAAAGCCAGATCCCGGTGCGGTTGCCGTCATCCAGCACGGCGCCGATCGGCACGGCGACGTCGGACCGCGTTTCACCATCGGCGATCGTGATGGTGACGGTCGCGCCGAGAGGCGCCGCGGCGGCATCTCCCTCGAGCACGTAACGCGCTTCATAGGTTCGGGTCTGGGTATCGGCAGCATCGGAAATCTGCCGCAGCCGCGCCTTGCCGCGCAGCCCGGCGCTGCCGTAGAGACTGGCTTCCGCCACCGAGCCGAGTGCGGGGCGGATTGTTTCCGGCAGCGTGACCAGTGCTTCGCGTGGACCGGCATGGGCCAGTTGGACCACCGCCTGCCCCGCAACGACGACCTGGCCCGGTTCTCCGAGGGTGGCGACCACCGTTCCATCCGCGCCGGCCACCAATGTCGAATAGGTTGCCGCGTTCCGGGCGACCTCCGCCTCCGCCTGGGCGGCCGCCAGTTGCGCTTCGGCAGTGTCCACCGCGGCGCGGGCCTGCTCGTACCGCTGGGGCGTCGCCGCAATGCCGCCCTTGGCCAGAGCCGCGTAGCGCTTCTCGTCCGCGCTGGCCTGAACCAGAACGGCGCGGGCAGCCGCTACCGCATTGCGCCGGGCGGTCACGGCCAGACGCAGATCGGTATCATCGATACGCATCAGCGGCTGGCCCGCCCTGACCTGCTGGCCGACATCGACCAGCCTTTCGACGATCTTGCCCGGCACGCGGAAGCCAAGATTGCTTTGCACCCGCGCGGCGATCGTGCCGGTGAAGGAGCGCTCGAGGCCGGCGACGCCGGTTGCACGCGCTATCCGGACCAGCGGCGGCGCCGAGCGCGTGTCCGCGGCGACTGCCGCGTTGTGGCGCAGCCCTTGCGCGACGAACACCACCGCGGCGACGGCCGCGGCCGAAGACGCGACTGCGCCAATGAGGAGAAGCTGCCTGCGTACCATGAACGACGATCCATCAACGGGCGTGCGAGCACGCAAATTAGATTATGATCGACATCCATAAAGGATTTATATGTCGATCGCAATCTAAATCGACCTCCTTGCCTACGATAGCTTGCGTGCGACCGCTATGTGATATATAGAGCTTGAACGAAATCTAAAAGGAAACCCACCATGCGCGTCAGCCGCGTGCAGGCAGCCGAGAATCGCCAGACAGTCATCAACGTGGCAGCTCGCCTGTTCCGGGCGCACGGCTTCGACGGCATCGGGCTGAAGGATCTGATGGAAGGCGCCGGGCTGACCCAGGGCGCGTTCTACAAGCAGTTCGCCTCCAAGGACGATCTGATCGAGCAGGCTTCCAGGCGCGCCTTGGAGAGCGCCGCCCGGCGCTGGACGGAGGGAGCGGCTGCCGACCCTTCCGACCCGCTGGGCGCGCTGATCGGTTTCTACCTGAGCAGCGGCCACCGCGAGGACAAGATGGACGGCTGCCCGATCGTGGCGCTGGGGTCGGACGCCGCAAGGCAGGGCGCTGACGTGAAGGCGTCGTTCGAAGCAGGGATCAGGGCACATCTGGGCGTCCTCGACGCGCTGATCTCCGCCGCGGGTCAGGAAAAGTCGGCTGGCAAGGCCATGGTCGTTCTCTCGACGATGGTCGGGGCGCTGACGCTGTCGCGCGTGCTCAACGATCCCGATCTCGCCCGGTCCTTCCTCGATTCCGCGGCCGGGCATGTGCGTGACGTCGCGTCCTCCTGAGATGGATGGAGAAGCCCATGCCACGGACTGCCGCCCCGGATGCGGACGAGCCGGTGTCCATCGTTGAAGATATGGCCGGTCCCGCCGGAAAGCGCGCGCTGATCACCGGCGCGTCAAGCGGCCTCGGCCGCCAATTTGCCGATCTGCTGGCGGCGCGGAAGGTCGACCTCGTGCTCGCTGCCCGGCGACAGGCACCCATGGAGGAAATCGCCGCCGAACTCCGGGTCCGGCATGGCGTAGACGTCATCGTCGAACCGATCGATCTCGCCGCGCCGGGTGCCGCCGCGCGCCTGAAAGCGACCCTGGACGAAAGATCGATCGCAATCGATATCCTGGTGAACAATGCCGGCTACGGCTTGCACGGGGACTTCCTGGAGACGCCGATCGAGCGCACCGGCGACATGATCCAGGTGAACATAACGGCGCTCACCGAACTCAGCCATGTGTTCGGCCGCGAAATGGCCGCGCGCGGATCCGGACAGATCCTTCTTGTCGCCAGCCTGCTGGCTTTCCAGGCCGTACCCAGCTATGCCGTCTATGCGGCCACGAAATCCTATGTGCTGGCCTTCGGCGAAGCATTGCATGACGAACTTCGCCCGCGCGGCGTCGTCGTCACCAGTCTCTGCCCCGGGCATACCGAAACGGGGTTCGACGCCGCGGCCGGCGCCCCGGTCTCGCCGCTGTTGCGCCTGCTGACGATGCAGCCGCGGCCGGTCGCCGAAAGCGGCATCCGCGCGCTTTCTCGGGGCAAGGCATCCGTCGTCGCCGGCTTCATCAACAACTTTGTCGCGTTTTCAAATCGCCTGACGCCACGCTCGATGCAGCGGGCCTCGATGAGAAAGGTGCTGGGGCCGTAAAGTTCGGATCGGTTGCGGTCGATAACCAGGCCGGAAGCCTATGTGGCGGTCGACCGGGCCGATGGTTACCTCACGGCAATCTTGGAGGCGTGACGCGCGGCTTGACCGCTGCGCCTCAAGCCCAAGGCTGCTCACGATCGGCAGGGTTCCGGGATCTGCGCTCGGCACGACAGAACGACATCGCCGGTTCGCGGGTCTCGCCAGATAAAGACCTCGTCTCCCTCGAAACGGAATTCGTCAGGCAGTTCCACTGCTTGATCATCCCCGTCCATGAACAGCTTGGGGATCATGCTTGGCATCATTGCCTCCCTCGGCCAAGACCAATATCCAGCATCGCCCGGCCCGATCAACCCGGTACGCCGCCGTGGCGCCGCCGGTATTCGGCTGGCGTCACACCGACATGGCGGGCGAAGGCGCGGCGCAAGGTGTCGGCATCGGCGAAGCCGCAGGCGGCGGCGACCTGCTTGGGTGTTTCCTGCCCGCCTTCGAGCAGGCGGCGGGCCGCCGTGACCCGCGCGGCCTCGACCCAGGCGGCCGGGGTCAGGCCGAGCTCGGCCCGGAACAGCCGGGCGAAATGGCGCGGGCTCAGCCCCATCCGGCCGGCCAGGGCCGCGACGCTCAGGTCCGCCGCCGGGTGGGCGG